>NZ_CP013265.1 GCF_001456115.1 Sphingobium baderi | reverse complement strand
TAGCAGGACCGTGGTCCCGGAGTTGGGACCGTGGTCCCGGTAGCAGGACAGCCGTCCTGAATGGGGGACAGCGGTCCCGGTAGCAGGACAGCAGTCCCCGATATGGGACCAGGGGGGCGATTCGGAGGGTCATTTCGGCCTTGTCGGAAAAGAACGTCCAGTCCCCAAGCATGTTCCTGCTTTTCCGGCTTGTCGGTGCGGTGAGGTGTTCGCCAGCCTTCTCTTGGGCGCGCTGAAATGCGCTCGATTGAAGGAGACTCTTATATGAAGACCCTGCTCAACCGCGGCGTGAGCCGTGAAGCCACCGCAGCTGCAGTCATCGGCCTCGCCGCTGCTGCCGTTGCTTTCGCCGGCCCGGCATTCGCCGGCGCCGACACCACCTTCGACACCGCGCTGACTCAGTTCACCGGCTTCCTCGAAGGTTCGGGCGGCAAGATCATCACGGTGCTCTCGCTTGCGGGCGGTATCGTCGGTCTTGCTTCGGGCCGTTTCAGCCTCGGCCAGGTCGCGATCCCGGTCGGCGTCGGCGTCGGCGCCGGCACCGGCATCCCGATCGTCACCTCGACCGTCACCGCCACGATCTGACCCGACTGCCGGCGAAGTAGCAGCTTCGCCGGCACCTTTTGGAAGGTGGCGTGGCATGGCAGCCGACAAGTATGTGATCCCCTCTCATCTCGATGATCCCGAGTTGATCGGCTTCTGGACGCTTGATGAGTTCCTCGCGATGGTTCTCCCGTTTATCTGGGGAATCCTGTCCCAACACATCGTCATCGGGATTGGCTTTGCCTTCCTGGGCTGGTGGGCTTTGCGTAAAGCCAAGGCGGGCCGGGCCACTTCGTGGTTGATCCATCTTGCGTACTGGCATCTGCCGGGCGGGTTCCCGTCGCTGCGCGCCACGCCGCCTTCCTACCTCCGACTGATGGTGGGCTGACATGGAATTTTCGTATCAGCACGCGCAGAGCCAACGCATCCTGCGCCAGCGTAATATGCTCGGGGTCACTGCGCTCGTTCTTGCAGGCATCGTCGCCCTGCTGCTCCTCTTCTCAGTCACGCGCAGCCGCGAGATCGTGCTCCAGCCCGTCCTGCGCTCGCCGCTGACGCTGTCGAGTGCGGGCGTCTCGCGCGAGTATCTGGAGCTGATGACCCGCGACACCGCAATCCTGACGCTGGATCGCTCGCCGGGCAGTCTGGATTACTGGATGAAGTCGGTGCTCGAGATCGTTTCGCCGCGCGCGCAGGGCAAGATCAAGGCGGACCTGCTGGAGATCGTCAACGAACAGCGCGGCTCGAGCATCTCGCAGTATTTCCAGATCCAGTCGATGGAGATCGATACCGCGAACCTGCGATCGACCGTCACCGGCAAGCTCAACACGGTGGTCGGCCAAAAGGTTGTCTCCAGCGACATTCGCACCTTCCAGTTCAGCTGGGAATATTCGGGGCTCTCCCTGAAGCTGATCGGCTTCGGGATGGTCCAGCCTGAAAAGAAGAAAGGCGGGCTGTCATGACACCCACCCAATACCTGATCGGCTCGGCCATCGCCGGCGCCGCGCTGTGTTCGCGCATGTGCATTGTGACCCGCACGACGGGCGCGTTGCTCATTGCTGCATCGGCAATGGGTATTTCGGCGCCTGCCTTGGCGCTGGGCGACCAGACACTGATGGCCTCGGACGGCAGCCAGGTCGAATGCAGCGCCTCGGCGCGCGACCTCACCCGGATCAGCCTTGTCGAAGACGAGTTCGCGTCGGTCTCGAAGATCAACACCGGCAATCCGGCAGACGACTTCAGCGTGGTCAACGAGCCGGTGCGCGGTGACATCTACCTGTCGGTGCCAGACGGCTTCGCCCGCCCTGCCCTGTCGTTCTTCGCGACCTCCAAGCGCGGCTACGTCTACAAGTTCATCTGCCGGATCGCAGGCGACCAGGCGGTGCAGGTTTTCATCTCGAACCCGGCGATCGCCAAGGCCGATGCCGCCGAGGCCGGGCCACGGGGCGTCCAGCAAGCCAGTTCGCAGGATCGGGCGATTGAGTTGGTGCAGGCGATGTACGGTGGTCAGATCGTCGACGGCTACGAGATGCGTCAGCGCTCACTGCGCCCCGTCTACGTGGGCGACCTCAAGGTCCAGATGATCGCGGAATATCGCGGCTCGGAAATGACGGGCCGCGTCCTGCGGATCGAGAACAAGGGCGCGCAGGAAACGACCCTTACCGAGGCCAGCGTCGCGCCGGCTTCCTCGCTAGCGGTTTCGATCGCCGAGCCGCGCCTTGCGCCCGGCAAGGTCACGACCGCGTACCTTGTCTCTCGCACCGGGAACTGAGCCATGGACTTGAAGGGTATCTTCTCGCGCTCGCGTAAATCGCTCGATGGCCCCGAGGGCGGTGAGGGCGTTTTGCCTGTCGGCAATGAGCTCGACGGCAACACCGAGACGCGCCGCAAGCAGCGCATGCTTCTGAGCGGTGTTGCGCTGGTCGGCGTCGTCGCGGCCAGCATGTGGATCTTCTCGGACAACGGGAAGGTCGCAGGACAGGCCGACGACAAGATCGAGGACGTCCAGGTTTCGACCAAGGATCTGATCAACCGCAACCTTTCCGAGCAGGAGTGGATGGCGCAGTCGGAGAACCGCTTCCAGAGCCAGGAGAACCAGCTCAAGTCGGTCGGGGGCACCAACGCCAAGGTCGCGCAACTCTCCGAGCAGATCGAGGCGCTACGCGCGCAGAACCAGTCGATGACCGCTGATGGCCAGCGCGTCGTCAGCGCCTACCAGACCGAGAATGAGCAGCTGCGCCGTCAGATCAATGAGCGGGCGACGCCAGTGGCGCCGCAGCCCGGTCCCGCCGCTCTCTACGGCCCGGGCTCCCCTACCTATCAGCGTCCTGACGCTGGTGGCGGCGCTGGGCCGGATGTGCCCCCCGTCCGGTCCAGCGAAGTCAAAATGGTGTCCTTCACCAACGCCGACACGGGCAACGCCAAGAAGGTCGAGAAGGGCAACACGGTCTACACCGATAGCCCGAACTATCTGCCGCCCAACAGCTTCGCGACGGCCAAGGTGATTGTCGGCGTCGATGCCGCCGCAGGCGTGCAGAGCCAGACCGATCCGCTTCCGGTTGTCCTGCGCGTTACCGGCCCTGCGCGGTCGGTGCTGCAGAATGGCAAGCTCCTGACGACGAAGATTCAGGGTTGCCTCATCAACGGCGCTGCGCGGGGCGAGTTGTCGAGCGAGAAGGTTTACGTCAAGCTGCAGAAGATGACCTGCCCGCAGCCGGGCGGTCGCTACGCCGTCTCCGAGGTCAAGGGCTTCATCGCCTTCGGCGGCAAGACGGGTGTTCGTGGCCGTGTCGTCAGCCGCGAGGGCAGCCTTGTCAGCCAGGCGTTCATTGCCGGTCTCGTCGGCGGCTTCGGTCGCGGCTTTGCGGCCAACTCCAACAACGCCCTGACGCAGCCCAACGTCATCGTCGATGGCAAGCGCCAGGATTTGTCGATGGGCGACATCGCGAAAGGCGGCCTTGGCGAGGGCGTCTCGCAGACCGGCGACATGGTCAGCAAGTACCTGATCGAGCGTGCCGAACAGTACCAGCCTGTCATCGAAATGCCGACCGGCGTCGATGTCGAAATCGTCTTCCTGGAGGGTGTCTATGTCCGCAACTGAACATCATGATGGCAGTGCCCAAAGCGTCGTTCCTGACCTGGACACCGAGCTGAAGCGCCCGTGGATGCGTAGCGCATTCCTCTATGTCACCTGCGGGCTCGCTTTTGTTGGAGGTGGGATCGCCACGCTGGCCTATGCGCGTGATTACATCGCGCCGCCGAGCAAAAGCGTGGCCGAATTGCTGAAAGCGCGCCTTCCCAAGACCAAGGTCACGAGCGTCAATTGCGACAAGGTCGATGGCCTGTGCGAAGTCACTGCCGGCAGCAACCTGTTCTACATCGACCGCACCGCGCGCTATCTGGTGATCGGCCGCGTCTATGACATGGAGACGCGCCAGGATCTGACGGCAACCCGCCTGCTCGAGATGAACCCGGATATGTTGCTGGGAGCATCGGCCAAGGCCAATGCTGCTGGCGCCGAGGACAATGAGCCCGCGCTTGCAGCACGGCCCGCTGCAGCCGCCAAAGCCGCCGCTGCGGCCCCTCTCCAGAAGCTCCCGCTTGGCGAACTGCCCAAGGAGGGCGCGATCGTCTGGGGCAATTCGTCGGGCAAGACGGTCACGGTATTCAGCGATTTTCGCTGCAGCTACTGCCGTGCCTTGAGCAACACGCTCTCCTCGATGAACGTGCGCGTCGTCGAGCGGCCGATCTCGGTTCTGGGGAGCCGCGACATTGCCGACAAGGTCTACTGCGCGAAGGACAAGGCCAAGGCGCTTCATGCCGCCTATTCCGGGCAGGACATCAAGGGCACCGGCCCCTGCAACACCAAGGGTCTGGATGCCAACGAGGCGTTTGCCCGCAAGCATGGTCTGGGCGGTACGCCCGTCATCGTTCGCGACGATGGCAGCGTGCTCGAGGGTTACAGGCCCAAGGAGTTCCTTGAGAACTGGCTCAAGGGAGGCCAGTCGTGATCCGGGGGCGCATCGGCCTTGCCGGCGTGCTGCTGGCCAGCGCCAGCCTCTCAGGGTGCATGTCGCTGGGCGGCAATGTGAAGGGCGATTTCGCATGTCGCGCGCCGGACGGGATCTGCGCGCCAAGCGGTAACATCGACGATCGCGCTCTCGCCATGATCTCGGGCGAGGAAGGCGATCGCATAATCGCGCCTGCCGGTCCCTATGTGGAACCGCCAGCGGAAGGGCGTGGCTACCAGAAGGCCAGCTCGCCGGTACGCACGCGCGAGCGGGTGCTTCGCATCGTCTTTCCGGCGCAGATCGACGCTTCAGGCAGGCTTCATGAACAGTCGGCGGTTCATGCGGTCGTCGAGCGGGGCGAGTGGACCGAGGCCCTGGCCGGTAATGCCGTAGCGCAAACGCCCGATGAAGTGGCGGCGTCTGCAGGGCGTGATACCCTCCTCGCTGCTGTCGAGCGCGCAGAACCGCCGATGATCGAGACGCTGGCGGTAGATCCTGATCTGCCGACGCCGGAAGCCGTCGCCATGGCACGGGCTGCTGGTAATGGCGGCGAAGTTCAGTCGCCCGATCCGGTCGGAGACATCAAGGATCAGGTCTCGCGTACCCTGACCTCGCCGCGCAGGCCAAGGGCAGCGAAGCCGGCGACCGCAAAGCCGGTTGCGGCTTCCACGCCCTCCCCTACCCCCCTACCTCAACCCCAGCGCCAGACCGAGCCCAAGCCTGTCGCGCAGGCGCCTGCCACCCCCCTCACATCCGCGTCTTCTGCTCCCGTCGTCAAAGGCGGCGCGGGCGCCGATGGTGTGGCTGCTGGACCGATGATCTCGGTGCCCCAGCATGCGACCGCGAAGGGCAAGGCCGCGATTGCCGCTGTTGAGGCTGATCCGGCGATCCGCTCGGCGCTTGGCCGGGCTGCGCCTGAAGCCAAGGCGGCCGCGAAGGATGCCAGTCCGCTGCCAGTGATGCGCGCTGGCTCGTTTCCGGGAGTGCAGCCATGAATATGTTCAGCAAGATCATGGGCACGCTGCTTGGTGACAACGCCAAGCCTGAAACCAACCGGCCCGATACAACCGTCCCCCGCCTCGTCCACTGGCTGCCCTATCGCAGCTATGATCCGAAGACACATCTGTTCTACAACAGCGCGTCGCGGGGTTTCGTCCTCGAGGCGACACCGATGATGGGGGCGAACGAGCGCACCTCGGAAATTCTGACGCAGTTTCTGTCTGAAGGCATCCCGACGCCGGGAACGCTCCAGTTCCATGGCTGGATGAGCCCGCGTGTCGGTACGCGCCTGTCGCAATGGTATCTGCCCCGGTTCATGGCTGGCAGCGTTTACGAGCGTATGGCCAAGCATCGCACCGAGTACCTGCTCGATGGCGTCTGGAACTCGCTGTCGTCGGCCGCCCCCTTCCATCTGCGCAATCATCGCCTCGCGATTTCCTATGCTACGCCGGAATCGAGCCGGGTAACGAACGAGGAAATCGTCTCGGTTCTGGAAGGGCTCACGTCCTCGCTGGAATCGATAGGCATTTATGCGCGCCCGATGGACCCGCAGGCGCTGATTGCGTGGATCGACGATATTACCTCGCCCACGACGGCACCGGGCGATGACAACATCATCTACAACCCATTCGATCCGATCGCAGACCAGGCTGTGCGGCACGATCTGGAGATGAAGATCGAGCCTGATCGCATCCTGCTGCGCACCGAGCGGTTCCGACCCACCGGCAAGACTGTCGATGATGCGCCCGAGATCGGGGAAATCTACCCTGACGTATTCGACGTGCGATCCTTCTCGGTGCGCAACCTACCGCAGCGCTGGGCGCCGTGGGACATGGCTAAGCTGATCGGCGATATGTTTGCTGACAAGCTGCGCATGCCCTGCCCTGTGTCGACGAACCTGTGTCTCGATTTCCCTGACGCAGAAGCCTCGAGCATGCGTGCTTCGCGCAAGTTCATGCGCACGACCAGCCTTGCTGATTCCAAGTCGGCGCGCATGCTTCCCCAGCTGAAGGAACAATCGCGCGAATGGGAGTTCGTGAAGGATGAGCTTCGGCAGGGCCGCAAGCTGATCCAGGCGTTCTACTCGGTCACGTCCTTTTCGCCCAAGGGCAAAGGCGATGCCAACGAGCGCGTTCTGAAATCGGTGTACCGGGCAGCCGGATGGGATCTGCTTGACGATCGCTATCTCCAAATCCAGGGCCTTCTCGCCGCGATGCCGATGACGATGGCCAATGGGCTCTCGTTCGATCTCAAGAACATGAAACGATTTCGCTCGATCCTGACGACGACGGCGGCGAGCCTCGCCCCGATCCAGGGGGAATATCTGGGTAGCGAAGTCCCGCATCTCATGCTGATCGGGCGGCGCGGGCAGCCCTTCTTCTGGTCGCCCTTTGAGAACAATTCGGGCAACCACAACGTCGCGGTGTTCGGCAAGTCCGGCTCGGGCAAGTCGGTGGCGCTGCAGGAACTGTGCTCTGCCCTGTGCGGTGCCGGCGCCAAGGTGGTGGTAATCGACGATGGCCGCTCGTTTGAGCATTCAGCCAAGCTGCAAGGCGGTGCCTTCGTCGAGTTCACCATGTCCTCGGGGTTCTGCATCAACCCCTTCTCGATGATCGACGCCGAGATGGCGGAGCAGGATGAGGACTACCTCATGGACTGCTTCGCGATGCTCAAGTCCATCGTCAACCAGATGGCCCGGCACGTCGACAAGCTCAATGACACCGAGCGCGGCCTGATCGACGGAGCGGTCAACGAGGTCTGGAGTGCGAAAGGTCGCGGCGGATCGATCGACGATGTGATCGCAGCGCTGACCGAGACCGGGAATCCGCTCGGTGTTGATCTCGGCATCGCCATGCGCCCCTTTTCTTCCAGCGGCACCTATGGTCGCTTCTTCCAGGGCGATGTCTCCTTCGAGCTGAAGGCGAACCTGACGGTGTTCGAACTGTCGGACCTGTCCTCACGCGAGGAACTGCGCTCGGTGGTGCTGACCGCGATCATGTTCATGGCGTCGCAGATGATGCGCCGTGTCGATCGCTCGATCCCGAAAGCCCTGCTGCTCGATGAAGCGTGGCAGATGCTCAAGGGCGGTTCGATGGCAGATTTCATCGAAGCCTATGCCCGTACCTGCCGCAAGTATGGGGCCTCGCTGGTGACGGCCACCCAGAGCCTCAACGACTACTACAAGTCCGACGGATCGCGCGCGGCGCTGGAGAACAGCGACTGGTCGGTCATCCTCGCGCAGAAGGAGGAGACGATCAACGACTTCAAGCGGCTCGGCCGTTTTGACATGGACGATCACACCGATGCGCTGGTCCGCTCGCTCAAGCGTAGCGGCATCGAATATTCGGATGTGTTCATCAAGGGGCCTGACATGCAGGCAACGGGTAGGCTCGTCCTCGATCCCTATTCCGCGACTGTCTTCTCGTCCTCGCCCAAGACCTTTGCGATGATCCACGATCTGCTCGGTCATGGAGTTTCCATGGATGAGGCGATCGAGCGGGTCGCATTCCCCAACAACCCTGAAAAGTGGGGCGGCGACGACGCTGTTCCCATCGCAGCGGAGTAAGCGACATGGCCAGCATCAGCGTGCAACGTAAGGCTCGGCAGGAAGGCGGAGCCGGTCTTCGGTTCCTTCTGTTCGTGCTGCTTCACACGGTCGGTTTTCTCGCCGTGACACTGCTGATGACCTGGGGCGCCTTCGTCCTGTTCTTCGTCGCGATCGGCGGGTTCAGCCTCGATGGCATGATGCACCAGCTGGCCAATCTCTCGAGCCGCTACGTCGCGGCCGAAGCGACCCGCATCGCTGATTTCAAAGTTCTCGTCGCCGTGCTGCACCTCGTTGTCGCCGGTGTGATCGTCTTTTTTCGCCGGCACGCGATCGTGCCGCGCGACACTTTGAGCCTGGAGCAAGGCGCATGAGCGAACCGACCTGGAATAACTCGATGGAGGCAGAGAGCGAGGCTCTTGGCGAAGCTGCAGCTGCGCCCTCCCCCTCTTCTGCAGCTGCTCCTGCTGGCCCGGCGATTGCGGTCGCAAAGCCGCGTAAGACGGTCTTTGCCGGTTACACGGCAGGCCAGTTGGTGGTGGGACTGGCGATCATCGTCATGCTGATCTGGGGCATGTGGGTGACGCGCGCGATCATGGAGCCGCCGCAGAAGATCGTGAAGGCCAACCTGTCGGCCATTGTCGGTGACTATGTGCAGGCGCAGGCCCGCAGCGCCAGTCCGCCCCAGGAAGTCGAAGCGGAAATGCGCAGGTTCATGGCTTCGCTCGATGGCGAGCTGCAGCGGCGCAGTGCATCGGGCCAGGTCATCCTTGTCGGGGAAGCGGTGCTTTCCAAGGGCGTCGAGGACATTACTCCGCATGTGATGAAGGCCGTCTATGCCTCGGGCGTGAAGCGGCCAAAGCCCGCCTCCGCAGAGGAGGTCATGCAGAGCGGAGCGGAAGGGCCCATTCCGCAGGTGCCTGTAAGGCCGGCGCCGCCGCAGGCTGCTGCTGCCCCCTCGGCATTCGGGCCGATGCCTGAACAGGCTTCAGCGGCGGCGGCACCGATGGTCGATCCCTCTAGCTTTGGAGGGCCGTATGGCGCAGGCGGTCAGTGACGGTCTGACGATCGGGGACAAGCCCAAAGGCTGGCGGCCGAACAAGCGCCTGTGGGGCGCGCTCGGCCTCTTCATCGCCGGCAGCATCGCCTATTCCGCCATCTGCGATTGGCGCGACACCCATGGGCTGCTGATCAACACCTCTGAATCGCTGCCCAATTGGGCCTTCGTGATCCACAAGACGGCGACGCCGCAGCGCGGTCAGTACGTCTTCTTCGTGCCGCCTGCAGATCCGCTGGTGATCCGTCATTTCGGCGCGAAGAAGCAGATGTTCGGCAAGATCGTCTACGGCATGCCGGGTGATACCGTGGCGCACCGCGGGGCAGAGGTTCTGGTAAACGGCCGCGTTGTCGGCCGCATGAAGCCCCTGACCCGGTTCGGAGAGCCGCTTGCTGCGGGCCCTACCGGCACTATCCCGCGCGGCTGCTACTATGTCGGAACGCCGCACAAGGATGGGTTCGACAGCCGTTATGCCGCGATCGGCTACGCCTGCGCGAAGAAGATCGTCGGTGTCGGGGAGGCGATCCTGTGAAGCGTCTTTTCGAAAACGGCTCGCTCATTCTCCTTTGTGCCCTGACGTTCTCGTCGGCGGGACAGGCAAGCGATCACGGCGTCGTCGGCCAGACGTTCCCGATCATCGAGACCGATCTTCTCTCGGTGATCGAGCAGCGCCTGACCAAGCTGCAGGCATCTGGCGGCATCGACCGGATGAATGCCGAGTTCGCTCGGCGGGCCGAGGCCAAGGTTCGTCGTCCGACGCCGGTTGCGGGCATCACGCCGGCAACGCAGGCGCGGGTTTGGGCCTTCGATCCAACGATCGTCATCGAGAAGGACGTGAAGGACCAGAAGGGCAACTATGTCGCCCGCGCAGGGCAGACGGTGAACCCGCTGGATTTCGTGGCCATGCATCAGGCCCTCGTCTTCGTCGATGGTGACGACAAGGCGCAGATGGAATGGGCGACCAGCCAGTATTCCGACCTGAAGGCCAAGATCATTCTCGTGTCGGGCTCGCCGATCGAGGAGATGACCGCGCGCAAGCGCCGCTTCTACTTCGACCAGGAGGGCCGCCTGACCGGCAAGTTCGGGGTGCGCCACACGCCGGCAGTGGCCGAGCAGGATGGCAAGGTCATCAAGGTCTCCGAGATCAAGCTGAAGGGGGCAAGCTGATGCCGCTGTGGCTCGACTTGCTGAGAACGCCGATGGCAGCGCCAGAGACGCCGAGGCTCAAGACCATGCGCCGTACCTTTCAGGTGCTGTGCATCCTGTGCGCCCTGACCGTGGCGTTCGTCTCGCCGCTGACGGCAATCATTGGCCGTTTCGCGCCGATTGGCATCGCCGCGCTTCTGATTTCGACGGCCGTCTACACGGCTTTCTATGTGGTTCGGAAGAACCGTGCCGATCAGGCCTGGCTTGATGCGGCGACGTCTCAGGAGACGGCATCATGAAATCGCTGCGCTGCCTCATCGCGATCTTCGCGATGTTCTTCGCTTCGGCCATGCTCGCCCCATCGGCGCAGGCGCAGTCGCGATGCACCGGCAAGTTCGTGAACCCGATCACGGATGTTTGCTGGTCATGCCTGTTCCCGCTTTCGATCGGTGGCCTGAGCATTTGGCCGAGCACGCGCCCCGATACGAACAATCCCAGCCTTCCGATCTGCGCCTGTGGCAGCCCGATTCCGCGCATCGGCATCGCAGCGGGCTTCTGGGAGCCGGTTCGCCTCGCTGACGTCTCGGTGAAGCCGTGGTGCTTCGTGAACCTTGGCGGCATGAAGATCGCGCCGGGCTTCGACATCGGCCAGGGCCAGTTCACGGGCCCTTCGCAGGTCGGCGGCCAGGCGCAGAACACGTCCAAGTGGCACGTCCATTGGTACGTCTATCCCCTCCTCTACTGGATGGAGATCCTGACGGACTTCCTTTGCTTCGAGCAGGCATCGTTCGACATTGCCTACATGACCGAAGTCGACCCGCTCTGGCAGGACGACACGCTGACCACGATCATCAATCCCGAGGTCGTGATCTTCGCCAATCCGATCGCCAAGGCTGCCTGCGCCGGTGACTGCATCGCCGCGACCGCCCGCCTCCCGCTCGATGTGACGTTCTGGTGCGCCGGTTGTCAGGGCTCGATGTACCCGATGAACGGCAACATCTCGTCCTCGATCGGCCATGTGCAGGCATCGCGCCTCGCCCTCTCCCGCTTCGCTTTCAAGATGCACCGTCAGGGCCTCGCTTGGGGCACGATGGGCAGCAAGGGCATGTGCGACAAGTACCTGATGCCGGTGCTCAAGAAACAGCAGTACCGCATCCAGATGACCAATCCGATCCCGACAGTGAGCGGGAAGATGGGTTGTTCGCCGATCGGTGCTTCGACTTTGCCGCCCCAGACTGGCCGCTCCTACCCCGTCCAGGGCGAGGACATGGGCTACCTCGTCTGGCGCAAGCGTAACTGTTGTGTGCTCTAGGAGACATATCCGATGCGACGCAGAACCATCGTGATTGCCGCCATAGCCGGTATTTCGGCGGTCGCCGGCATCCAGGCTATCGCCCAGAATATCGACGGCCTCGACCTTGAGGCCGTGCGTAAGCGCGCGGCCGCGATGCAGGAGGATGCCCAGACCTTTGCCGATCACGTCAAGGGCCGCGGCGAAGCCTTCCGCGAGGAGGCCCTGGCCGTCCAGCAACAGGGCACCGATAGCCTGACCGATCTGGCGAAAGCGGATCTGCCGATGAACGGCGAAGGCCCGTTCGACTTCGACGAGATCATCCAGGGCGCCTCGCAGAACGTGGCGGCCAAGAAGGGTGATGCGCCGCAATTCATCGTCTTCGCGAGCCTGTCCATGCCGCCCAAGGCGCTCCGCCAGATGATCGCGGACACGTCGAAGGCCGGTGGTATCATCGTCTTCCGGGGTTTCCCCAACAACTCCCTGAAGGCGTTCACGACCGCGCTCTCCAAGGTGGTTACGGAGCAGGATCAGCTTTCCAACGTCGGGATCGATCCCCGGCTCTTCCGCGCTTTCGACGTGAAGGCGGTGCCGACTTATATCGCGGTATCGTCCGACTTCGATCTGTGCGCGGGCCTCAACTGCAAGACGGTGGTGCCGCCGCACGATCGCATGACCGGCAACGTCTCGGTCAACTATGTGCTCGAGTCCTTCGTTGATGGGCATGGTCCGGGTGCCGGCGTCGCCTCGGTGGCGCTGCGCAACATGGGCAAGGCCAGCTAAGATGCGCCGTTTCGCCCTTTCTCTGATCCTGCCGATCGCGTTCGCGGGCGCCGGCGCAGTGCTCGCGCAGAGCACGGTGCAGGAGGCCAAGGAGGACGGGAAGAACTTCGCAACGGACATGCGTGCCAATGACGCATTGGTGCCGAGCGAAACCATGCGCGATCAGGTGCCCGGCTATCAGGGGACCGATCTGCCGCAGAGCAGCTACTTCGACGATCCCGACAAGCTCGTGGCTGATGCCGGCGCGCAGGCGAGCAGCAATGAGGCGTTTTCGGTGACGACCGACGCCAATGATACGCGGCCGCAGTTCGACGCGCAGGAGATCCTTGATACAACGCGGCGCGCGACCGAGATTGAGGCAAACCCTGACACCTATCTGCAGGGCGAACAGATGGGCGGACAGGCGGGAAGCTGCACCCCGCTGCCTCCCGGTGGCGGGAATGTCAGCTATTACGAGGCGACCTGCAATTATGGGTCCAAGCTCGACGAGGTGCCGCGCACCTGCACATCGACGCTGAATGTCTCGGTCGAGAACCGGACCCTCTACTACTATCATATGTCGACCATCGGGCCTTACGTTGACCCGGACAGTATGGCCGACGAAATCGCCGCGGGAACCTGCAAGGCGGTCGGGACGGCGTCGTACTGCGGCACGATGGCCGAGTATGGGTCGACCGCGGCAGGAAGCTGCAACAAGGATTTTGGCAACCAGCTCCTTCAGGTGATGGAGTGTTCGGTCCAGGCCAGCGTTAAGGGCAACACTATCTTCTCCGGAACATATCCGGTGATTTCGCGCACAACCGGGCAGCACTGGTTCAGGGTCGACAATGCGGCGCCTGTCATTTCGACAAACAAGGTCAACGGCTGCACGGCGCTCGAGAACAATGCGCAATGCGTGGCGCAAAGCGCTGAGGTTTGCACCGACAGTGATCCGCAGACCCGCATCATCAACGGCGTGCCGGTAACGCAGCCCTGCTGGGCGTGGCAGACGAATTATACCTGCAACGAGATCACGCAGGGCAACGACTGCGGGGAACTCGATGACAAGCCTGAATGCAGCTACGTTCGCGACGAGTGCATCGATGACGAGGACGATCCCGATTACACCCCTGGCGCCTGCAAGGTCAGCCAGAAGGTCTATCGCTGCCCGGTGCCGACCACGGCAACCGACGATCCCAAGCAGTATGTCTGCGGCAATGACGTCTACTGCATCAATGGCGATTGCGAGACGATCGAGCGTGAAGCCTCGACCGAGTTCAAGGATGCTCTGGTCGCGCTGCATGCGCTGGGTCAGGCAGGTGAAGAGTTCGACGAGGAGAATTTCACGGTCTTCTCCGGTGAACGCGACACCTGCCACAAGCCAGTCTTCGGTCTGGTCAATTGCTGTGCGGGCAAGACGTCGGGCCTTCTGACCGCCGGCGCCGGTGCTGCCGCCATTGCCGGTGGGCCGACCGCGATCGCCGCGCTAGCGACGCCGTTCCTCACGATGTTCCTGTGCTCCACCGACGAAAAGATGCTCGACATCAAGGATCGCATGGGTTTCTGCCACAAGGTTGGCACCTATTGCTCATCGAGCGTGCTGGGCATCTGCAAGACCAAGCGCACGGCCTATTGCTGCTTTGAGAGCAAGCTCTCGCGCATCCTTCAGGAGCAGGGCCGCATCCAGCTCAACAAGCCGTGGGGCAAGCCCAAGAAGGAGCAGTGTCAGGGCTTCACCATCGACGAGTTTTCGCGCCTCGATCTGTCCGTGATGGACTTCACCGAGGTTTATTCCGAGTTCGTGGATGCCGCCAAGCTGCCCGACGAGGTCAGCACGCTGAGCGAAATCCAGGACAAGATCCAGGACTACTATGACATCCACACCAGCCAATGACGCCGGTGGCGTTGGGACGAATGTGCCATGCCTGATCGATATGAGTGTTCTCGACCTTGCGATCTTCATGCGGGTTCATCGCGCCATCAAGGTCACGTCTGCCGGCGAGGTATCTGCGACGCTGGGGCACTGGTTCGATTGCCACTTCGACGCCTTCGAGATCGAGCAGCGGTTTCGCGCGATGATCGGGCGTGGATGGCTCGAGAGGAAAACTGGCGGTGTCCGACCAACGATCGAGGGCCGTCGGCACGGCCGCGCGCATCTGCGCGGTCTGGTGCGGATGATGGATCAGGGCACGAGCATGCTCGATGTGGCCCGGATGATGTCCGTCCTGGGCATCGCGATGCAGGAACTGGATGGGGAGCACTCTGTCGATGACTAGCTATAAGCGTAATGCTCTGGAAATCCGCGGCCGCGGCCGCATTGCCCGCCTTGGCGCCATTCTACTGGCTCTGGCGCCTGCCCTGCCGGTGCCGGCTCTTGCCGCTGACGATGCGCTCGCGGCAGGCGAAGGCGATGACGATTTCTACTGCCGCGAGCGTAAGCTGGGCCAGTGGTTCTATTGCGAGCGTCCAAAGCCTAAGCCGAGCGAGCAGAAGACGGCCGAGCCGGCGCAGTCCGCCAGTGAGCGGATCGCGGCGATCGCCAAGCAACTGGACGAACTGAAGGCGCGCGCGATCCTCGAGCCTAGCGAGGAAAACGTGATCGCCTATGTCCGCTTCCAGCGTGAGCAGCTCGATCGCGCCTCCACCTTCTCCGACACCTGGCAGCGCGCCCTGTGGCAGAACCCCGACATCGACTACACGCTGCAGCGGCCAGTCTCGACGGTTGCCAAGCGGGCGTGGACCGACAACCGCACTTCCGATCGCAGCCAGGTGCTCTCTCACCTCGGCCAGCGCTATGGCATGTTCTACTTCTTCGCGCAGAGCTGCGGTGCCTGCGAAATCTTCGCGCCTATCCTGCGGTCGGTCGCGGATTCTCATGGCCTGGCTGTGATGGCCGTCTCGACGGACGGTGGCCCGAGCAAGGACTTCCCGAATTACGTGGTCGATTCCGGCCAGCGTGAGCGCATGGGCGTGCCTAACGCGACGCCTGCGCTGGTCCTGTTCGATACCGCCACCAAGAAGACCGTGCCCATCGGTTTCGGCATCCTCTCGGCCGACGAAATCATGGATCGGATCTTCATGCTCACCAACACCAAGGTCGGGAGTGACTACTGATGGTCGACGTTTCCCCCTCCCCTTGCGGCAAGGCCCTTCCCTCCTCCCGCTTCCGCGCCTTTCGTCGGCGGCTTGCCGCCGCTGCCCTGAGCCTTGGGGCCGCCAGCATGGTGCCGATCGGCATCGCGCGTGCTGATGTCGCCAGCTCGATGAACTCGTTCTTCAACGATGCTGGTGGCGCCGCGAACGTGACGGGTCCGACCGCCTATCAGGGGCAGTCGGCGGGTTACTATTCGCTCGGCAACGCATGGACGCGCTTTCCGCAAAAGAGCGTGTCACCCTTTAACCTGCAGTTGCCAAGCGCTCGTGCGGGATGTGGGGGCATCGACCTGTTCACCGGGTCTTTTTCTTTCATCAACGCTGCCGAAATGGTGGCCATGCTCAAGGCCACGGCCAACAATGCGCTTGGCTTCGCGTTCAAGCTGGCAATCGACAGCGTCTCACCCGAGATCGGCAAGATCATGGGCGAGTTTCAGCAGGCGGCCCAGCAGATGAACCAGATGAACATCTCGTCGTGCGAGGCGGCGCAGGGTCTGGTCGGAGCTGTATGGCCCCAGATGCAGGGCGCGCGCTCGACAATCTGCGCGGCCGTCGGCAACAGCCAGGGCGTATTTTCGGATTGGGCGCGCTCGCGGCAGGGCTGCGGCGCTGACGGGCAGATCGACTCTGTGCTCGCCAATAACAGCGACGCCACCATGAATGAGCATATTCCGGGAGAGCCGCGCAATTACACCTGGGAGGCCCTGAAGCGGTCTCAGAAGTTCGGCGCTTTCGACGCCGAGTTTTCCGAATACCTGATGACCGTCGTCGGGACGATCATCGTCAACAAGGCTGAGGGCAGCAATCCGGCCTCGATCCAGTATATCGGGCCTGCCGAGGATGCTGTGGTGACAGCGCTTCTGGATGGTACGCAGACCGGGAATACGGCGAAGATCCTAACCTGCACCGATGATGACAAGTGCCTTCAGGTTTCTGAGCAGAACCTGTCGATTCCGACCAACGTGGCGCTGCGACCGCGCATCAAGGGCATGATCACCTCGATGCGCGACAAGATCCGCACCGATGCTGCACTTTCGTCGGCCGAGCAGCAGCTTTTGTCGCTGACTACCGTGCCGCTCTATAAGTTGCTTGCTGTCGAGGCCATGGCCCACGGCAGCTTCAGCGAAAGCGAGTCCGATGCCCTCGCGGAGATCGTGGCCGTCAATCTCCTGAGTTCAATGATCGAGAATATGCTCGACAGGGTCACGCAATCGCAGGTCCATTTTCAGCCAGCGGATCAGGCAACTGCCGAGACGTGGCGCAAGCAACTCGGCGAGGCGCGTTCCAAGTATGCCGAGCGTGATGTGAAGGTGAAGAACACGCTGAATATCTCGATCGCGCTCATCAATAAGTCGATCGCGCTGGAATCGACGCTGCAGAACGCAATGTCGCCGGGGATGGCGGCCGCGCTGAATTTCTCACGCGGCCTTAACGTCCAGGGTCTCAACTAAGCGGGTAGGAAACAGGCATGGTCGAGGTCTTCACGATTGGTGGCGGGGAGTACATCGTCAACACGTTCAATGCCGTGGCGGCTTGGACAGGTGGCGGCGGCTATGGATCGCTCATCAAGGTCGTCATGGTAATTGGCCTTATCTATGCCCTGCTCTCCGTGGCGTTCACGCTGAATTTCCGCGTTTGGATGAACTGGTTCCTTGGCTCGACGCTGATCTATTCCTGCCTGATGGTTCCGACCGTCGACGTCAAAGTGACGGACCGGATCAACCCTTCCCTCGCCCCCGCTACGGTCGCCAACGTGCCGCTTGGACTTGGCGTGATCGCCAGTTTCTCCAGCCAAGTGGGCGATTGGCTGACCCGGACGGCCGAGACCGTCTTCACGATGCCGAGCCAGCTCAATTATTCCAACAACGGCATGATCTACGGATCGCGCCTGTTTGACGCGACTCGCAACTTCCAGATCCGTGATGCCGAGTTCGCGACTAACCTGCAGAACCATTACAAGAATTGCGTGTTCGGCGATGTGCTCCTGAATTTCAAATCCCTTACGGATCTCGCAAGCAGCACCGACCTCTGGGCGTCCATCGGCCCCGGATCTCCGGCCAGGTCGCAGGTTTGGCTTGAGCGCGACGGTGGTGGCTCCGTAAGCAATACCATCATCACCTGTCAGGCCGCCTATCAGGCGCTGACAGGGCAGTGGAACACCATCATCGATGCGTCGACGCCGCTTTGGGGCCGTCAGACCTACACGAACCTCAGTGAGACGGCTGCGGCTGCGAAGCTGCGGCAAGACGTCCCGATCGTGAACCAGACCTTCACCGGGTCATCCAGCGACTATACCTCGTCGATGCGGCAGAATAGCGCCATCAATGCCTTCATGCAGGCCCGCGACGCTATGGGCGGGAGCACCGGCGGCGCCTCGATGGACGCCTTTGCGACAACCCGCGCCGACATTCAGGCGCGCAACACATACAACTCGATTGCCCAGCAGGCGATGTCGTGGGTGCCGATCCTCAATATCGTGCTGACTGTTGTCTTCTACGCCATGTTCCCGGTGATCTTTCCGCTGTTTCTGATGCCCCAGACCGGGGTACAGGCGCTCAAGGGTTATGTGACGGGGTTCTTCTACCTCGCTGCCTGGGGTCCGCTTTACGTCATCCTTCATATGATCTGCATGACGCGGGCGGAGAGCGCTTCAAACGCGGTCTCCGCGGGCGGGCTCACGCTATCCAGCTACGCCGGGATCGGCGCGGTGAATGCCGAGACTGCGACGATCGCGGGTTTCATGCTTATGAGCGTACCCTTCATTGCTGCGGGTCTGGCTCGCGGTGCCATGAGCATTTCTGGGCAGGCGACCTCGATCCTTGCGCCGGCGCAGAACGCGGCCGAAGCAGCGGCCGTCGAGCAGACTACCGGCAATTATTCCTACGGGAATACGAGCTTCGCGAACCTGACGTCGAACATGCGTCAGAGCAATCAGTGGTCTGACGCGCCTACGTTTTCGACGGGCGCGTCGTCGTTCACGAACCGCATGGCCAATGGTGCGACTGAGACCTACCAAGCTGACGGGTCGATCGTCACTGATACGTCGGGGGCGATGTCGAAGTTGGCGTTCGGTGCGACCATGAACAGTACCCGCGTTGCTGAAATGCGTGAGCAACTTAGTGCCGTTCGTCGCGCAGCTCAGAGCGAGGAAGAAAGCTACGGACACACAGTAACTGCGGCCCATTCAAACAGGTCCGGCACAAATACTTCTGCGGAAACCACGCGAGGTTCCGAAAGTGCAAGTGGCACTCAATCTGGTACGAACCATGAATTGTCCGATCGTACATCTCATGCTGTTCACGATGGAATTGAAACTCGATCGGGTGTCTCAGATACGCTGCGGGTTGATAACAGCTATGCTCGTGGCTCTCAGGAAATTGACGGCGTAAGTGGTGGCTTTAATGCGGGCCTTGGAGGTAACGGTGGTCGCAAGGGTCAGGGCGCAGCCCAAAGCGACAGTGCAGGCACGGGCGCAGCCGCAGGCCGCGGTAAGAAGGGTATTCTTGGTAAGGTTGCGGACTCTCTCCCTGGAGTCAGTGGATCGAAAACCTGGACTGCTAATCAAACCTGGGATTTGAAACATGCCTCGGGCAGAGCAGTAACAAGCGAAGACTCCTCTCAGTCTAGTGACGGCATTCGCAACGATCACGCAAACGGAGAAAACTATAGCGCGACCGATGGTTCCTATAATCGCGGCGGCTCGTTTGCACGCTCGTCCATGTCTAATAGCCGCTATGTAGCAAGCGAAGATTCACTAACTGACGCATATTCTCATGATAACAGAATGCGTCATCTCAATGAGTTGGCCGAGCAGCTTTCCAATGATATCAGCTATGCTGAGAGTCATAATATGCAATTCAGCGAGAACCTAAGTCAGGAACTTGCGCAATGGTATCGTCAGGAAGCTGGCCGCATGCCTCCAGGGATTGCTCCTGAGTTGCACCAAACGACTTTCACCGCACAGGAGCGGCAAGTCAGAGACGCAATGATCTCGCGCTTCCTGGACGAGCGCAGTCAGGCCATTTGGGAAACGGTCGGTCCGCAGATAGTTGCATCGCCGCTGAATGAGGTCGATCCTGCTTCAGAAATCCCGGATGCTAGTGACGTTCGTGCTCATTACCAACCGCACGGTCTTGGAAGCGTACCGACCCTATCGGGCCCCGCCGTGCCTGGGGATGTGGGCGCAAAGATCGAGGCTGGTAGGCAGGAAGTGGAGGCTATCGGGGAAGCGAAGCGCGTCTTGCGCCAAGGCTATGTCGGTAAAGGGGCCGCTGTCCAAACCTCTGTCAATCAAGATTTGGACAAGGGATTTTTCAACGACCCAAAACTGAGAGAATAGTTATCTAAATACAAATCCGAAAATAATAAATGCGACCATGAGTAGATATGCAATTGCATAACCGATTTGACCACCAAGGGTTTCATTCCCCTCTTCGTCCGCGTAGGGTTCAATCACACGATCATGGGCACTTAGATCATAAGTGATCAATGGCCCCTCTTCACGGCTTGAGGTCGCACTATATAGATTTAGATCGATCATACTCATGGCCTGTTCCTTCAAGCCATGAATCTCACAAAGGCGCAAAATTGGCAACCTTGAAGCCTGACACCACTTCCTCAGAAGTGATCAATGATCCAGTATGCTACTGCACGCTTGGATTCTCTTGGCTAATCGTGTCAGCGCTGGGCCTACTTCCGCTAGTGGAGGCGACGCTGCAACGCTCCCCTTCCATCACGCCGCCGGTCACCGCTGCTTTCTTTATTGCAGTTGGCAGCGGAGCTATCTTACGGCGTCGATATTCCTGGATTGGGGTAGCGCTGCACATCTACAGCCAGATTGCCATCTGGCTGTCCCTGTTCTGTGCATCGCTTACGATGGTCCTGATCTGGCTCGCTCCGCAATGAGTTAAGCGTTCTCGCAGATCACTGGCGTCGCGCCGCCTTTAGCGAGCAACTGGCACTTGGTCGATGCGCGTCGTCCATGACGGGCTTTTGAAGGTGCGCTTGGTATCGTATGACTTGGCGCCCATACCTTCAGATGCGAGGCGCAGCGTATTGCGGCCGAATCTGTCATTGATACCGTCGAGCGCGGCCAGCAAGGCTGGTGAGCGTGGATCAGGTGAGGCAAAGAGATCCTGCTGTGCGCCGGACTCCGGCTCCAACCCTTCTAGCATGACGCCGCACTTACTGTAGACCGCGCCCTGCTCAAACATTGCTTCGGCCATGCGCGCCGCGGTGCCGGCGATCACGCGAGGATCGTTTGTCGAGGGTGACATTCGGGCGACTTTAGACGCCGATGGAGCATTAGGCTTGAACCGGCTGCCGTGCGCGAACGCAATCAACCTGCAAGCCTGAAGTTTCTGAGCGCGGATCTTTTCGGCTGCGCGTACTGCCCGTCTTACCATCGCTTCGCGCAGCACCTCACGATCGCGGACCGGATCTCCGAACGTCCGCGTGACCGCAGTGGACTTCAGTGCTTCAGGCTCTGGCTGGAAGTCGCTGCACTCCACGCCGTTCAACTCTCGCACCAGGCGCTCGAGCACGACAGTACCGACGTCGCGGGCAACATCGGGGGGCATCGCTGCAAGATCGGCTGTTGTGCGGATGCCTAATGGGTGCAGGCGCTTCGCCATGGCTTTGCCGATGCCCCATACTTCCTCGACCGGCCATTCGGCGAACATGCGCCGGCGAAGGCCCTCGTCGTGAAGGTCGATGACACCGTTCCATACCTTCTCTGACGCCTTCGCCAGAGCATTGGCGACTTTGCTCAGCGTCCGTGTCGGGCCAAGTCCGATCCGGGTTGGGAGGCCGACATGCTGTTTAATGGTTGCGCGGATGCGCTGAGCTTGCTCAACATCGCCAAGGCCAGAAGGTAGAAGTGGCAAGCGAAAGAACGACTCATCGATTGAATATATCTCGACGGTATCGCTAAACTCGGACAGAACCATATTGAAACGACGGTTCATGTCCGAGTAGAGTTCATAGGAACTCGATCGATATTGTACGCCATGACGCTTCACGATGTCGCGTATCTTGAACATGGGTGCCCCCATGGAAATGTGAAGAGCCTTGGCTTCAGCTGATCTTGCGATGGCGCAGCCATCCCCATTCGATAACACTATCAGCGGCACATTGCGCAGCGTTGGATCGAAGACCCGCTCGGCCGAGCAATAGAAATTCTCGATGTCGACGATCGCCCAGCTCATGACGGATCAGGCCTGAAGGTTGCGGACGCTGGCACGCACCACGCCCCACACCTCGACGCTCTCATCCGCGACGACCGGATCATAATGCATGCGGCTGTTCCGCGCCTCGAGCGTCGGGATGCCATTACGAACGCAAAGTTGGCGGACGACAAATCCGCCATCCACCACAGCGATGACTATGCGGCCGTTTACCGGCTTCGCGTCGCGATCGACCACAAGCACATCGGAATCGAACAAACCGGCATCGAGCATAGATTGTCCGCTGACACGGAACACAAAGCTGGCAGCACGATCGAGGCGGAGGAGGTCGACGAGGTTAATCGCTGATTCCTCCCAGTCCTGTGCGGGGCTGGGAAAGCCCGCGCCGGCAGCCCCGACAACCTTTAGTTGCACGGGACGCGGGAGATCTCGGAGCGGAATCGGGGTTGATGCAGGTATGGCAGGAGCGCAGGACATTGCCCCCCATACCGCAAATTAGAACGGGAAGGGAACATAGGAAAAACACAACACGTACATTGTGTGGCGGGGGCATCATAACTGACT
The DNA here is from genome assembly GCF_001456115.1 of Sphingobium baderi. Taxonomy (NCBI): domain Bacteria; kingdom Pseudomonadati; phylum Pseudomonadota; class Alphaproteobacteria; order Sphingomonadales; family Sphingobiaceae; genus Sphingobium; species Sphingobium wenxiniae. The sequence continues at coordinate 207,461 of NZ_CP013265.1, read as the reverse complement.
CTGCGTTGCACGCGAGGCTGACTCTACGTTGCATAGTGACTGGGGTTTGCCTCGGGCAAGCAACGCTACGGGAAGGCAGGATCAGCGTGGAGCCTTCAACCTCGCGCAGCGCTGATCCTGCTCTGCACAACATTTGTTGGAATCGCTGATTGGACCCGTCGCTCTGCGATGGGCCCCCTCAATGAACGGCCCGCCTGCAACACGCAACTGGTGGGGGCATGGCCCTGCTAATGGCCAGGATTGGCCGATTTTTGACTGACGGCTTAGGGGGCGCACGAAGCAGATAGCTGCCTGTCGTCTTTCTGGGTGGGGACATGGCTATAACTGCCGGTCGGCCGCCGCCCCGTTTCTGTGCAACCGCTTTTGGAGGACAATTCTTCCATCATGGCCTAGTTCGGCGGCATACCGTCGAATGAGGTTTTCGCGCAATGAAACACATCTGGGCCGTATTCGCGGTCGCGTTAGTGGCCTGCACTATTCCGTCATTCCCTTGGAGTGCACTGGCGCAAGAGAAGTCAGCTGATTTTGGCGCAGGGGATCAGAAGACTGCCGTGGCGGAGAAACGGGCTCCCCCAATCGCCCAGTACAGCGAACCTGAAGGGTGGAGTGTTGAGAGGCGTAAGCGCGTAACCATTCTTCGCCCGGCCGAGCGGACTAACTTCATCGCCATTGTCGAAGTGGGCGCACAGGCGAACGCTGCTGCTGCAGCTGCAGCAGCCTGGAAGGTGCTCGGTCCCAGTCAACCTTGGCCGGTTCGCCTTGTTTCGGATCGCGCCGGGCGAGATGGTTGGGACGCAAGTGCCATTATCGACTATCAAGTTCCCCCATCGCTCCATACCGTCGTTGTGGCCGCACCCCACTTGAGCAAGGGCCGGTGGATCGTGCTGATCCAAAACGCCGCGGAGGATGTTGCGGAGCGGCGAGGTGCGGCCTTTGGCTTGGTCTGGGACACGCTGCAGCCCGCTGGCTATGTCAGGGAGAGCTTCACCGGGCGGCATGCCCACAAGCTGGACGCCGATCGCGTGCGGATCATCAAGGCGTTTGTGGCCGACTCCATGAAGCAGTTCGAGATCCCTGGTGTCGGTCTGGCTCTGATCCAAGATGAAAAAATCGTCTATGAAGGCGGTCTCGGCGTCCGCGAGGTTGGTCGATCGGAGCCGGTCGACACGCATACCCGGTTCCTCGCGGCTTCCAATACGAAGGGCATGACGACATTACTTCTCGCCAAGCTCGTCGATGAGGGGCGTCTGTCGTGGGATCAGCCGGTCACCAGTGCATATCCAGCCTTTAGGTTGGGAGATCGTGACCTCACTTCCAAGGTGCTCATCAGGCAGCTGGTTTGCGCATGCACCGGCCTTCCGAGGCGAGATTTCGAATGGACCTTCGGCCGCTCACGCGAAACACCAGCATCAATCGTGTTCAGCGAACTGGCGACAACCAACCCCACCAGTGGATTCGGCTCAACTTTTCAATACAGCAATACGCTGGCAGCGGCTGCAGGTTACGTCGCAGGGCATGTGCTCTATCCCGATGACGAGATCGGACTCGCCTACGATCGTGCGATGCGGGACAAAATCTTCAGGCCTCTGGGGATGGCAGATACGATATTCTCGACCGATATTGCCCTGTCTGGGAATCATGCTTCGCCGCACGGAGAGAACTTTGATGGATCAACAGTTCCGGCCGACCCCGCATTTGAATATTTGATTGAACCTTATCGACCAGCGGGCGGCGCCTGGTCGTCCGCGCACGACATGGCCCTCTATGTTAGGAACGAGCTTCTGTCTGGTGCCTCACCAGAGGGGAAACAGCTCTTTTCCAGAGCAAACATGCTTGAACGCCGAAAACCTGGCGTGCCGATCGGCAGGAATAGCCGGTACGGGCTGGGCCTGGTTGAAGATACCAGTTGGGGGGTGCCCGTCTTCCATCATGGCGGCGGCATGCCGGGCTACCAGACAGATGTGATCTTCGTTCCTGACGCTGGCGTCGGGGCAGTCCTTCTGACCAATTCAAACAGCGGCAGCCATCTGATGGCGCCGTTCTTGCGGAGGCTGCTTGAGGTCCTGTATGATGGCCTTCCGCAAGCGGAAAGCGATGTACGAAGCGCTGCCGCCATGCGGCTCGGTCAGTTGGAGCAACTCAGGGCAGAATTGACCACTCCGCCAGACGCCGCTCATCTGGAGAAAGAGTATAGAAGCCCGGAGCTGGGCCGGCTGATCGTGCGATCGGTTGGTGGCAGGCGAATCTGGGCGATGCCTTCACGCCGACACAGCTCGGCGATGCTGTCCTCGCCGCGCAATCCATCGAGCACGATGCGGATCTTGTCCTCGGCCGAGAAATGCCGCCGCGTCTGTCGGCGAATGTCTTTCACCACGGCTTCGGCAGAGGCCTTTGCTGGCGATTTTCGCAAGGAGGGTTTGGGCTTCATCTTCGTTCCTTCGTCACTACGACGAAGCCCAAACCCTCCTTAAATCTCAACCCCTAATCTGTGCCATGGGCGCTGACGCCGGACACATTCAGCCCCCAGATCCACTAACTGACGATGAATTCCGTAGCCACAGCCGCCTGCTTCATAACAAAAATGCAGCGCGACATCTGGGCTGCTCAGTCGGGCCACCAGACGCCGGATCGAATCCTGCGTGTTGGGTATGGTCCCGTAGAACCGGATTTCTCCAGCCCGACCGTCATCGGCGAGCGCAACTGCAATCGTCTCTTTATGGACATCGAGGCCGACAAACTTGCTGATCGACATTGTCATTCTCCTTCCTGACAAGCTGAGCTTACGCCCCACCTGCCTCGAAGCGCGAGGCGAATGACGGTCATTGGGTCTAACGCTTGTTCAGAGCGCTTTCAGGGTGTGGAGCAGTAAGTGTGAAGCCCGTTTGATCGCGCCATCGTAACGGCCGAACGCGAACGCCACCGCCTCTGTCTGCCTCTGGATCATGCTGGAATGCCGTTCGAACGCCCGATCGACTGCGGCGAGAACATCGTCGGCACCTGATGCGACCTCTCCCAGATGCCAACCGGCATAGCGTGGATCGTCCTGCCAGCTTACGTCATGGGCATTGATGAAAGCGACCGGTCGAGGCGTGGCGATAAATTCGTAAAGCTGGCTCGACATGTCGCCCAGATAGAGGTCGGCCGACCTCGAATAGGTCATGTCGAAGAGCCGGGGAGAATCCAGATCGACGGCGATGTGCCCCGGCACGGCAAGTTCAAGCCATTGCGCCCGTGCTGCCCGATCCAGGTTCTCGAACGCGCGGACGTGGGGAGCGAAGACTAGGTTATATCGCTCCTGTTCGCGGAAGCGGGCGATGACATCGCGAGCGATGCCGATCGAAGATAGCGCGGGATCGAAATGGGGATTGTACAAGACGGTCGGGCGATGATTATCGAACAATCGTGGCCCAGCTGGCAAGGCCTGCAGATAGTCCATCTTCACATAGCCAATGGCCGAGAGCCGCTTCCGGTCCAGGCCCTGCGCGACGGCTCGCTCGATGTCCTTCTGTCCGGGCACGAAAATGGCGTCGAAGGCTTTCAGCCTCGCTTCGGAAGATGGCGCGCGATCACCGGCGCCGTGGCGGAAATGCACCAGTGGACGCCGCCATCCCAGCCACCGCAAGGCAGCCGAGGTTCGCTCCGGGACGATGATGGCCTCAGAATTGCGGGCTAGCCATCGGATCCGCGCCAGCAAGGGGCCTTTCGCCGCCGAGCGGATGCCCGTCACGCGCGCTGCGATTCTGCCTGCCCAAGGCCAGGCGATCTGCGTCACGGTCATCGCGCTGGCTTTCATCGCCGCGCCCACCGCGCCCAGGGCGGCGGCAGTACGATCGTCGGCGCAAATGCAGCAGACTGTGATATCCGGATGACTCAGGCTGAGTTCGGCAGCGACTGGAGCGAGATGCAGGACCTGATGCTCCCCTCCAATAAAGATGAAGGCGAGATTGTTCAAAATCGTCATGACTTATCCAGTGATCGCGCCTTTCGAGCGAGAAGCTTCTGTCCGTCCGCCCGGATTTCCCCTTTCGGCGTGACATGTCGGTAGAGTGTCTGCCGGGTGATGCCCAACTCGGCGCATAATTCGGCGACTTTTGTCTCTGGCTTCCCCATCGCGGCTTGGGCGAGGCGCAGCTTGGCGGGCGTCATTTTAAAAGGGCGTCCCCCATGCCGCCCGCGCACGCGGGCTGAGACGAGGCCGGCACGGGTACGCTCGACGATCAGCTCACGCTCGAACTCGGCAAGGCCGGCGAAAATCGCGAAGATCAGCCGACCATTAGCAGTGGTGGTGTCGATCGACGCGCCTTCACCCGCCAGCACCTTGAGGCCGATGCCACGCCTGGTCAGGTCGCCGACTGTGTTGACGAGGTGACGCAGATCGCGGCCGAGCCGGTCTAGCTTCCAGATCACGAGCGTGTCGTCGCGGCGTAGCGCTTTCAGACAGGCGTCCAGCCCCGGTCTCTTGTCGAGCCGGCCAGAAGCAGCGTCCTCATAAATGTGGTCGGGATCGATGCCGGCCGCGATTAGCGCATCGCGCTGGAGATCATGGACCTGGCTGCCATCCGCTTTGGACACCCGTGCATAACCGATCTGCGTAGTCACATATACGTCCGATTGCGTGACATGGCGGTGTTGCCCGTCAACTTCCTCCTGTTATGTAACATAATCCGTCTTTCAGTCTATGCTCCGTGAACAGGCGCGCTTTCCTGTTTCGTGACACGTCAACAGGATGTCGATGTCGCCCAAGACCATATTGTCGCCCGCGCAGCGCATGGCGATCTTCGATCCCCCGACCGACCGCGAGACGATCGAGCGGATTTACACTCTCGGCCCCGATGACCTGACACAGGTGATGAAGCGCCGGGGCGGAGCGAACCGCATCGGCTACGCTGTCCAGATTTGCTATATGCGCCATCCGGGCCGTGGCCTGCTTCCCAGTGAAGTGCCGGCCATCGCCATGCTCGCTTTGCTGTGCGAACATTGCGGGTGCCACCCTGATGATTTTCCAGCCTATGCCGCCCGCGCCACGACACTTCGCGAACATCGCGCGGAAATCGAGGTATGGCTGGGCCTGCGCCCTTTCAGCAGGGCGGACGTGAGGACCATGCTCTCCTTGGGGCTGGAGATCGCCGCATCGACCGATCGCGGCGAAACGATCGTTGCAGGCATGGTGGACCGGCTTCGGCTTGACCGTATCGTCCTGCCTGCTGCATCGACACTCGAACGTCTCGCTCTCATCGCCCGAACGCAAGCGCGCAAAGCCGCCAATATCGGTCTGATCCGCGACTGTTCGGCCGAACAAGAAGCTGCATTGGAGCAGCTTGTCACCTCTGACGATCACGGCCGCACCCCGCTTGGCTGGATACGCGACTGGTCGGAATCTCCCTCGGCATCGAACCTGAAAGCCCTTGTCGCTAGGCTTGACACGGTGAGGGCCATCGGGATCACGGCGGACCGCGCCCGCCGCATCCATGCCGCACGCTATGCCGTGATCGCGCGAACCGCCGGCATCGTCACCGCCCAGCACCTTCGCCGTCTCGAACGGTCTCGACGCCTTGCGATGCTCACGGCATTCGCCATCGAAATGGAAGCAGCGTTGACCGACGCCGCACTTGTCATGGTCGAAAAGATGGTGGGATCGCTGTTCCGCCGCGCCGATCGCACCCGATCGGATCGATTACTGGGGCAGGCAAAGCTGCTAAAGGACACCGCGCGCGTTCACGTTCAGCTCGGCCGCCTACTGCTCAACGCCTATGCCGATGGGGGCGATGCCTTCGCGGCGATCGAGGATCGTATGGGGTGGGATGAACTCGTGCGCAGCGTCCGCTACGCGGAGGATCTCACCCGGGCAGGCGACGACGGCCTTGAGGAAGTGGTGGAGCGCTACCCCGCTGCCCGCAAGTTCGCGCCGACCTTCCTCGCCGCGTTCACCTTTCGCGCGTCGCGTGCAGGCGACCCGCTGCTCTCGGCCGTCGAGACGCTGAAGAAAATGTATCGTGATGGCCGTTCGGTCCTCCCGAAGCAGGTTCCGACGAGCTTCATCAAGCCGCGCTGGCGCAAGGTCGTGCAGTCGGAGGGAGGAACGATCGACCGGCGGGCCTATGAGATAGCGGTGATCGTCCATCTGCGCGAGCGCATCGGCTCAGGCAGTATCTGGGTGGACGGCAGCCGGGCCTACCGGACGCTCGACGACTATCTCCTACCCGTGCCAGCGTTCGAGAACATGCGCGCGGACAACACTCTCAATCTGGCCGTGGTGCCCGACTTTACGGCATGGATCGACGAACGGCGGACACTGCAGACCAAGCGCATGAGCGAGGTCGAGCGGGCGGCGGAGGCAGATGAGTTGACCGATGTCACCATTGAGCGCGGGCAACTGCTGATTTCTCCCTTCCGCCGCATCGTATCCGACGATGCCGAGACATTGAAGGCCAGACTCTACGCGATGCTGCCGCGCGTGCGGATCACCGATCTGCTGGTCGAGGTGGCGGCTTGGTCCGGCTTCTCCGATCACTTCGTCCATGCCCGAAGCGGAGCGCCGGCCTCAGATCAATCCGCGCTGATGGCGGCGATCTTGGCCGATGCAACCAATCTTGGGCTGGGCCGCATGGCGGAAAGCTCACGCGGGCTGACCCTGGCGCGCCTGCGCTGGACGGCGGAATGGCATGTGCGCGACGAAACCTATCTCTCGGCGCTGGCGGCGATCGTCGATTGCCACACCGCGCATCCGTTGGCGAGCGTATGGGGGCCAGGCGATACATCGTCGTCTGATGGACAGTTCTTCCGGGCAGGCGGGCGCGGGGAAGCGCGGGCCGATCATAATGCCCGCTACGGTTCGGAACCCGGCGTGCTGTTCTACACCCATGTGACCGACCGATTCACGCCGTTCCACACCAAGGTCATCGCCGCCAATGCCGGAGAGGCCGCCCACGTTCTCGATGGCTTGCTGGATCATGAAAGCGAACTGGTGATCCGGGAGCACGCGACGGACACCGCCGGCGCCGTCGATCATGTGTTCGGGCTTTGCCATCTGCTCGGTTTCCGCTTCGCCCCGCGTATCCGCGATCTCAACGAGCGCCGCCTTTACGGCCTATCACCGCTCGACCCCTGGCCGACCCTTCGCGCACTTGTCGCCGGTCCGATCAATGTTCGCGCCATCGAAGAGAATTGGGACGAAACCTTGCGTCTCGCAGCTTCAATCCGCGCTGGCACTGTCAGCGCCTCGGCCATGCTGCGCAAGCTCTCCGGCTATCCGCGCCAGAACCCCGTCGCGCGCGCCTTGCGGGAGATCGGGCGGATCGAGCGCACCCTGTTCATGCTCGACTGGTTCGATGATCCCGAACAGCGCCGCCGCACCGGCAGCATTCTCAACAAGGGCGAGGCACGCAACGCGCTCGCCCGCGCGATTTTCTTCAACCGTCTCGGCGAGCTGCGCGACCGCACCTTCGAGAACCAGCGACATCGGGCATCCGGCCTGACCCTCGCTACCGCAGCCGTGACGTTATGGAACACCGTCTATCTCGATCGCGCCATTCGTCATCTGCGTAATAACGGCATCGAGGTGCCAGACGAGTTGGTTACCCATGTCGCCCCCTGGGCTGGGAGCATATTGGCCTCACCGGCGACTATCTCTGGAGCGAAATCGACAAACCCCGTGATCGGTTCAGACCCTTGCGCATCCAACCAACATGGCGCCAGCCTTAGACCCAATGACTGCCTGAGCCATGAGGGCTTTGATCTGCGATGCTTCACCTGCGGAGGGTCAGCAACGGAGATGATCGATGGCAAAGAGATTGAAGTACATCGGGCTGGACGTGCACAAGGAGACGATCGCGGTGGCCGTGGCGGAGGGCGAACGCGGCGGCGAGGTTCGCTTTCATGGCACGATCCCGAATGAAGACGATGCCGTACGCGGTATGGTCAAGCGTCTGGCTGGACCTGGCATCACCCTTGATTTTTGTTACGAGGCGGGACCTTGCGGCTACGGCCTGCAGCGCCTTCTGACCCGACAGGGGCAACCCTGCATTGTCATTTCCCCCTCAATGATGCCGAGACGTCCTGGTGACCAGATCAAGACCGATCGGCGCGATGCAATGACGCTGGCGCGCCTGCTCCGCGCCGGAGAGCTGGCCCCGATCTGGGTGCCGGATGAAGCTCATGAGGCAATCCGCGATCTCATCCGTGCGCGGCGGTCGGCGCAGGAAGACACTTCGGCTGCCAAGCAATCGGTGCGCAGCTTCCTGCTTCGCCATGATCGCAGATTTTCCGGAAAGTCGGCATGGACCAAAACCTACTGGCGCTGGCTGTCGGAGCAACGTTTCGATTTCGCGCATCAGCAACTGGCTTTCGAGGAGGCCAAGCGTCGTGTCCTGGAGGCGCAGGCACGAACTGCACGCCTCGAGGCGGCGCTCGTCGAAGCGGTCGATGGCTGGCGGTTCGCACCGCTGGTTCGCAGTTTGCAGGCCCTTCGCGGTGTTCGCCTGATTGTCGCGGCAACCCTGGTCGCGGAGGTCGGCGACTTGACGAGGTTTCAGAACCCCAAGCAGTTGATGGCTTACCTCGGGCTGGTCCCGTCGGAATATTCGAGTGGCGCGCGAGTTCAGCGTGGCCGGATCACGCGCGCCGGAAACGCTCATGCCCGCACCATTCTGGTCGAGGCGGGATGGACCTATCGACTTCCTGCCCGCGAAGAGCGACGTTACCGGGATCGCGTTGCGGATCTTCCCGAAGATATTCAGGCGATCGGTTGGAAGGCTCAGGTGCGGCTATGCCAGCGGTTCCGCCGCCTCTCGGCGACAGGCAAGCCGCAACCCAAGGTCAACACGGCGATCGCCCGTGAACTTGTGGGTTTCGCCTGGGACATCGCCCGTCGCGTGCAACCGGTGGTGGCGGTCTGACCCGCCAGGGGTAGAGCTTCGGCTCTGGCCTTTGGCGACATAGGCATGGCCGGTGTGTCGCGGGCGCCCGACTGTGATGGGCAATCCTCGGTGTACGTTGGGGCAGGCAAGTCCGATGCCCGTGCTTAGAGTGAGGAAGGTCCAGCGACGGAAACGGGTATTGCGGTAATCAATCCGCGGATGAGAGCGTGATCAATCGTCGTCGATCAGGAGCCCGCGGCACTCCGGCCATGCCAAATTCACCGCTAGCCCAAAGGCCAGCGGACGCGTAAACTCGCCTTGTAACGCAGATGGCAGTCATGAGAGCGTACGTTTTTGTCCATCCTCTCACCGGACCCCAAGACAAGGAGATACGGCGGCGCGGGGTCACGGAGGCGCTGGCCGAAGCCGAGCTGCAGGCGGAAACCATTGCGCGCGCATCCGGGGTCAAACTGGGCGGCGTCCTCAGCGTCTCAAATCTAAGCTTCAACGGCCCGGGCCCATATGACGACATCGTGGTTACGGCACAGCAGGTCAGCGCGCCGCCCCCGCCTCCGCCTCCCCCGCCTGTTGCGATCGGACTGAAACCTCGCGCGATCGAAACGCAGGTGCGCGTACAGGTTGTCTACGCGATTCAACCCTGAGCGTCAGACGCCGTTGTTGCGATCAACAGGAGCGATACGCGATTTCCCATTTGGTCGATTGATGACTGACCGCTCCGTCGAGCACGACAGACAGGCCATAGCCGACGCCTTGATGAATGCCGATCGTAGCAGATAACTCAATTGCGGGCTCGGGGCATCAACTGCCGCGTTGCTTCAGATCGGGTTATGTGACGTTTATACCTTTGTCTGCGTGCATCCGCCGCACTCAGACCCGGCGGCCAATTCTTGTGACAAGTTCGAAGATCCGAGATTGAGGCTGGCCCGGCATGATATGACCCTCGAACATCTGCCTGTTAAGGCCCGGTCATCTCCATTACCCTCCTCCCAGCGCATCTTTTTGCGTGTCATTGGAGGCTCTCCCGTAATCTACGCCATCGATGCGATGGTCTTGCGAAACCGGCCCAATGCGATCGCGAAAAACAGTGCGCCTATGACCGTTACCGCCAGAAACTGGGGCCAGACCACGTCGAAGCCGGCGCCGCGGAACAGGATCGCCTGGCCCAGTTCGACAAAATGAGTCGTCGGTGCTGCCAGCATGACGTCCTGGACGATCTGCGGCATGCTTTCGCGCGGCGTCGTGCCCCCCGAAAGCATCTGGAGCGGCAGCAGCGCCAGCACAGCGAGCATGCCGAACTGGGGCATATTGCGTGCGAGCGTCGCCATGAAGATGCCGAGCGAGGTCGTCGCGAACAATGTCAGTGCCGCGCCAATGAAAAATAACGTCATCGATCCCGCAACCGGAACGCCGAGCGCGCCCCGCACGACCAGATTGAGGGACAGGAACGCGGCCAGAAGAACGACGATCCCCATGGACCAGACCTTGCTCATCATAATCTCGAAGGGGGTCACCGGCATGACCAGCAGATGTTCGATCGTGCCGCGCTCGCGCTCGCGGATCAGCGCAGCGCCCGTCAGGACGATCGACAGCAGGGTGATCTGGTTGATGATCTGGGAGAGGCCGCCGAACCAGCTCTTGTTCAGCGTCGGATTGAACCGGGCGCGCAATTCCAGATCGACCGGTAGACCAGCATTGCCACGATAGCGCTGTACGAATTCATTCGCTTCGCCAAGGACGATCTGCTGAATATAGCCGCTCCCGGTGAAGGCCTGTGACATGCGCGTCGCGTCGGTGTTGAGCTGGACCTCGGCGGGACGGCCGGCCAGCACGTCGCGCTGGAACCCCGACGGGATGTGCAGAACAAAGGTGTAGGTGCCTTCGTCCATGCCAGGATCGATCTGCGCGGGCGCGATCATGACCGGCGGGGTAAATTGGGGCGGATAGAAGGCCGACACGATTCGCTGCGAAAGTGGTGAGCTGTCTTCATCGACAACCGCGAGCGAGGCCTTGTGCAGTGTCTCGGGCATGGAGGACGCGGCCGTGTAGACCGAGAAGGTGAAAGTGAACACGATCAGCACAAGCATCATCGGATCGCGCCACAGGCTCCACAGTTCCTTCACGCCTAGGCGATAGATGTTCGAAAGCTTCTGGCGCATGTCAGCTTTCCTGCTTCTTGAGGAGCTTGATCGCCAGGCCGACGATCACCGGCACCGTGATCACAAGCGGCCAGAAGGAATTGACGAGATCGCTAAATCCCAATGCCTTGTTGAACACGCCGCGCGTGATGGTGAACATGTGGCTTGCGGGATAGGTCTCGCCGATCAACCGTCCCATTCCCTCAAGCGAGGACACGGGATCGATCATCCCGCCATAAGTGATCGCCGGGATCAGCGTGCCGACCATGGCCAGGAACATCGCCGCTACCTGGGTTCGCGTTACAGCAGAGGCGAGCAATCCCATTCCGGTCGCGATCAGCGAGAAGAGCAGCCCGGCGACCAGCATCGCGGCGATGCTTCCGTTGGGCGATACGTCGAAGAGCAGGGCCGACACGAGCACCATGACGATAAAATTGATCATGGCGAGCGCGACATAGGGCAACTGCTTGCCCAGAAGAAATTCCGCGCGCGTCACCGGCGTCACATAAAGGTTGATGATCGCGCCGGTCTCCTTCTCGCGCACGACCGCCAGCGCCGCGAGCATCGCCGGCAGCATCAGCAGAAGCAGGGGAATGACCGCCGGTACCATCGCGGGCAGGCTTTTGACGTCGGGATTGTAGCGAAAGCGGTTTTCCACCGCGATCGAGCCGCCCGTGGCGCCGATCCCGGCCATGCGCATCTGATCGGCGAGCCAGTGCTGGTGGAGGCCCTGGACATAGCCCTGCACGGTCTCGCCCCGCATCGGCATCGCGCCGTCGAACCAGGCGGCGACCGCGACGCGCTCGCCGCGCAGCAGGTCGCGCCCGAAGCCGGGCGGGATCTCGATGGCGAGCGCGAGATCGCCGCTTTTCATCCGCCGGTCGAGATCGTCATAATCGGTGATGGGCGGCTGCTCGAGGAAATAGGGGGAGCCGGAAATATCGAGCTGATAGCGCTGGCTGATGCTGCTCTGGTCGCGGTCCAGCACTGCATAACGAAGATTGTCCACGTCCAGGCTGATGCCAAAGCCCATCACCAGCAGCAGGATCACCGAGCCCGCAATCGCGAGGGTTCCGCGCAAGGGATCGCGTCGCAATTCGAGCGTCTCCCGCCAGACATAGCTCAGCATGCGTTGCACGCTGAAGCGGCGACGCCTCCCATCGGCTTCGTGGATTTGTTCAGCCTCCACGACAGGAAGCTCACTGACCTCTGCCTCGCCATCGCCGCCCGCCTCCACCAGATAGCCGATGAATGCTTCCTCCAGTGACGCTGCCCCCCGCTTTTCGACCAGTGCCGCAGGGGCATCGCTGTCAAGGACCCGCCCGGCATGCATCATGGACATCCGGTCGCACCGCTCTGCTTCGTTCATGAAGTGGGTCGAGATGAAGATCGTCACCTTGTCCCGGCGTGACAGTTCGGCCAGCAAATTCCAGAAGGCGTCGCGTGCGACCGGATCGACGCCCGAGGTCGGCTCATCGAGAATCAGAAGCTCGGGCTTGTGGACCATGGCGACAGCGAGGCTCAGACGCTGGCGGATGCCGAGTGGCAGCTGCTCGGGCAGTTCGTCCATCACCGCTTCAAGACTGAAGCGGTCGGCCATTTCGGTGACCCGGCCAGGAATATCCTCGATCGGCACGTGGAACAGTCGCGCGTGCAGCTCAAGATTCTGTCGGACGGTCAGTTCGCCATAAAGCGAGAAAGCCTGGCTCATATATCCAACGCGCCTGCGGGTCTCGATATCGGCCGCATCGACCTTCTTACCGAACAACCAGGCTTGGCCTTCGCTCGCGGACAGCAGGCCGGTCAGCATCTTCATGGTGGTCGATTTGCCGCAGCCGTTGGAACCCAGAAAGCCGAAAATCTCGCCCCGGCGGATTCGAAAACTCACATGGTCGACGGCGACGAAATCGCCGAAACGCATCGTGAGATCCTTCGCCTCGATGGCGATGTCGTCTTCATCCACATCGAGCGGAGGTATTACCACCGCCTTATGGCCGCGCTTCCTTTCTTCAGGCAGCAGTTCGGCGAAGGCGGCCTCGAGATGATGCGCGCCTGTGCGCTCGAGAATCTCAGCCGGCGTGCCGGTCGCAAGCAGTGCGCCGTCATCCATCGCAACCAGCCAGTCGAAGCGCTCGGCCTCGTCCATATAGGCGGTCGCGACGATGACGCTCATGCCGGGACGCTCGCTGCGGATCCGCGCAATCAGATCCCAGAATTGCGCGCGCGCCAGCGGATCGACGCCTGTGGTCGGCTCGTCCAGGATCAGCAGATCGGGATCGTGGATGAGCGCGCAGCACAGGCCGAGCTTCTGCTTCATGCCCCCGGACAACTTCCCCGCCGGCCGCGAAAGGAAGGAATACAGGCCCGTGCTGCGCGTCAAAGCATCGATCCGGCGACGCCGTTCAGCCGCGCCATGGCCGAAAAGCCGCGCGAAAAACTGGAGATTCTCTTCCACCGACAGCGTCGGATAGAGGTTCCGGCCGAGCCCCTGGGGCATGTAGGCGATACGCGGGCAAACAGCCTCGCGATGGCGCCGGTCGGTCATGGCGCCACCCAGCACGTGGACCTCGCCCTCCTGAACAGCGCGCGCACCCGCTATGAGGGAAAGGAGGCTCGATTTTCCGACGCCATCGGGACCGATAAGACCGACCATGCGGCCCGCGACGATGTCGAGGTCGATGCCCCGAAGCGCTTCCGCCTTGCCGGAGTGCAGGCGCACTCCGGCAAGGCGGACGACCGGTGGCCCCTCGGGGGGCTGGGGGCGGGCCACCGGTCTACTCCTTCACCACATTGGCCAGGTTCTCGGGCCAGGGGGTGTCGGAATCGATGCGCACATAGGCCATGCCGGGAAGGCCCGTTTTCACCATGGCGATATGGCGCTCTAGCAGTTTCGGGTCGATCCTGGCCCGTACCCGGAACATCAGCTTCTGGCGCTCGCTCTGCGTCTCGACCGTCTTGGGCGTGAACTGGGCAACATCGGCCACGAAGCTGATTGTCGCCGGGATCACATATTGCGGCGCGGCGTCGAGCACGAGGCGCACTTCGCTGCCGATACGGACGCGTCCCGCGACGGTTTCGGGCAGGAAGAAGGTCATGTAGACGTCCGCCAGGTCGACGAGGTTCATCACCCGGCCACCGCCGGCGACCACCTCGCCGGGCTGAGCGACCCGGTACTGGATGCGGCCGCTGCGGGGAGCGCGCAGGTCGCTGTCGCGAATATCGGCCTCGATACGCTGGATGGTCGCGCGCGCGGCATCGACATTGGACCGGGCGCCGATGACCTGGCTTCGCGCCGTGCCGATGGCGGAATCGACAGCGGCAAGTTGCGCTTTGGCAGCCTCCACCGCTGCGGTGGCGCCTTCTACCTGGGCCTGATCGTCATCGCGCTCCTGAACCGCGGTCGCCCCTTCGCGCGCGAGTGTCTCGGAACGCCCGAGCCGCTTGCGCGCCGCATTGAGTTCCGCCTCGCGCTGCCGCACGCCGGAAAATGCCGCCGCACGCTCGCTTTGCCGCTGCGCAACCTGGCTTTCGGCGATCAGTATGGCATTTTGCGCCTGGGCGAGCTGCGCCTCGGCCTCCGCTTTCTGGGCGCTCAGGACATCGATATCCATATGGGCGACCACCTGGCCCGCCTTCACGAACGCGCCCTCATCGGCGACGATGTCGCGTATCCTGCCGGGCGACTTGGCAGAAACATCGATTTCCACCGCCTCGATCCGGCCATTGCCGCTGACGATACCCTCGGGAAGCGCACCGGGCGCCAGCAAGCGCCAGGCAAGGTACAAGATCGCGACCAGCGTCACAGCGATGCCGCCCCGGATCAGCCATGTCTTCTGGGACGTCTTCATCGTTGTTGTTCTCCTGACATGGGATTGCCGGAGATGCCTGGGTCAAAACCCGGATCACCGACAAAGCCGCCGCCCAGGGCGGCATAAAGGGCGATGGCGCTGGCGAGATGAGCACGGCGCAGCTGCACCAGCGCCTGCTCGGTATCGAAAAGATCCCGCTGCGCATCGAGGACCTCGAGATAGGCTGAGCGGCCATGGTCGAACCGAAGTTGCGCCAGCCGCGCCCGCTCGCGCAGCGCTTCGAGCACGGTGCGGGTCGTCTCGATCTGCAGTGCCAGCTGGCGCCGCCGTACCAGCGCATCGGACACATCCCTGAACGCGCCCTGGACGGTCTTTTCATACTCCGCGACTGCCCCGACCTGCCTGGCCTTCATGACGTCGAGATTGGCCGCCAGCCGACCGCCGTTGAAGAGCGGTTGCGTGATCGTCGGCGTGAAGCTCCACGCCCGGCTGCCGTCGCCGAAGAGTCCGTCAAGGTCGGGGCTCGCCGTTCCGAAAGCCCCCGTCAGCGTAATGTTGGGGAAGAACGCCGCACGCGCCGCGCCGATATTGGCATTGGCGGCGCGCAGGCGGTACTCGGCCGCGATAATATCGGGGCGATTGGCGATCAGATCGGAAGGCAGGCCCGTCGGCAGATCGATCTGTGGCGCGGCCTGCGCGAGCCCGAGCGGACCCGGCGGGATCTCGACCGGCTGGCCGACAAGCAGGGCCAGCGCATTGCGATTGATCGCACGATCCTGTTCGAGGCTCTGCAGCACCGTCTGCGCCTGGGCGAGCAGAGTCTGGGCCTGGGTCATTTCGAGCTTCGAGCCTGAGCCCACCTCGTAGCGCCGGCGCAGGATCCGTAGCGATTCCGCACGGGTCGCAATCGTCTGCTCGGCGATCGCGACCCGCTCCTCATACTCGCGCTCGAGCAGATAGCCGTTGG
Source organism: Sphingobium baderi (assembly GCF_001456115.1). NCBI lineage: Bacteria > Pseudomonadati > Pseudomonadota > Alphaproteobacteria > Sphingomonadales > Sphingobiaceae > Sphingobium > Sphingobium wenxiniae. The sequence continues at coordinate 191,674 of NZ_CP013265.1, read as the reverse complement.
CCACCTGGGCGATGAGATCGGTGGCGAGCGCGCGGCGCGCCTCTTCCGTCGCAAGATACTGGTTTCGTGCCGCGTCCCGCAGATTGCGCAGACGCCCCCAGAAATCGATCTCCCAGCCGGCGCTGAGCTGCGCGCTGACCTGTTTGACATCCAGGCTCTGGCTGCCGAGACCCGGCAGATTGATGATCGAGCGCCCGCGCGTGCCCGTCCCCACGGCATTGAGCTCGGGGTAGAGCGCGGATCCCTCGATCCGCCAGGCGGCGCGCGCTTCTGCGATGCGGGCAGCGGCAATCTGGATGTCGCGATTATTGTCGAGCGCCGTCGCGATCAGCGCGCGCAGATGGTCCTCGCGGAAGAAATCGCGCCACCCGATGCGAGCGATCGATGCGCCGCCCGATGTCGCACCGGGATAGTCCTGCGGAACCGGTTGCGCGGGCTGGACATGCGCGGGTGCGAAGGAACAACCGGCCAGAAGGAGCGGCATGGCCAGGACGATCGCGGCTTGCGTCAATCCAGGCCGGTGGTCCTTCAATTTCGCTGGAGCACTCATACCCTGTCGCGTCGTCCCCGTTTCGATAACAAATATGATCGGCCCCCGCGCCACGGACGCGGGAGCCGATGGCCCTGAGTGGCGACCCTCAGGCTGTGTCTTTGGGTTTTGCCGTCGTCCGCGGCGTGGAAGCGGGTTCCTCGGCGGCCTTGTCCGGCGCCGCCGGCGTCTTGACTACGGGCTGGAACCAGACAGTCAGTTTCTCCGTGAAAGCCTGCTGGCCTTGGGACGCCTGCGAGAATGCGTCCTTTACCGCACCCTGCCAGTCTTCGAACGCGGACCTGATCCGTGCCGATGCTTCCTCATGGCGCTTCTCGATTTCGCCAAGAAGGCCCGTCAACTCCCCGCTCTTGAACGCAGGGGCGCTGGTTCCCGGCTTGAACTCCTTGAACTGATCGAAGATCGTGGACGCCGCCTTGCCGCTGACTTTCACATAGGTCTCACCGCTTTCGCGCGCGACCTGCGCGAGCGTCGCGGCGAATTGTCCATTGGCTTTGCCGAGCGAACTGATCTGATCGAAGGGATAAGTCATGAGGCTATTCCTTTTGTAACGGAACCTGTTGGAGCAGTTTCGGTCGCTTATGCTGCGGTGCGATATACGTGATGCCACTTAGACGGAGCGGCGCCCTCCCGATCGCCTATCCGTTGGCGATATATTGCCCTCCGTTGAGGGTGAGCACGGAGCCGGTGCAAAAGCCTGCCCTGGGCGACGCCAGGTAGGAAACTGCATCGGCGACTTCCTGTGGCGCGCCGAGCCGCCCGACCGGGATACCCGCGATGATCGCGGCGCGGACCTCTTCCCGGACCGCCGCCACCATCTCGGTGTCGACATAGCCGGGGCAGACGGCGTTGACCGTAATGCCGCAGGCGGCGTTTTCCTGGGCGAGCGCCTTCGTAAAACCAATGACGCCGGCCTTGGCCGCCGAATAATTGACTTGTCCGATTTGGCCCTTCTGGCCATTAATCGAGGAGATATTGATGATGCGCCCGAACCCGCGCTCACGCATGCCCTCGATCACGGCGCGCGTCATGGCGAACATCGAGTCGAGATTGGTCGCCAGCACCTCGCGCCATTGGGTCCAGCTCATGCGATGGAACATGCCGTCCCGCGTGATGCCGGCATTGTTGACGAGCACCGAGATCGGGCCAAGTTTGGCTTCCACCGCAGCAACGCCCTCCCGGCAAGCGCCCTCATCCGCGACGTCCCAGCGGAAGACCGAGATCCCCGTCTCCCGACTGAACTGCCCGGCCGCCTTGTCATTGCCATGGTAGATGCTGGCGACCTCCCATCCTTGTGCCTTGAGCGCGACAGCGATGGCGGCGCCGATGCCGCGTGTGCCGCCAGTTACGAGAGCGATTTCTGTCATTCATCCGGTTCCCTTGGTTCAGGCTTGAGCCGCGACCATTCGGCCGCGCCTCCTCTCCGGGCAATGCGTATGTATACTTATGGGTTTTGTTATTGCGCCTGTTTGCATCACGATCAAGCGTGATCTTTGAGCTGCGCGTGAAAACGGTCTATTGAGGTCGATGTGACCGCCCCTAAATCCCGTTCCCGCAAGCCTCCCCTCCCCGCGCGCGACCCGCGCGGGGAGGGGAGGCCCACGCAGGACATCGCCGCCCGCCTTGGCGACCATATTCTCGAGATCGCGCTCGCGCAGTTCATCGCCCGGGGCCCCGAGGGGACGTGCATGGACGACGTCGCGGCGGCGGCGAACGTATCGAAGCGCACGCTTTATGCGCGCTACGGTTCGAAGAAGGGACTGCTGGTCGCGGTGATGCGATACGGGATCGACGACCGGCTGAAACCCATCGCGGCGACCATGACCACCGGGTGCCTGCGCGAGCGCTTGCTTCGGACCGCGCGAAAGATGCTGGATGTTTCGCTCCAGCCCGAAACTATCGCGTTCGAAAAACTCGCTCATTGGGTTCGCGATCAGAATGTCGACGACATCGACGTCAAGACTCTATTGGGTATCAATCCAGGGCTTTGCCTGATCCAGAAGCTGCTTGAAGAAGCGGCGGGCCCGGATAGAGCGGCCGCACTGGATATGCGTTTTCTCGCCACATTCATTTTCGATGCCCTGGTGACATCCCCGCGGCAACGAATCCTAGTTCGCAAGGATCTGCCGAACACGGCTGCGGCAAAGACTGCCTATCTCGAGCAGGCAACCGATTTTATCTTCAAGGCTATTCTGACCCTTTCGCAGCAACCGGAGTGCGGACCATGATGCTGCAGTGACGATATGCTGCGCGAGGCCGCTACTAGTTCCAGGGGTCAGCAACACATTTCGATCGAGCTTGATCTGAAGGTCCGGATCGCCTTTTTCCATCGCGCGCCTGAACGCCGGCCTGGCAGCTACTGAGAAGGTGCGCACGCTCCACGGGACGGCGCGCGACAAGCGCCGTGACGTGGACGAGTTGGGCGACGATGGGATGTGAAGAGCGCCAATGGCGACTAGGATTTTGTATCCGGTGATTTGAGCAAATGAACCAGCGGAGCATGACCGATCACATCGATGACTGGCGCTCCATGTCCTTCGGCCTCAAAGATTACCGCGAGAGTGGCTGCCGATTATGCTCTGCCGGAGCTTTGAGCGATTTCAGAGGATCTCTCTCTTTGACCGACATCGAAACTTTTGCAAAACGGGAGACATGGTTGAAAAGCACAAAATTGTAATCGTTGGCGGCGGTGTTGCGGGCCTGGATCTCGCTACACAACTTGGACGACGCGCGCCCGACGCCTTTTCCGTGACGCTGATCGATCGAGAGCCGTCACATGTTTGGAAGCCTATGCTACATACGATAGCGGCTGGCACCCAGGACGCCGAGATACAGGGCACCAGCTATATGGTGCATGCAGCTGCGAAGGGATTTGTCTTCCATCCGGGCGAAGTCATCGCAATTGACCGAAGCCCAAGGCATGTGCGGCTTGCGCCCTTGATATTGCATGGTGAGGAGACCCTGCCTGCGCGCGCAGTGCAATACGATTCTCTGATACTAGCGGCAGGCAGCAAGGCAAACGACTTCGGCACACCGGGCGTGAAAAAGCATTGCTTGACGATCGATAGCCGTGCGGATGCTATTGCTTTCAATGATCGACTGCGGGCGCGGCTACTAAAAGCGCTGTCGGAACGGCGTGTCCTGTCTGTCGCGATTGTCGGCGGCGGTGCGACGGGTGTGGAACTGGCAGCCGAGCTGATCCAGATCGCGGACGTGGTAGAGCATTTCGGCGCGACCGGCGCGCGAAAGCAGATGCATGTCACGCTGATCGAGGCTGGTAATCGGATTCTAGCTCCATTTCCAGAACGTATCTCACATGAAGCCCAGCGCTCGTTGGAGGCGCTGGGAATTGTAGTGCGGACCTCGGCGAAGGTCAGTTCGGCGGAGCCTGGCGGCTTAGTCTTAGGTAGTGGAGAGCAGGTCGCAGCTGAACTTAAAGTCTGGGCAGCAGGCGTCCAGGCTCCTGAATTCTGCGAAAAGATCGAAGGCTTGAAGCGTACGATGAACCACCAGCTTTCAGTCGGACCAACGCTGGTGACGGACGATCCACATATATTCGCCATCGGTGATTGTGCGAGCTTCACTCAAGCTGGAGACGATCGTCCACTGCCCACGACCGCGCAGGTCGCGTTCCAACAGTCAGTCTATCTCAGCAAATATCTGTTGCCGATGATCAAGCAACGTCCCGTGCCGGGCTTCCGCTATCACGACTTCGGATCGCTTGTCGCATTGGGCCGCTACGACGCCTATGGTTCGCTGGGCCGCGTCGGCATATTCAAGGGCGGCTTCATACGCGGCAAGATTGCACAGCTAGGTCATGCTCTCCTATACCGACGCCATCAGGGAAGGATACATGGCATGTTTCGCGGCAGCCTCATCTGGCTCCTGGATGTTCTTTCAAGGCGTGTACGGCCGTCGGGTCGCTTCAGTTGATGTTTCTGGCCAGGCACCGCCTACGCCGGGTCGCGCAAATTGCGCCCCTTGGACGTCGACGCGATCAGGAAACCTGCTCGTTGGTCACATCGCGTGTGCGGCTGATCAACTTCCAGGCTTTGTGGAAACTATCTTCCATGAAAGGTACAGCTTGGCCGAAGCTGTTGATTTGATCGCTGCCATCCAAACTCGGTCGAGCGGCCCGTTCAATCGGACTCATGGGGTCGCCACCCTTGAAATGCACCTGTCTTTCAATCAGCGGGGATTTGCAGATCGGGGTCGGCCTTGGCCATCGCTCTCTGGAAAGCAGGGCGCGCGATCGCGCGTTTCAAATAGCTGCGCAGATGCGGATAGGGTGAAAGATCGAGCGGTACAAAGGCGCGTATCGTCGTCAGCGGGAACAGGATCATGATGTCCGCGACGGTGAATTCCTCACCAGCAAGCCACTGATTACCTTTTGCAAAGTGCTCATTGAGCGCCACAAGATTGCGGTTTGCACGGTCCCGCATCATCTCGGCCACACTGCCTTCCGCCATCAGCATCATCATGCAAGGCATCATCGAACCATTGGCGAAATGGTACCAGTAGAGGAATTGGGCGAAGTCGGGATGATCGGACTGGAGGGTCAATCGGCCGCCGCCAAGCTTGGCGACTATATAATCGATAATCGCGCCGGACTCCGCCAAGACGAGGTCATCGTCGCTGATGACGGGCGCGGTCCCCGAAGGATGCAGCGCCTTGTAGGAAGCGGGCGCCAGACGGGTCACCGGATCGCGATCATAGCGTACCAGTTCGTAGGGGATCCCCAGTTCCTCGCAGAGCCAGACAATCCGATCGGACTGAGAAATACCGAGATGGTGGACTGTCAGCATGAGCTTTCCTTTGCAAATGGCAGTTCGGTCGATTGGGATCGGATCCCACTGGCGATGAGCCCCGGATTGACGATGACAAGACCGCTGCCAAACACGATCGCGTCCTCCACAAACCCGGTCGCCGTCTGTCCATAGCGGCGCATGGCCCATTTGCGGGCTGCCAAGCCCGCAAAGGAGGAAGCAATCGCTGTGCCGACCGCGATCGCGCCGCCGAGCACGCGCTTGTCGCGCGGTGCGAGTGCTGCTCCCGCATAGGCTGCGGTGATACTGCGGACGGCGAGGCCGATGGGCACGGTGCGATCGGGTGCCGTCTTCATCTTGTCGCCTGCCATCTCAGCCGCCGCGAAGGCGGCGGCGCCGGCGGCAATCATCGGGTTCAGCATCAGCGCCTGGAGCGGCAGGTCGGCAGGGATTTCCTTCCGCCGCGTCGCCGTGGCGATTACCGCCAGCGGCGTCATGCCGCGCTGGCCGGCCACCAAGCCGATCAGGAAAGACCGTAACATAGATTGTTCTCCGTTGAAGTGCGCACGATCATGGTCGAGCCGCCCTGGACGCTCGCGATCGGGTGTCGAGCTGCGCCAGGATGGACACCAGATCGCGAACGCTCTCGCGAAGTTCCTCGATGCCTTCGGGCTTGTAACCGTTCGAAATTGTCTCCGGAACGTGCAGGGCTTGCTGGCGTAGCGCCTTGCCCTTTCCGGTCAGCGTCACGAGGACACGCCGCTCATCCTCCGGATCGCGGGCACGAGTGATAAGGCCCGCGCTTTCCATGCGCTTGAGCAACGGCGTCAGCGTGCCGCTGTCCAGGTAGAGCCGCGCGCCCAGCGCCCCGACCGTTTGGGGCTGATTCTCCCAGAGGACCAGCATGACGAGATACTGCGGATAGGTGAGCCCCAGCTCGCCTAGCACCGGCCCGTAAAGCCGGTTGAGCAGGTTGGTGGCAGCGTAGAGCGGGAAGCAGACCTGCCTGTCGAGCAGCAGCGGGTCCTCGTCACGCTCCTGCGTTGCCACCCCGCCGCTCATCGCGTGGTGACGTTCAGCGCGACGTCGACATTGCCTTTTACCGCGTTGGAGTAGGGGCAAACGGCATGGGCCGCCTGTACGATCTCCTCGGCCTTGGCCTGATCGACGCCGGCAATCTCGACGTCGAGCGTCACCGCAAGGTTGAAGCCACCCTGTGCGTTCGGCAGCAGACCGACCTCGCCGATCACCTTAATGTCGTCGTCGCGAACCTTGTCGGCCTGCGCCCTGGTCACGTGGATTACCGCATTCTCGAAGCACGCTGCATAGCCTGCGGCAAAGAGCTGCTCGGGGTTAGTGGCGCCGCCCTTGCCCCCGAGTTCCTTGGGCATGGCGAGCGGCAGGTCGAGAATGCCGTCCTCGCTACGAATCGTGCCGCTGCGTCCGCCGATGGCCGTCACCTTGGTCGTGTAAAGCGCGCTCATGCGAATCTCCTGAGTCGTTTTCCCTTATCAAAAGGGGGTGTAGTGTCATATTATATTGCGCACAATTGGATTTTGTAAAATTCGTTAGCCGCGCCATCCATAGCCGCACGATCGGCTCATTGATCGCCTTCGCTCAGCGACCACATCGCGTAATTCATACCTGCACCAACTGAGAGCGTTCCTACGGGCAAGCCTGCGCGCGAGTTTGAAAACCTAAGATGTTCAACCGCAGAAGACAGGCGGATGAGCTTTATCGAAGGAGCTGAACGCAGGCAGGCGCTCTCTCACCGTCGTGAATTCACGACCACGTAAGAGGCTTTGGCTCATGCGGCGGCTCATGCCGGATAATCAAACAATTGCCGCCCTCCGACATGACACCCAGATACAGCTACCCCGAATGCTTTGGCGCGCCGCAGGTTCTGGCCTCGATCACCTTACTGTCGGCATTTATCTATGACACAATATGATTGTGTCAAATGATTCTCTATATCAGACTGGGGACGCACTGAGCTGACCGCCTGCGGCCGGGCACGGATCGATCGGCGGAAGCGGGTCCCACAAGTGGTTTGACGAAGGGAATACGAAACTTATAAGTATAGTTACTGATGGCGCGCCGCCGGGTTCACGGCGAAAGAAGCGCCACGCCGTTTCGACAATGAGAAAGCGGGGAATCAGGAGAGGTTGCGCGAAATGCGCGCGGTGAGACTCCCGGCCAGGAGTGTGTCCGTGCCCGCTGTGCGGGTCCCTTTTTTTCTGGCCGGTGGCTCGCAAAAGCCGGAGACATGTATGCCCGATTTTGAGGACAAGGTCGCAATCGTCACAGGCGCCGCCATGGGATTGGGCGAGGCGATCGCCCGCGAACTTGCAGCATCCGGCGCGCGACTCGTGCTTGCCGATATCGACGCGGACAAGGCCCACGCCCTTGCGGACGAGATCGGTCCGGACCGGGCGAAGGCGCTTCGGGTCAACGTCGCCGAGCCGGCCGAAGTCGAAGCGCTGGTGGCTTTCACCCTGAAGAACTTCGGACGGCTCGACGCCGCGGTCAACAATGCGGGCGTGGGCTCCGTCACCAAGCCGACCGGGGAGTATGATCTCGACGAATGGCGCCGGGTCATCGGCGTCGATCTCGACGGCGTTTTCTACGGCATGCGCTACCAGATCCCCGCGATGCTGGCGGGCGGCGGCGGTACGATCGTCAATATGAGTTCGATCTACGGATCGGTCGGCGCGCCCGGATCAGTCAGCTATGCGGCAGCCAAACATGCCGTGATCGGGATGACCCGCACCGCCGCGCTCGAATATGCCCAGCAGAATATTCGTATCAATGCGGTGGGGCCTGCCTTCATCCACACGCCGATGGTCGATGCCACGACCGACGGCCACCCGCCTGCCGAGACGATCGCGCACCATCCGGTAGGACGCCTGGGGCAACCCGAAGAGGTTGCCGGGCTCGTCGCCTTCCTGCTGTCGGATCGCGCCTCGTTCATGACCGGCAGCTACTATCCCGTCGATGGCGGCTATCTCGCGCAATGACCCGCCTCTCTTTCCAGCTTCAAGGACAATGATCATGGCCAGAATCGCGCTCGTCACCGGCGGCGTCAGCGGCATCGGCGCCGCGACCGCCAGGCTCCTCAAGGAGAAAGGCTATCTCGTCGCCGTCAACTATTATGGCAATGACGAGGAAGCCGAGCAGTTCGTGAAAGACACATCCATTCCGGCCTATAGCTGGAATGTGGCGGACTTCACGGCAAGCCAGGAAGGCGTCGCAAAAGTCGTCGCCGATATCGGGCCGGTCGACATTCTCGTCAATAATGCCGGCATCACCCGGGACGGCACGCTCCACAAGATGACCGAGGAGCAGTGGCGCAGCGTCATCGACGTGGACCTTGGCGGATGCTTCAACATGTGCCGCGCTGTTATCGAGGGCATGCGCGAGCGGCGTTTCGGCCGCATCGTCAATATCAGTTCGGTGAACGGCCTCTCGGGGCAGTTCGGCCAGACCAACTATGCCGCGGCCAAGGCCGGCGTGATCGGCTTCACCAAGGCGCTCGCGCTCGAGGGCGCGTCCCGCAACATCACCGCCAACGCGATCGCCCCGGGCTATACCGATACGGTCATGGTCGCCGCCGTGCCGGAAGAGGCGCTCAAGGCCGTGCTGGCCGGCGTGCCGGTCGGACGCCTCGGCACCCCGCAAGAGATCGCGCGCGCCGTCCTCTTTCTGGTCGAGGATGAGGCGGGGTTCGTGACCGGTGAGACCCTGTCGGTCAACGGCGGCAAATATCTGGCCTGAAGGCCCAAGGAAAGGAATTCCCATGAGCAGCAATGTCGTTCTGTGCGCGCCTGTCCGGACCCCCATCGGCGCCTATGGCGGGACCCTCAAGGACATGGCCGCGCCGGCCCTTGGCAGCATCGCGATCGCCGAGACCGTAAAACGCGCCGGCGTCGGCCTCGATACCATCGATGCCGTCGTTCTGGGCCAGGTGGTCCAGGCCGGCGCGAAGATGAACCCGGCGCGCCAGGCCGCCATCGGCGCCAAGCTTCCTGACAGCGTGCCGGCCCTTACGGTCAACCGAGTCTGTGGATCGGGCGCGCAGGCGATCGCCTCGGCCGCCCAGGAGATCATGCTCGGCTTCAGCCATGCTGTCGTTGCAGGTGGCATGGAGAATATGGATCAGGCGCCCTACCTCATCGAGAAAGCCCGCTGGGGCTACCGCATGGGCGACGGTAAGCTCGTCGACGCCATGCTCCATGACGGTCTCAACGACGCCTTCTGCAACCAGCATTCCGGCTGGGTGACCGAAGATCTCGTCAGCCAGTTCCAGATCACGCGCGATGCGCAGGATGCCTGGGCGGTCCGCTCCCAGCAGAATTTCAGCGCCGCCCAGGCCGCCGGCCACTTCGAAGAGGAGATCGTCGCGGTCGAGATCCCTTCACGCAAGGGTCCCATCATTTTCGGCAAGGACGAGCAGAACCGGCCCGATACGAGCCTTGAAAGCCTGGCGCGCCTGAAGCCCGCCTTTCGGCCCGAGGGCACGATCACGGCGGGCAATGCGCCGGGCCTCAACAGTGGTGCTGCGGCGATGATCGTCGCCAGCGAGGACTGGGCCGACCGCAACGGTGTCACGCCCCTGGGCCGTCTCGTCGCCTTCGGTGTCGGAGCGGTGGCGCCCGGCCTCTTCGGCCTGGGCCCGGTTCCCGCCGTCCGGCAGGCGCTGGACCGCGCGGGCTGGTCGGTCTCCGATCTCGAGCGCGTCGAGATCAACGAGGCGTTCGCCGCGATCGCCATCGCTGTCACGCATGAGCTCGGGCTCGCCGAGGACATCGTCAATGTCGAGGGTGGCGCCATCGCCCATGGCCATCCGATCGGCGCGACCGGCGCCGTGCTCACCACCCGCCTGTTGCATGCCCTGAAGCGCGAGGGATTGAAGCGCGGCCTCGTCACCCTGTGCATCGGCGGCGGCCAGGGCGTCGCGCTCGCCGTGGAAGCCATCTGATGCCGGGCGGCAGTCTGATGACATTCCCCGCGGTGACGCCACCCCCGTCGGAGATCTGAGGATGTTCGACGAGGCTCCGTCGCTCGACAGTGGGTCGGGATCAGGCCAGACGCCTGATCCCGATGCCGCACGTCCGGGCGTCGGTGCCGGGCCCAGGCCTGCGGTTACCTTCGCGCTCTCGGTAAGGCGGCTCGAGAAATCGTTCGGATCGCGCAAGGTCCTGGACAGCGTCTCGCTCGATGTCGCGCCGGGCGAGGTGGTGGGCCTGCTCGGGCCCAACGGCGCCGGCAAGACCGTCTGCTTCTACGGCATCATGGGCATCAACCGCCTAGACGGAGGACAGATACTGCTCGACGGCGAGGATGTGACAGCCCTGCCCATGGATGGGCGTGGCAAGCGCGGCCTTGGTTATCTTCCGCAGGAAGCCTCGATCTTTCGGGGCATGAGCGTTGAGGAGAATATCCGCGCTGTGCTCGAACTGCGCCTGCGCGACAAGGACGCCATCGATCGCAGGCTGGACGAGCTGCTCGGCGATTTCGGCATCACAAGGCTGCGTGCCTTGCCCGCCCCCGCGCTTTCGGGCGGCGAGCGCCGGCGCTGCGAGATTGCCCGCGCCATGGCGGCCGACCCGAAGGTCATCCTGCTCGACGAACCCTTCGCCGGCATCGATCCCATGTCGATCGCCGACATCAAGGCGATGGTGCGCCAGCTCAGGCAGCGCGGGGTGGGCATTCTCATCACCGATCACAATGTCCACGAGATGCTGGATCTCGTCGACCGGGCCTATGTCATCCATGCGGGCAAGTTGCTCTTTGCCGGCACGCCGCAGGCCGTCCTTCACGATCCTGACGTGCGGCGGCTCTATCTGGGCGAGGATTTCGAGGAGTGACGCCGGGCATCGACATGACATGCCGCCAGGGCAGCCCCTGCAATTCCACCGAAGTCCGAGAGGGGGCCGTAAAGTCGGGCCCAGCGGTCATTCGACAATCACCAGGCTATCACAAGCCTAGCCCGAACCTGTTCCGAACGAGAAGGACCCATCATGAGCGCTGACACCCCGACATCGCCGCCCGACCCGCTCGACGGGATCGCGCAGACGCTGGACAACGCCGCGGGCGGCGCGATCGCACAGGTGACCCTCGGCCTCTCGCCCGCGACCCTGTACGAGGCCTTCTCGAACTGGGCCCTCCACCTCGCGCTGTCGCCGGGCAAGCAGTTGCAGCTGGCCGCCAAGATGGGCCGCAAGCATATGCGCCTCTTCGACTATGCGGCGCGCAGCGCAGCCGACAGCGATGCGGCGCTCGCCATCGAGCCGCTGCCGCAGGACCGCCGTTTCTCCGATCCCGCCTGGCGAAATCCGCCTTTCAACATCCTCTCGCAGGCTTTCCTGCTCCATCAGCAATGGTGGCATGCCGCGACGACGGGCGTGGGCGGCGTCAACGGCCATTATGAGGATATGGTCCGGTTCACCGCGCGGCAGATGCTCGACATGGTCGCGCCGACCAATTTTTTGGCGACCAATCCCCTGCTTCAGCAGCGGATCATCGAAACCGGCGGCAAGTGCCTCGTCGATGGCTTTCAGCACCTCATGGAGGACATCGAGCATCTGGTGCGCGGCCTGCCTCCCGTCGGCGTCGAGGATTTCCGGGTCGGCGACACCGTAGCGACGGCCAGGGGCAAGGTCGTCTACCGCAACCGGCTCATCGAGCTGATCCAATATGAACCGACGACCGATCAGGTGCGCCCGGAACCGATCCTGATCGTCCCGGCCTGGATCATGAAATATTATATTCTCGACCTCTCGCCCGAAAACTCGATGGTCAACTGGCTGACCAGCCAGGGCTATACCGTGTTCATGATCTCCTGGCACAATCCGGGGACGCAGGACCGCGATCTCGACATGGAGAATTACCGGCTGATGGGGCCGATGGCGGCGCTCGACGCGGTGACGGCCATCACCGGCGCCAAGTCTGTCCATGCTGTCGGCTACTGCATCGGCGGCACCCTGCTCTCGATCGCGCTCGCCGCGATGGCGCGCGACGGCGACGAGCGCATCGCCAGCGCCACGCTGCTGGCAACCCAGACCGAGTTCAGCGAGCCGGGCGAGCTTGGCCTCTTCATCGACGAGGGACAGCTCAACCTGCTCGAGAAGATGATGTGGAGCCGCGGCTATCTCGATGGCAGTCAGATGGGCGGCGCATTCCAGATATTGAGGTCGAACGACCTCGTCTGGTCGCGCGTGCTCGGCACCTATCTCATGGGCGAGCGCGAATCGCTGAACGACCTCATGGCGTGGAACGCCGACGGCACACGCATGCCCTACGCCATGCACAGCCAGTATCTGCGGCGCCTCTATCTCGACGACGATCTTGCCGAAGGCAAGTACAGGGCCGACGGCAAGACTGTCGCCCTCTCCGCGATCCGCAAGCCCCTGTTCGTGGTCGGCACCGAGCGCGACCATGTCGCGCCCTGGCGCTCGGTTCACAAGATCCATCTTCTGACCGACGCGGAAATCACGTTCGTGCTGACAAGCGGCGGCCACAATGCCGGCATCGTCTCCGAACCCGGCCATAAAGGCCGCCGCTTCAAGGTGAAGACGCGGGAGGCGGAAGGTCTCGCTTATGATCCGGAGGAATGGCAGGAACGCGCCGAGCGCAAAGACGGCAGCTGGTGGATCGAATGGGGCGAATGGCTTGCCCGCCATTCGGGAGCCCCGGTTGCGCCCCCGCCGCTAGGCGCCGCCGACAAGGGCTATGCCCCGATCGCGGATGCGCCCGGTCACTATGTTCTGGAGCGTTGAACGATGAGCGACGCGGGCATGATCGAGAATCGAACGTTCGACGAAATCGAGGTCGGCGAGACGGCGAGCATCGTGCGCACCCTGGGCGAGCGCGACATCCAGCTCTTCGCGCTCGTGTCGGGCGACGTCAATCCGGCCCATCTCGACGCCGACTATGCGGCGACGGACCTGTTCCGGCGGGTCATCGCGCATGGCATGTGGGGCGGCGGGCTGATCTCCGCCGTGCTGGGCACCGAACTGCCGGGACCGGGCGCGATCTATCTCAGCCAGTCGCTGCGTTTCACGCGTCCGGTGGGTTTGGGCGACACTATCACGGCCTCGGTGACGGTCGCGGAGAAGCGGCCGGAGCATCGCATCGTGCTGTTCGACTGCCGCTGCACCAATCAGGACGGGGACGTCGTGATCTCAGGCCAGGCCGAGGTGAAGGCGCCGACCGAGAAGGTGCGTCGCCCTCGCGCGGCTCTCCCCGAGGTACAGCTTCGCGATCATGACGGCTATCGGCGCCTGATCGAGCTGACATCGAGCGGCACGCCCGAGAGCACCGCTGTTGCCCATCCCTGCAGCCCGGCTGCCATTTCGGCGGTGGTCGAGGCGGCCGAAGCAAAGCTGATCGCGCCCATCCTTGTCGGGCCGAAAGCCAGGATCCGAAAGGCGGCGCAGGAAGCAGGCAAGGATATCGCGGGCTTCCGCCTGATCGATGCCGATCACAGCCATGACGCGGCGGCAAAAGCCGTCGCGCTGATCCGTTCGGGCGAAGCAAGGCTGCTCATGAAAGGCTCGCTGCATACCGACGAACTGATGGGCGCGGTCGTCCCTTCCGCGACGGGCCTGCGTACAGAACGCAGGATCAGCCACGCCTATGTGATGGACGTGCCCGACCATCCGACGCCGCTCATCATCACCGACGCCGCGATCAACATCGCGCCGACCCTCGTCGAAAAGGCCGACATCATCCGCAACGCGATCGACCTTGCCCATGTGATCGGCATCGAAGAACCCAAAGTCGGGCTCTGTTGCAAAAATCGTGAAGCTTGAGCATGCTTGGCGGAGATTGGACGGACGGAACGATGACGGATTTCAAGTGGCGCCATTTCCAGGGTGATGTGATCCTGTGGGCGGTGCGCTGGTATTGTCGCTATCCGATCAGCTATCGCGACCTTGAGGAAATGCTGGCGGAACGCGGCATTTCGGTCGACCATACGACGATCTATCGCTGGGTCCAGTGCTACGCCCCGGAGATGGAGAAGCGGCTGCGCTGGTTCTGGCGGCGTGGCTTTGATCCGAGCTGGCGCCTGGATGAAACCTACGTCAAGGTGCGGGGCAAGTGGACCTACCTGTACCGGGCAGTCGACAAGCGGGGCGACACGATCGATTTCTACCTGTCGCCGACCCGCAGCGCCAAGGCAGCGAAGCGGTTCCTGGGCAAGGCCCTGCGAGGCCTGAAGCACTGGGAAAAGCCTGCCACGCTCAATACCGACAAAGCGCCGAGCTATGGTGCAGCGATCACCGAATTGAAGCGCGAAGGAAAGCTGGACCGGGAGACGGCCCACCGGCAGGTGAAGTATCTCAATAACGTGATCGAGGCCGATCACGGAAAGCTCAAGATACTGATCAAGCCGGTGCGCGGTTTCAAATCGATCCCCACGGCCTATGCCACGATCAAGGGATTCGAAGTCATGCGAGCCCTGCGCAAAGGACAGGCTCGCCCCTGGTGCCTGCAGCCCGGCATCAGGGGCGAGGTGCGCCTTGTGGAGAGAGCTTTTGGCATTGGGCCCTCGGCGCTGACGGAGGCCATGGGCATGCTCAACCACCATTTCGCAGCAGCCGCCTGATCGGCGCAGAGCGACAGCCTACCTCTGACTGCCGCCAATCTTTGCAACAGAGCCCCTTATGCCATTGCTGACAGCTTCACCACTTTTGCCACTATTCCTCTCGAGCGTCTGCTGGCCGCCATGGATTAGTCACTGTTGCCGACCTGTCCTGCTCTCGAGTCCGAACCATAGTTACACATCGGCACAACAACGATGCCAGTGCGATAATTTATGGCCATCTCAGAGACGGACTTCGCACATTACGTATACAGCAAGGCGGAAGGTGACACCATTTCACGGGCAAGCTCCGGAAGGGGCGACAATCGACCGGGCATATGCTCGATCGAACGGGAAACCCAGACTTGAAGGAATGGATACTTGCGCAAGAAGACGGCAATGATCGCTTCGCTCGCAGCTCTCGGCTTCCTCGCCGTCAGTGCCGGACCGGTGCTGGCGGACGGGATGCCGCCGGGCATGCCCGATCTTGAGGAGACCCTCAAGGCCAGGCCGGCGCCTGCCCAGCCCGATCCTGCCCACATGCAGGGCATGGCTCACGGTAAGGAGCAGATGCACGGCCAGATGATGCAGGGCCATCGAATGGCGATGCGGGATTCGCAGGACCAGGACGGCGCCTCCGGCATGTCACACAGGTCGGACGGTGGTTGCTGACCCTGCCATCATTCCATCAGACGACAAGGTTGACGGACAAGATCATGGCCGCTTTCAACCGAAGCCTTGGTCCGCCGTTCCCACGGCGGGCCAATCGCTTTTCTGGCCGGTCTCAGGACGAGAAAACCAGGCCGGGTCACATTTTTGATCGATCCCGGATCATCATTTTACGCGCCTGCTCCAGCAGGCACACGGCCGATCGGATTTCGATTCGTAACTTACGTATACAGACAGCGTCTCGCTAGCAGCATTGAAGCTTCGGAATTGCCGGGATCGGAACGTCGATCGGGCAACAGGAAGAACACTCGGAGACCCTCAATGCGACAGACGACATTTCTCGCGGCGCCCGTCAGCCTCTTCGCGACGCTAACCTTCGCCGCCGGCACCGCTCTCGCCCAGTCGACGCCCGCGCCCGCGCAGGCTGCGCCGGCCCATGCCCACCAGCAGGGCATGGATCATGGCGGGCAGCAGATGCACGATCAGATGATGAAGGATCATCAGGCCGGTGCGCAGAAGCAGCAGGGGCAACCGGCCCAGCAGGATCAACAGGGCATGTCGGGGATGGCCGGCATGTCCGGCGGCTCGCCTGCATCGAACGGCTCGGGCATGGCCGGTAAGGCGAAGAGTGGCTGCTGCAAGATGCCGATGAAGAAGGCCAAGCCGGCGGCGAAGAAGAAGACCGCCAAGCCCATGGCCGACAAGCCGATGAGCGACATGTGAGGTTTCCAGCCCCGAGAACAGACCCCAGGGGCTGAGGGCCCGCCGTTCCCCCGCGGCGGGCCAGTTCTTTGACGATGCCCAGCGTCGCCCCGTGCTCCCAGCTTTCAAAACCGGGTCCGAGCGTCTGACTTGACAGAGGAAACAGCGATGCGAAAACATCTTGGCGTCGGTGCTGCTGTTGGCTTTCTGCTCTTTGGCAGCACGCCGCTCCTCGCACAGGGTATCGGCCATAGCTTGTTCATGCGCGGCAAGATCGTCCGTATGGATGCGGGCGGCACAGTGGCCTGCCTGGGTAAGGCCGATGGCGCGCACATCGGGCAGATACTCGAAGTCTATCACGCAACGCCGCGCCACCGCCGTCTTGTCGGTCATGTCGAAGTCGACCAGATTTTCGACGACCATTATGCTCATTTCCGCGTGAGGGACGGGACGCTTCAGAAAGGCGATTGGGTGAGCCTAAAGCGCGTCCGGGCGTAACGCCAGAATTGGAATGCCAAGCGCCGCCCTCGCCAAAAGAAGACTCGGCCGAGTAACGCCTGTCTCGGCATAATTCCGATCAGGCGTGCGCGAATACGTTCAGGAGTCGATGAATAGTCATCGGCTCTGTTGGCGTGTCTGACCCTCAAGCCCGCGACCCCGATACCAGACTACCTTCTGCGGAACTTACTTATAGGCCACCCGGGCAAAGAGATTACTCCGTCAGGCCATCGATAGAGATGGAGTCAGGTTATGTTCGAGAAGGCGATCGGGACCATTAACGCGGCGGCCTCCTTCCGACACCGCTATGATAATTTCATCGGAGGCCGCTGGAGCGCTCCTGCGGGCGGCGAGTATTTCGCCGACACGAGCCCGATCAATGGCGCCCAGATCGCAGAGTTCGCGCTGTCGACGCCGGAAGATGTCGAGCGCGCGCTCGATGCGGCGCACGCCGCCAAGGATCAATGGGCAAGGATCGCGCCCGCCGAACGCGCCAGGATTCTCAATCGCGTCGCCGACCGGCTCGAAGACAATCTGGAGTTGCTGGCACTTGCCGAGACGATCGACAATGGCAAGCCGATCCGCGAGACGCGCGCTGCCGACGTGCCGCTCGCGATCGACCATTTCCGCTACTTCGCCGGCTGCATCCGGGCGGAGGAAGGCGGCATCTCGACGATCGATGCGGACACCATCGCCTATCATTTCCGCGAGCCGCTCGGCGTCGTCGGCCAGATCATCCCGTGGAACTTCCCGCTGCTGATGGCGGCGTGGAAGATCGCCCCGGCGCTGGCGGCGGGCAACTGCACCGTCATCAAACCCGCATCCCAGACGCCGCTCACCTTGCTGATGTTCGCCGAGCTCACCGCCGACATCCTGCCGCCCGGCGTGCTCAATGTCGTTACCGGCCCGGGACGGACCGTTGGCCAGGCGATCGCCGCCAATCCGCGCATCGCCAAGGTCTCGTTCACCGGCGAGACCGTCACCGGCAAGCAGATCATGCACGCCGCGGCGGACCATCTGATCCCCCAGACGATGGAGCTTGGCGGCAAGTCGCCCAACATCTTCATGGCGGACGTGCTCGACGAGGACGATGCCTTCTTCGACAAGGCGCTCGAAGGCTTTACTTTGTTCGCCTTCAACAAGGGCGAGGTCTGTACCTGCCCGTCGCGCGCCCTGATCCATGAGTCGATCTTCGACCGCTTCATCGAGCGCGCCGTGGCGCGCGTCGCCGCGATCCGCCAGGGCGATCCGCTCGACCCGTCGGTCCAGGTCGGCGCGCAGGCGTCGGAGGACCAGCTCCACAAGATCCTGGGCTATATCGATATCGGCAAGGCCGAGGGCGCGCAGTGTCTGGTCGGTGGCGCCAGGGCGCTGCCGGGCGGTGCGCTCGACCAGGGCTATTTCGTGCAGCCGACCGTGTTCGTGGGTCAGAACCACATGCGCATCTTCCAGGAGGAGATCTTCGGTCCCGTCCTGTCGGTCACCACGTTCAAGACGGTCGAGGAGGCGATCGCACTTGCCAATGACACCGCCTACGGTCTTGGCGCGGGCGTCTGGACCCGGAGCGGCAACACCGCCTACCGGCTCGGCCGCGCGATCGAGGCCGGGCGGGTCTGGACCAACTGCTATCATCAGTACCCCGCCCATGCCGCCTTCGGCGGATACAAGGCATCGGGCTTCGGGCGTGAAAACCACCGGATGATGCTCGATCATTATCAGCAGACCAAGAATCTGCTCGTCTCCTATGACGAGCACGCGCTCGGCCTATTCTGACCCCCCGCTTAAAAGGAGAAACGGACATGGCGAAAACCATGAAGGCGGCGGTCGTCCGCGAATTTGGCAAGCCCCTGGTCATCGAGGACGCGCCGATCCCGACGGTCGGCCCCGGGCAGGTCCTGGTCAAGATTGCGGCAACCGGCGTGTGCCATACCGACCTGCACGCGGCAGAAGGGGACTGGCCGGTCAAGCCCAACCCGCCCTTCATTCCTGGCCATGAGGGCGTCGGGCATGTCGCCGCCGTTGGTGCCGGCGTCACCCATGTGAAGGAAGGCGACCGGGTCGGTGTGCCCTGGCTCTACACCGCCTGCGGGCACTGCGTGCATTGCCTGGGTGGCTGGGAGACGCTTTGCCACGAACAGCAGAACACCGGCTATTCGGTCAATGGCAGCTTTGCCGAATATGTCCTCGCCGATCCCAACTATGTTGGTCACCTTCCCGACAATGTCGACTTCCTCGACATTGCGCCGATCCTCTGCGCGGGCGTCACCGTCTACAAGGGATTGAAGGCCACCGAGGCCCGACCCGGCGAGTGGGTGGTCGTCTCCGGCATTGGCGGGCTCGGCCACATGGCGGTGCAATATGCCCGAGCCATGGGTCTCAATGTGGCCGCGGTCGACATCGACGATAGCAAGCTCGACCTCGCTACACGCCTTGGCGCCACACTGACGGTCAACGCGCGCAACGAGGACCCTTCGGCAGCGCTCAAGAAAGCCATTGGCGGCGCGCACGGGGCGCTGGTGACCGCCGTTTCGCCCAGGGCGTTCCAGCAGGCGCTCGGCATGGTCCGGCGCGGCGGCACGGTCGCGCTCAACGGCCTGCCGCCGGGCGACTTCCCGTTGTCGATCTTCGACACCGTGCTGAACGGCATTACCGTGCGCGGCTCGATCGTCGGCACGCGGCTCGATCTGCTCGAGGCACTGGCGTTCGCCGGCGAGGGCAAGGTCAAGGCCACGGTCCATGCAGACAAGCTGGAGAACATCAACGACGTCTTCTCCCGCATGCATCATGGCGACATCGAGGGCCGGATCGTCCTCGACCTCGCCTGAAGCCGACTTCGCGAAAGTACAGTTCATGTCTCCCTTACATATCCGGCCGATCGCGCGGCGCCGTTTCGTCCAGGGGCTGGCGATCGGCGGCGCGGTCGCCGGTTTCGCCCCGGCGCTTCTCGCGCGATCCGCACCAACCTTGCCCGCTGAGCTGAGCGGGACCGAGTTCGACCTCGAGATCGCCGAGCTGCCGGTCAACTTCACCGGCAAACGCCGTATCGCGACCGCCGTGAACGGCAGCGTGCCCGCGCCGGTCCTGCGCCTGCGCGAAGGCGACACGGTCACGCTGCGCGTACGCAACGGCCTCAAGGAGATGTCGAGCATCCATTGGCACGGCATCATCGTGCCGGCGGAGATGGACGGCGTGCCCGGCATCAGCTTTGCCGGCATCGCGCCGGGCGAGACCTTCACCTATCGCTTCGAGGTCCGCCAGAGCGGAACCTACTGGTATCACGCTCACACGCTCGCCGAGCAGACGGGACTCTATGGAGCGATCATCGTGGAGCCAAAACAGGTGCCGACGGCGCGGGCGCCCGATCGCGACTATTGCATCGTGCTCAGCGACTGGTCGGACGAGCCGCCGCTGCAGATCTTCCTCAATCTCAAGAAGCAGAGCAGCTACTATAATTTTGCGCAGCCGACCGCCGGCGATTTCCTCAAGGATGTCGGCACCATGGGCTTGGGCAAGGCGCTCGAGCGGCGGCGGATGTGGAACAGCTCGCGGATGAACCCGACCGACTACAGCGATGTCTCTGCCGCGACCTACACCTATCTGATGAACGGCGCGCCGCCCGCCGGCAACTGGACCGGTATCGCCGCGCCCGGCGAGCGCGTGCGCCTGCGCTTCGTCGGCGCGGGGACGGCGACGTTCTTCGACGTGCGGATCCCCGGGGTCGAGCTGACGGTCGTATCGACCGACGGGCAGCCGGTCGAGCCGGTCACGGTCGAGGAATTCCGGATCGGCCCGGGCGAGACCTACGACGTCGAGTTCACCATGCCCGAGGGCGGCGCCCGCACCATCTTCGCGCAGGCGATCGATCGGAGCGGCTATGCGCGTGGCACGATCGCACCGGCCCCGGGCATGGCGGCAGCCGTGCCGCCGCTCGATGCCCGGACCTGGCTCGAGCCGGTCGACATGATGGGCGCGATGGCGACGATGGGCGCAATGGGAGGCGACGCGCATGCCGGGCACGGCATGACCGAGATGCCGGCCAGGGCACGGCACGCCCGCACCGAATATGGCGCCAATACCGACATGCGCGTCGACTATCCGCGCACCAATCTCGACGATCCCGGCGCCGGGCTGCGCGGGCGCGGCTGGCGCGTGCTGACGCTGGCCGATCTGCGCACGCCGGGCGGCGATCCCGACCCGCGCGAGCCCGAGCGCGACATCGAGCTGCATCTGACGGGCAATATGGAACGGTTCATCTGGTCGCTCGACGGCATCAAGCTCAACGATTCCAGGCCGCTTCATTTCAAGCCAAACGAGCGGCTGCGCGTCACCTTCGTCAACGACACGATGATGGCGCATCCGATGCATCTGCACGGCATGTGGAGCGATGTCGAAGGCCCGGACGGCGCCTTCCAGGTCCGCAAGCATACGGTCGTGGTCCAGCCCGCCCAGCGGGTGAGCTTCCGCGTCACCGCCGACGCCATGGGCCGATGGGCCTTCCACTGCCATCTGCTCTATCACATGGCGGCCGGCATGTTCCGGGAGGTGGTGGTCGCATGATCCGGATTTTCCCCTCGCGCGGCATCGCTCTTGGCGCTGCCCTCTTCCTGGCGCCGGCGATCACGGCCCCCGCCCTCGCGCAGGATGCCTCGCCCCCGTCGCCCGCCACCACCCCTGCCCAAACGGCCACTCCCGCTCCGCACACTCCTTCCGCGCAAGGCTCTCAGGACCATGCGGGCATGGACATGCCGGGCATGGATATGACCGACACGAAGGCGTCCGGTAACGGCGCCACGATGGACATGGGCTCGATGCAGGGCGGCCAGGCCCCGCCGGACGCGCGCAACTCGGACGATTATGCCGACGGCTACCGCAACTCGACGCTGCCGGGCTATGAGATGGCCGACAAGCTCTCAATCCCCAAGATACTTGTCGATGAGCTTGAGTTCACCAGCGGCAACGAGGGTCAGGGCGTGGGCTGGACCGTGCTCGTCACCAAGGGTCAGGACAATGACAAGCTCTGGCTGCGCAGCCAGGGGCTCAAGAACTCCCGCGACCAACGTCTCGATCCGGAGAGCAGCGTCGAGGCGCTGTGGTGGCACAGCAAGAACCCGTTCTGGGGCACGCTGCTCGGGGTCAGGCAGGATCTCGGCAAGGGTGCGACCACCTGGCTGGCCGCCGGCGTCGAGGGACTGGCGCCCTATTGGTTCGACGTCCAGCTCACCGGCTATGTAGGAACCGATGGGCGTCTCGCGGCGCGCGCCAAGGCGTCCTATGAGGTCTTGTTCACCAATCGGTTGATCCTCACACCGCAGGTAGAGACCAATATCTATTCGAAGCGGTCGAGAGATCGGCAGCTTGGCAGCGGCTTCAGCAATGTCGAGCTGAGCGGACGGTTGCGCTACGAGGTGTCGCGCAAGTTCGCGCCCTATATCGGCTTCGTCTGGGAGCGTGCGTTCGATGGCACGGCGGGCTTCCGACGCCTGCGGGGCGAGGGGTCATCCGAACACCGGCTGGTGATCGGCTTGCGCGCTTGGTGGTGATACCGGCTCTCCGACGAACCGCTGACCCGCTTGTTCCCCAAGGCGAATCACACGATGGCAAGCGTGGTCAATCCTCCTTCATTGTGTTGCTGCTCGCGGCGGTGTCGGCCTCGGCAGGGCAGACGGCCATTCTCGCTTTCCTTCCGACCCTGGTCGACCCAAATCCCGGCGGGCTTTCCTCAGCGCATGATTTTCATGTCGCGAGCTTGACCGCCGTCCACCCGCTGGCAGCACTGGTGGCGGCACCGCTTTGGGGCTGGATTGCCGACCGGGTCGACTACCGCGTCATGTTGCGCACAGCGCTCATTATCCTCGCGATGGTGACTGCACCAGTTGGCCTCGTAGCTCTGCCGACTCTCTACGTTTTGCGCACGGTCGCGGGGATGGCGGCCGCCGCCATCATACCGCTTGCGCTGCTCAGTGCGAGTTTCGCCGCGGTCAGCCGTGGGGAGCAGGCGCGGCGTTTCACCTGGTTGACGGGGTCTGTATTTTTGGGAGACCTCGGCGGACCGCTTTTGGCGGAAGCCTCCGTTGCGATCATGCCCGGCGCGCCGCTCATGATCGTTGCTGCCAGCATCGGCACCGTCGCGGGGTCGCTTTGCCTTGTAAGCCTGCCAGGCCGCTGTGCGCACTGCCTCGACTCAGGAGATCCGCCGCCGCCGACAGTCTGCGCCACGGGAGTCCTATTACTCATCACGATCGCTGCGGGGGCCGGGCTTGCCGCTATGCACGTCAATCTCCTGATGACGCGCAGTGCGGTCTCGCTGAGCCGCGAGCAGATCGCCTGGATGCTCAGTCTTTGCGGATTCGGCATGCTGGCGGCGCAGATCTTTCATGCAAGGCTCGATTGGTTAGTGAAGGTTCCCGGGCGTCTTGCCGGATTGACGCTCGGTTTGCTGGCAGCGGCGCTCGTTGCCTTTCCACTCGCATCAAGCATAGCCGATATGAGCGTGTTCATCCTGGTCGCCGGTTGGAGCTCGGCGAGCCTGCGATTGGTCACAAGCTTCTGGATCAGCGGTTCTGCGGCGGCCTCAGGGGTGAGGCTTGGCCTCCAGCATTCGGCTGCCAGCATCGGGCAGGCACTGGCGCCCGTGGCGCTCGCTTTCGCCGCACCCGGCGCTCAGCCTCTCGTCCTCTGGAGCATTGCCGGCCTGTCGCTCCTGCTGCTTGTGGTCCTGCCACTAGCTTGGAAACGGCCCTCTTCAGGTGCTAATTCGTCAGGCGGATAAGGGGAGCGCGTAAATCGATATGAATCGTACCGTCCACCACTATCCAAGATGTGTTGCTGTGACAAATGAGCCCAGCCGCGGGCAAGGCCCTTGGGCGCAGCTGGGTTGGTTTCCTCTGGAAAAACGACGTGCTCGTGTCCCCACCTGGCCTCTTTAGCGTTGGCGGTCGGACGCGGTCCATTTACTCATTCGACGAGAGGCGTCTGTGACGGCCGATTGCCTCGAGGAGTAGACGGCTCCTTAGTGGTTTAGTGATCATGTGATCAAAGCCCGCGTCGGCAGCGCGGCGGGCGAGAACCTCGTCATGGAAGCCCGAAATCATGATGGAGCATCCGGACCAGCCCAGCGATCGGAGTTGGCGCAGGATCGAAAAGCCATCAATGTCCGGCATGCGATAATCAACAATCAGGCAATTGGCTCGCTTGGCACGCGAATCGGCCAAAAGCGCGCTACCACTTGTATAGCTACAGACGCAGTAGCCACGGGATCTAAGGAGAAGCTGAAGGGCACGCCGAACACCCGGGTCGTCGTCGGAGACGAGGATGGTGTAGCGCCCATCACCTTGTGTGTCAGAAAACGAAGACATCTCGCGCGACATGAGGACCTGTTGCATCACGGCAATGGCTCGCACGATGCGGCATCCTCGTCGCTACGTAGAGGGCGCAGTTATCACGTCTTGCGACCGAACCCGGCAGCAAAGGCGATCCTCAACGCCTCAGAGAGATTGCGGACCTCGAGCTTGGCCATGAGGCTGGCGCGGTGAACCTCGACCGTCCGGGATGAGCAACCCAGATCATAGGCGATCGTCTTGTTGGGCAAGCCGTTCGCCAATCCTTCCAGCACTTCCTGCTCGCGGGGGGTCAAGGCAGCAACCCGCACCTCGGCTTCCGACGATTCCAGCGCGCGAAGGTCGACATCGTCGAGACGAGCGAAAGCGCGCCTCACGGCCTCGAGCAGGGCAGCCTTCTCGAAGGGCTTTTCGAGAAAGTCAATCGCGCCGCCTTTCATAGCCTGCACAGCTACCGACACATCGCCGTGGCCGGTCAGGACGATGACCGGCATGTTGATCCCACGCGCAGCCATAGTGGTCTGGACTTGGAGACCGTCCATTTCAGGCATCCGCACATCCAAGATAACGCAGCCTACTTCAGCGGACTTCGCTGTCCTGAGAAATTCCACTCCGGAGGTGTAGGCGATGACATCATAGCCCGCGGTTTTGAGCGCGAAGCTTGCCGCCTTGCGGATGCTCTCCTCGTCGTCGACCAGATGAATGATGCGTCTATCCCCCATGTTCCTCCTCCGCCCGCGCGTGGATCAGCGTGAAGTGAAAGCACGTGCCGCCTCGGTCAGAGCGCTCCATCCAGATGCGGCCGCCATGTGCTTCGATGATCGTCCGGCAGATCGAGAGGCCAAGGCCCATGCCGTCGGCCTTCGTCGATGTGAACGCCATGAACAGTTGTTCGCGAATTTCTTCCGCGATCCCGGGGCCGGTATCCTCCACCGTAACCTCGACAAGGCCGTCGGCACGCAAACTCGTCGCGACTTTGAGGTCGCGGATCGATGATTCTGCCATGGCCTCAACGGCGTTGCGCATCAGGTTTACGAGCACCTGCTGGATCTGCACCCTGTCGATGAGGACCGGCGTGGCTGCGGGGTCGATTGCGAAGAAGCTACGGATGCCCCGCTCGCGCGCGCCGACCAGTGCCAGTTGGCTTGCCTCGGTGATGACTTGCGGCAGGTCGTGCAAACTCTTGTCGACCTCACCGCGTGCGACGAAGTCGCGGAGGCGCCGGACGATGTGGCCAGCGCGCAGCGTCTCCTGAGCGGCATCGTCCATTACGGACCGAAGAGAGACGAATGGCTCATCATCCTGGACAGCGAGCATGTCCCGAATGGTTTCGAGATAGAGCGCCACTGCGGCGAGCGGCTGATTGAGTTCATGAGCAAGCGTGGAGGCCATCGTACCCATCGCGCTCAACCGCGAGACATGAACCAACTCCGCTTGCAGTTCCTTGAGCCTGAGCTCATCCTGCTCCTTGGCGGTGAGATCCCGGATGAACCCTGTGAAAAGCCGCTGGCCCTCTTCACCGGCCTCGCCGACCGACAACTGCATCGGGAAGGTCGAGCCGTCGCGGCGCTGACCCACAACGACGCGGCCCAGACCGATGATCCGGCGCTCGCCCGTCTGCAGATAATGCGCGATGTATTCGTCGTGCCGGTCGCGGTCGGGCTGAGGCATAAGACAGGAGACATTTTGCCCGACGAGCTCGGCTTCCGAATAGCCGAACATGCGCTGGGCAGCAGCGCTGAACGAGGTGATGACGCCGGCCTCGTCGATTATTATCATTGCATCAGGTACGGTCGCCAGGATCGATTGCAGATGCTGCTCGCGCGTTTCGTTTGAAGCCCGGACCGCCGCCTCGTCGGTGACATCCCGGCTGATGCAGGCAAAGCCTCGATGGGCGTCGTCTTCGAACAGCGCAGTGATGGTCAATCGCGCAAGGTATTCCGAGCCGTTCTCGCAGACTCGCCAGGCTTCACGCTCCAGAGTGCCTTCGCGCAGAGCGGCGTCCAAGTCGGCGCGGGGCCGTCCTGCCGTTATCTCGTCTGGCGGGTAGAACAGGTCGTGGGGCTGTCCCAGAACGCGATCGAGCGGCCAGCATTCGGCACGCTCGCCTTCTTCATTATAGCTCAGCACGATCCCGGAAGGATCGAGCAGCGTCAGGACGTGGCCGCCAGCCTGTCGCAGGAACAGCGGCGCAAGCCGCGCTACGTCGCTTGCAATCTCGTCCGCCCCGCGCCTCGTGTCGACCATCGGCCGGCTCACATACCTGGCCGGGCGCACGTATCCGGGCGTAGCCCGACCGTGCCACTCAGCGCCGCGCGAGTATGGCCTTCATCTCGTCGATTTCCTGCCGCTGCGAGCGCTTGATCGATTCGCAAAGCCGGATGACTTCCGGATCGCTGAGCTTTGCTTCCTGGCACATCAGGATCGCCCCGGAATGATGCGGGATCATCGAGCGCAGAAAGGCCGTGTCGCCGATCGTGGTCTGGGTGCGGATGAGTGCAAAGCTGCCGAAGAAGGCGACCAGCGACGCGGCGATCAGCGCGATGTTGGCGGCCTTCGACGCGAACATGTGCCGCATGGCGAGGATCATCAGCACCACCATCGGCGCGACCATCATCAGCGTCATGTAGAGCATGTTGAGGTTGTTGTAGAAGCTGTCGAGCCCGTCGATCATGACGAACATCACCAGATACATGATGACGCCGCTGATGACGGTCTGAACGGCAAGGCTCCAATAGGCGCCCATCTTCCGGGTGTTCATGTGGGACGAATGGTCCATGGCGTATCTCCTTCGCTCGGCGCCGGCCGACCTGGGTATGAGTGTAACGCCCCGCTCTCTTGTTCGCCCCCGCCATCAGCCGTCCTGATGCTAAAACCAGAAGCGAACGCCGGCGACGAAGCTGGTGGCATGGACGTCCTCGCCCGCAAGCCTCGACAGCCGCGCCGTGTCTCCGGCTTTGCGCAGATAGGAAACGCCGATGTAAGGCGCGAACTGGCGGCTGAATTCGTAGCGCAGGCGCGCGCCGAGCTCTATGTTGACCAGCCCCGAACCGATGTCGTTCTCCGGAATATCCTGTGCGGCGAAATTGACCTCGGCGCGCGGCTGGAGGATCAGGCGCTGGGTGATGCGCTGGTCGTAATAGCCCTCGACCCGGCCCAGAACATCGCCCTTGGTCGAGAGGAACAGCGCGCCTTCGACCTCGAACATGCCAGGAGCCAGGCCCTCGACGCCGATCGTCGCGTAGGTGCGGTCGGGCCCGCGGCCGAAGTCCTGGCGGATACCGCCCTGAAGATTGAAATAGGGGTCGATGGCCCGGCTGTAGAGCACCTGCACCTCGGCGCTGTCGATGCCGCGGCCGAACTCGCCTTCGCCCTCGCTCTTGAGCCAGAGCCGGTTGATGTCGCCGCCGTAAAAGCCTTCGCCATCCCAGCGATAGCCATCGCGGCCGCTATGCGCCTGATACTCGAACAGGTTGAGCAGCATTTGCCCGAAATTGTTGCCGCCGGTATCCTTCATCATGATGTCGCGCGAGCGCGCCATCTCGCCGCCGGGAAAATCACGATCGGCGAAGTGGTCGCTTGGGGGAGGCGGCGGGGGCGCATTGCCGGCCGGAAGCGCCGTGCCGGTCATTTGCATGCCGGGCATGGCGGGCATTCCCGGCGTCGCTGTCTGGCCATGCTGCGCATGGTCCATCCCGGGCATGTCGGGCATCGCGCCGTCCTGATGCTGGGAGTGGTCCATGCCCGGCATCTCCGGCATTGCGGGAGACGTGGATTGCGGCTGACCGGCCGCATTTGCTTGCGCCGCGGGAGTGGTCTGGTGCTGCGAATGGTCCATTGCCGGCATGGTGTCCGGCGCTGGCTTCTGAGCGCGCGGCCTGGCAGTGGGCTTGGGGCGCGGCGCGGCGGCCTTGTCCTTCTTTTTCTCCTGCGCCGGCCGCGCCCCGCCCGGCGGCGCCATGCCGGGCATGTCGTGCATCGAATGATCCTGGGCAAAGGCGGGTGCGGCGGCGAGAAGGGCGATCGCGCTCACCAGCGGCGTGAGGATGCGGGTCATTGCGCGTCTCCCTTCGGACGCACGCTCACGACCCGCATCATCCCTGCATGCATGTGGTAGAGGAGATGGCAGTGGAAGGCCCAGTCCCCGACCGCGTCGGCGGTGAAGTCCCAGCTCACCTTGCCGCCGGGCTGGACGATGACGGTGTGCTTGCGCGGCGCATGGTCGCCATGCCCGGTCACCAGCTCGAAGAAATGGCCGTGGATGTGGATCGGATGCCCCATCATCGTGTCGTTGATGAGATTGACGCGCACCCGCTCGCCTTCGATGAACGGGATCGGCTCGTGATGGTCCGACATTTTCTCGCCGTCGAACGACCACATGAACCGCTCCATGTTGCCGGTGAGGTGGATGTCGATGCTGCGGCTCGGCGCGCGCACGTCTGGATTGCGCTCGAGCGCCATCAGATCCTTGTAGACGAGCACCTTGTGGCCGACGTCGGTGAGGCCCTGGCCGGGCTCGCCGGTGCGGTCGACGGGCATCGGCGAGATGGTCTGGACGCTCGGATCGCGCTTCACCTGCGGCGCGTTCGAGAAGTCGCGCATCTTCATCGAACCCATCGCGTGCCCGCCATGATCCATGCCCGCCATCTGGCCATCGGCGCCCATCGCGCCGTGGTCCATGCCGGCCATCGATCCATGATCCATCCCGCTCATCGCGGAATGATCCATCCCCGAATGGTCCATGCCCGCCATGGCGCTGTTGTCCATGGTCGCCATCGCTGCCGCCGCGCCGGTCGCGAGGCGCGCGGACGCGTTCTTCTCGGCCGTCGGATCGACGCCCCGCATAGCGCCGCCCGACATGTCCATGCCTTCCATGCCCGGCATCGAGGACATGTCCATGCCCATGTCCTTCATGTCGGCGAGCGGCCGTTTGCGTAAGGGAGGCACCTCGCCAGCCATGCCGGCGCGCGGCGCGAGCGTGGCACGCGCCATGCCCGAGCGGTCGATGGCCTCGCCGACAAGAGTATAGGCCTTGTCCTCGCCTGGGCTGACAACGACGTCGTAGGTCTCGGCGACACCGATCTGGAACTCGTCGACGGTGACGGGCACCACATTCTGCCCGTCGGCCTGGACGATGCTGAGCGGCAGGCCGGGTACGCGGACGTTGAAGGTGGTCATCGCCGACGCATTGATGACGCGCAGCCGCACCCGCTCGCCCGGGGTGAAGAGCGCGGTCCAGTTGTCCATCGGACCATGGCCATTGACGAGATAGGTGTAGGTCGATCCGGTGACATCGGAGATGTCGGCGGGGTCCATCCGCATCTGGCCCCAGTCGAGCCGGTCCTTGAGTGGCTGGTCCTTGCCCGAGAGCAGCCCGGCCAGCGTCTGGCGCTGGAAGTTGAAATGGCCGGGGTTGACCTTGAGACGCCGGAAGATCGCCTGCGGCGAGAGTGCGCTGTGATCGGCGAGCACGATGACATGCTCGCGGTCATAGGCGACCGGATCGGCACCGGCGGGGTCGATGATGATCGGGCCGTAATGGCCTTCCTGCTCCTGCAGGCCCGAATGGCTGTGATACCAGTAGGTGCCGCTTTGCACGACGGGGAACTGGTAGAGGTAGTTCGATCCCGGCTTGATGCCCGGAAAAGACACGCCCGGCACGCCGTCCATATTGGCCGGCAGGATCAGCCCGTGCCAGTGGATCGAGCTGTCCTCCTCGAGTTGATTGACGACGTTGAGCCGCACGCGCTGGCCTTCGCGCAGCCGGATCAGCGGGGCGGGGACCGTGCCGT
The DNA here is from genome assembly GCF_001456115.1 of Sphingobium baderi. Classification (NCBI taxonomy): domain Bacteria; kingdom Pseudomonadati; phylum Pseudomonadota; class Alphaproteobacteria; order Sphingomonadales; family Sphingobiaceae; genus Sphingobium; species Sphingobium wenxiniae. The sequence goes on along the minus strand of NZ_CP013265.1, from coordinate 161,774 downwards.
TGAGACCGATTGCGCGGAACTGGCGCCCGTCGATGCTCATCGACTGCCGGGCGATGGTCAGCGTGATGTCTTCGCCCGACACGGTCGGTAGCGTCGGTCGCATCCCCGGCGAGATGGTCTGCGCCCAGGCAGGCAGCCAGGCTGATAATGCGGCGCCACCACCGGCGAGGGCCGCGCCGCGAAGGAACTGGCGGCGGTCGAGGGCAGAAATCATTCGGTTTGTCTCAGCTTGCGGAAAGAGGGCGGACCTATTGGAAATACGCAGCCCACCCGCCTGCCCCTCAAACTTTCTTCAAACTTTCCGCGAGGCGCGCCCGGGCGCGGTAGAGGCGGGTCTCGACGGCCTTCTGGGAGATGCCGAGGATCTCGGCGGTTTCGGCTTCCGATTTCTCGTCGATCGTCCGCAGGATGAGCGTGTCCTTGAGCGAGGCGGGCAGGGCGGCGATCGCCGTCATCGCCTCGGCGAGTTGCTGTTCGGCATCCAGGGCGCGGTCGGCCGAGGGTGCGTCGTCGACGATATGTTCGGCTTCGCCCAGAGGAAGGGCGAAGGAAAAGAAATTGCGGACCGCACGGCGACGGCGCCAGTCGTGGCATTTGTTGATGACGATCCGCGACATCCAGACCGGGAAGGGCCGCGTCCCATCATAGCGGCTGAGCGCGGAAAAGGCGGCCACGAAGCTCGCCTGAGTGACGTCGAGCGCCTCGTCGGGGCTACCGACATGGCTGCGCACGAGACGGTGTACCCAGCCCTGATGCCGGCGGACCAGCTCGCCATAGGCCGCTTGCCGGCCCCCCAGCGCCAGAGCCGCAAGCTCCCCGTCCGAGCAGTCGGGGAGGTGGAGCGTCATTTTTTCTCGGCCGTCAGCGCTTTCACGACGGCGTCGTCGAACTTCACCGTCTGGTCGGGGCGGAGCACCGCACGCATCGCGAAGATATGCTCGAGCGTTTCCTTCTGCAGCGCGCCCATCGCCTGGTGTGACCGGTCGACGGCGGCGGAGACCTGAGGCCCATAGCCATGTTCCGACCTGATGGCCTGCGCGAGCCATGCATTGTCGGCGCGCAGTTCCGCTTCCAGGGCCTGTCGGCGGATGGCGTAGCGGGCTTCGATAGCCTCGAGCCGTGCATGTTGCGCGCTATCCAGCTTGAGATCGCGATGGAGCAGGTCGTGCAGCTCATTCTCGACAGGGGGCGCCGGCACGACATAGAGCCGGCCGATCACGACCCCCGCTACTGCCGCAACAAACGTCAGCAGCACGAGAAGGAGAAGGCCGCGGCGATCGCGCATCATTGCGCGCTCAGCAGCGTCGAAGGAGCGAGCGCGAGCCGCGCGTCGAAGGGCGATGCCGCAGCATCTGCCGAACGCACTGGCACCGCGGAACCGGCGATGCCGATGAAGAGCGCGACCGCGGCTGCGACACCGAAGGTCGTGGCGCTCAGGCGCGGCATGGCCTGGAGCCGGGCGATCTCGGCCATGACGCGGCTGTCCAGCCCGGCAAGCCGGGGATCGAGGGGGGCTTCCCGCAACCGGCTGAGCATGTCGTCGAGGTGGTCCATGATGTTTCTCCGTCTTCTCTTCTCAATACGCAGGGTGGTCTTCTAACCCTTGTCCGGGAACAAAAAGAAAATTGCGAGGGGTGCAGGTCGCGGCTGCGTATTCTCTCATGTCACTGACAGGAGAATGTCCAAATGCGCTTCTTTTCGCCGCTCGCAGCCATCGCCGCCGTCGGCCTGAGTGTTTCTGCTCCGGCCTACGCCCATCCCAAGCTCGTGTCCTCGACGCCCGCCGCCAACGCCAGCGTCCCGGCGCCGTCGCGTATAACGCTCACCTTCAGTGAAGGTCTGATGCCGAAGCTGTCGGGCGCCGAGATCGTGATGACCGGCATGCCCGGCATGCCCAACCACCGCATGGCGGTAACCGGCTTCAAGACGTCCGTCGAAGGCGACAAGACGCTCGTGCTGACGCTCGCCAAGCCGCTCATGGCGGGCAGCTATCAGGTCGCCTGGCACGTCGTCTCGACCGACACGCACCGCATCCAGGGCAATCTCGCCTTTACCGTCAAGTGACGCCATGAACGACGTGGCACTCGTCGCCGTCCGCTGGGCGCTCTACGTCGATCTCGGCCTGCTGTTCGGCCTGCCGCTGTTCGCGCTCTATGCGCCTGGCGGCGGCCGGATCGTTCAGCGGCATATGCCGATGGCGGCAATGGTGGCCTGTCTCGCCTGTCTCGCCCTCTTGCTGTCGGCGCTGGGGTTCGCGTTGCAGGCTGCGGCCATGACCGGCCTGCCGCTCACCCAGCCTGATCTATCCATGGTCGCAGACCTCATCAACGGCACGTCCATGGGAACGGCGCTGAAGGCGCGTCTTGTCGCGCTTCTTGTTCTTCTGCTCTGCATCCCCTTCTATCGCCGGCAATCCCGTCCTGTCTTTATCGCGTCCACTCTGGCAGGCGCGGTCGCGCTCGCGACCCTCGCCTGGAGCGGGCATGGCGCGGCCGGCGAAGGCGAGGCGGGCTGGCTGCAACTGGGGGCCGATCTCATCCATCTGCTCGCCGCGGGCGCCTGGGTCGGCGCGCTTGCCGCATTCCTTGCGCTGGTTCTTACCAGGCTCGCAACCGATGATCTCGCCACTGAAGACATGGACCGGGTCATGCTCGCCGAGGAAGCGCTGCGGGGCTTCTCCCTCGTCGGCACGATCATCGTCGCCCTGCTGATCCTGACCGGGACGGTGAACGGCTGGTTCCTGGTCGGCCCGGGCAACATCGCGTCTCTCGGGCAGTCGACCTACGGCCTGCTGCTCATCGCCAAGCTGCTGCTCTTCGCCGGCATGCTGGGCCTGGCCGCGCTCAACCGTTACCGCCTGACCCCGGCACTGGCGCAGGCGATCGAGGAAGAGGACGCGCCCCGGGCGCAGGCGCTGTTGCGGGCGAGCCTCGTCGTCGAAGGCGGTCTTGCGATCGTCATTCTCGGGCTGGTCGCCTGGCTGGGGACACTGTCGCCACCAATGTCGATGTAGTTTATCGTTTCGAACGCCTCGCGTTGGGAGAAGCCAATGCAATCCTACACCCCGCCGCGCGGGACTGGATCGACGAAAGACTATGATCGCGCGATCCGCCTGTGGGCGCGGGAGAAGCGGTGGCGTGCCGCCATGCTTGCCATGCTGCGCCCGGATTGGCGCCTGGTAATCGCCGATTATGGCCGCCAGCACGGGTCTCATGCGGCTCGCCTTCCGCCTGACCGTGCAGCGGCTCGATGGCATCGACGATACCCAGCCCAATGCCGACGGCGTGCTCCCCGGCCTGATCCCGGCCGAGCGACCGGGTACGCCGATTTGGCCGCTTAGGCGATTACGTATTGACCCTGACACGGTGTCAGACCCTAGATCGTCAGGCGTCGAAAGGAGCAAGGCGATGAACGAGACACATGGAGCGGCGCATGGCGGCGGTTGCTGCGGCGGCCACGGCGGCGCGAAAGCGGCGACCGGCATCAAGGACCCGGTCTGTGGCATGACCGTCGATCCGGCGACCACGGCGCATCACGCCGAGCATAGCGGTGAAAGCTATCATTTCTGCAGCGCGGGCTGCCGGACCAAATTCATCGCCGATCCCGAGCGCTATCTCGGCCCGCCGACGCCGCCGGTCGCGGCGCCCGAAGGCACGATCTGGACCTGCCCGATGCATCCCGAGATCCGCCAGGACCATCCCGGGTCCTGTCCGATCTGCGGCATGGCGCTCGAACCCGCGACCGTGACCGCCGACAGCGGCCCCAGCCACGAGCTAGTCGATTTCACGCGGCGCTTCTGGGTCGGCCTCGTGCTGGCTCTCCCGGTGCTGATCCTCGAGATGGGCGCGCATGTCTTTCCCGCGATCCATCGCCTCGTGCCGATGTCTATCTCGGTATGGATCCAGTTCGTGCTGGCGACACCCGTCGTGCTGTGGGCGGGCTGGCCGTTCTTCGAGCGTGGCTGGGCCTCGCTCAAGACCCGCAACTTCAACATGTTCACCCTGATCGCGATGGGGACCGGGGTCGCCTGGATCTACAGCGTCATCGCGACGCTCGCGCCTCAGCTGTTCCCGCCGGCCTTCCGCGGCGAGGACGGCATGGTTGCCGTCTATTTCGAGGCGGCCGCGGTGATCACCGTCCTCGTGCTGCTCGGCCAGATGCTCGAACTGCGCGCGCGGGAACGCACCTCGGGCGCGATCAAGGCGCTGCTCAACCTTGCACCAAAGACCGCGCGCCGGATCGGTTCTGATGGGAACGAAGAGGAAATCAGCCTTGATCTGGTTGCGGTGGGCGACCGCCTGCGGGTGCGGCCGGGCGAGAAGGTGCCGGTCGACGGCGTAGTCGAGGACGGCCGCTCCTCGCTCGACGAGTCGATGGTCACCGGCGAATCCATGCCCGTCACCAAGGCAAAGGCCGACACAGTGATCGGCGGCACGCTCAACCAGACCGGTGCGCTGGTGATCGTCGCCGACAAGGTCGGCCGCGATACCATGCTCGCACGCATCGTCCAGATGGTCGCTGAGGCGCAGCGCTCGCGCGCGCCGATCCAGCGCATGGCCGATCAGGTGTCGGGCTGGTTTGTGCCCGTGGTCATCGCGGTTGCGGTGGTCGCGTTTATCGCCTGGGGTATCTGGGGCCCCGAGCCGCGCTTCGCCTATGGGCTGGTGGCGGCGGTCGCCGTGCTGATCATCGCCTGTCCCTGTGCACTGGGTCTCGCCACGCCGATGTCGATCATGGTGGGCGTCGGCCGCGGCGCCGGACTCGGCGTCCTTATCAAGAATGCCGAAGCGCTCGAGCATATGGAGAAGGTCGACACGCTCGTCGTCGACAAGACAGGCACGCTGACCGAAGGCCGCCCTGCCGTCACCCAGGTCGTGCCGGCGCCCGGCTTCGACGAAGCCGAGTTGCTGCGGCTTGCCGCCTCGGTCGAACGGGCTTCCGAACATCCGCTCGCGCTGGCGATCGTCGAGGCTGCGAAGGATCGCGCCATCGCCACGAGCGACGTCACCGACTTCGACTCGCCGACCGGGCGCGGCGCGCTCGGTACGGTCGAAGGGCGGCGCATCGTCCTCGGCAATGCGCGGTTCCTCGCCGACGAGGGCGTCGCCACCGAGGCGCTCGCCGACCAGGCCGACGCGCTGCGCCGGGATGGCGCCACCGCGATCTTCATCGGGGTCGACGGCACAGTCGGCGGCGCCTTCGCGATCGCCGATCCGGTGAAGGCCACGACACCAGAAGCGCTCGCCACGCTCAAGGCGGAGGGCATTCGCGTGGTCATGCTGACAGGCGACAACCGCACGACGGCGGAAGCGGTCGCCCGGCGTCTGGGCATCGACGAGGTGGAGGCCGAGGTGCTGCCCGATCAGAAGAGCGCCGTGGTCGCCAAGTTCAAGCGCGAGGGGCGGGTGGTCGCCATGGCCGGCGACGGTGTCAACGACGCCCCCGCGTTGGCCGCCGCCGACGTCGGCATCGCCATGGGTTCCGGCACCGACGTCGCGATCGAGAGCGCTGGCGTCACGCTGCTCAAGGGCGACCTGACTGGCATCGTCCGGGCGCGGCGGCTCAGCCAAGCGACCATGTCGAACATCCGCCAGAATCTCGTCTTCGCCTTCATCTACAATGTCGCGGGCGTGCCCGTAGCGGCGGGTGCGCTCTATCCGCTGTTCGGTATTCTGCTCTCGCCCATTATCGCGGCGGCGGCGATGGCGCTCTCTTCGGTGAGCGTGGTCACCAACGCGCTGCGCCTCAACCGGAAAGCACTGTGAACATCGGCGAGACGTCACGGCAGAGCGGCGTCTCTGAGCGGATGATCCGCCATTATGAAAAGATCGGCCTCATCCCGGCGCCGGCGCGTCGGGGTGCTGGCTATCGTGACTATGGCGAGCGCGACCTCCATCGCCTCCGGTTTATCGCCAATGCCCGCGATCTCGGCTTCCCGATCGAGGAGATCCGCACGTTGCTCAGCCTTTGGGCCGATACCGGCCGTGCCAGCGCGGAGGTGAAGCGGCTTGCCCTTGCCCGCGCCGATGAGTTTCAGCGCAAAGCCGAGGCGTTGACGGCGCTGCGCGACACGCTAATCGACCTGGCCGAGCGCTGCCAAGGCGACGAGCGGCCGGATTGTCCGATCATCGCCGAACTGGCCGCGGCCCGATCCGCATAGCATCCGGCATCGCACGGCCGAGAATTTTAGGGGTGCCCGTTTTCGGTCGATTCGTGCAGGTCGACGGCGAAAGCGATCCGCAACAGGTCGGGCAGGCTTTGCGCGTTGAGTTTGATCATCAGACTGGCCCGATGCAGCTCGACCGTGCGCGACGTGACGCCGAGTTCATCTGCGATAAGGCTATTTGGATAGCCTCGCGAAATTCCTCTCAGAACGGCCCGTTCGCGCTGCGTCAGTCTCGCGGCTTTCGAAAGAGCGTCGGCCTGTTCGGAGGCACGACGGGCTATACTCTCAAGCCAGCTGAAGCCGCGGTCGATCGCGCCGAGCAATGCGGCCTTCTCGACCGGTTTGGCGAGAAAGTCGGCAGCGCCCGCCTTCATCGCCTGTACGGCGAGCGTAGGATCGCCATTGCCCGTCAGCACCACGACGGGCATGTCGATACCGCGTCGCGTCAGCTCCGCCTGAACCTGCAGGCCGTCCATGTCGGGCATGTGCATGTCGAGAACCACGCAGCCTTTCTCGGCGTCCTCTGCGCTCAACAGAAACTCCGGCCCCGAAGCGTAGGCTTCTACGGCAAACCCTGCGGTCCGCAACGTGAAACTTAGTGCTTTTCGTATTGTCTCTTCGTCATCGACGATATGCACGACGCGCTTGTTCCCCATAGCCCCCGAGATCGATCAATACGCAGTGCCGCGAGGGCAGCGCTTCAAGGGATACTTCTCTGCACGTTGGACTATGGTCCCAGGTCAAGAGTAAAAATTTGGCGAGGCAAAACGGCGAAGGACAGCGAAACTGTGAGGGTTCGGCTACTCCGCTCACACCAATGCCGCGGTCGCTGCGGCTCATTGCCGGGTCTCTGCTCCGGACGATGCATGCGAGTTGCCCGCGCCGCCCTCGGCGCGATCGAGCCATCGCTACGCTTCCATCACATCGTCGACCGGCAGCGGGTTACTGGCGCCCGGCGGGCGAGGGGGGCGGGTTGGCCCTTGACGGCTGCGCGATCGGACGCCCAGGATAGCAGGGTGGCGCGCTTTACTTCGGGCTCAAGCTTCAGGTGCCCAGCAACGTCGAGGGGATCGATGAACGAGCGTGTGTGCGACACGACATATCCTCCTTCCCTGCCGCGATTTTCTCCGAAAGGGAGATCTCAGGAGATTGGTTCGGACTCGTTTAGGGTCAATGGATGAGGACGCGCACAGCGTTTGCCGGGCGTTCATTTCCGTCTTAGAACTGACGCGCAGCACGCCATTCAATCCGGTGGCGAACGGCCTCCGCGATCGCTGGCATGACGTCTATATCATTCGACGCATGTGCAACCGCGTTCGTGCTGACGATCCTTTCGACAAGCCCACCCAGAACCTGCGCTGCATCGCCGGCAAAAAGCGGATGCACGACCACGCAATCCGGTCGCGCGAACCCCATGCCGACCAGTTGGCGCGCCGCCTCGGTGAGGGTCCGACCGGATGAGGCGATATCGTCGACCAGCACCGGCTGGCGATCGAGAAACGCTGGGGCATTCGGAATCGAGATGGTGACGTGACGGTCGCCGGATCGGATTTTCTCGCACACGAGAAACGGAGCATCGGCATCGGCCGCCACCTGCGAGACCCACTGTTCGCTTTCCAGGTCCGGACCGATGATCAGCGGGCGAGCGACATTGCGCTTGATCCACGAGGCCAAAAACGGCGCGGCATGAACAACCTGGGTTGGGATGCGGTAGATTTCCGACAATTCATGGTAGCGATGGAGATGCGGATCGACCGCCACCAGCCAGTCGAGATGGCGAGACAGGATCGCAGCAAAGGTTCGCGACGTCACCGCCTCGCCGGCATGGAAGCGTATGTCCTGGCGCATGTAAGCGAGGTAAGGGGCGACGAGCCCGATCCTGCGAGCGCCAAGATCGCGCGCGGTGTCGGCTGCGAACAGCAGCGGCAACAGCTTGGCGTCCGGATGATCGAGACTGGACAGCAGGATGACCTCGCGGTCGCTGACGTCGTTTCCGACCCTGAGATAGGTTTCCCCGTCAGGAAACTGACGATGCTCGATCGTGCCGACCTCTGCATCGAGCGCGGCGGATAGCGGCTGTGCCAGGGCCTCGCTGCCAGGCAGCGCGAACAGGACGGGACGGTTCATAGCGCTTCAATCCCGAAGATCGGCCCGTCGCTCACGGCATAGGCCGCCGCATAGTCGAGCTCGCCCGGGCTCTCGGCATGAATGCTACACAAGGGAGCCCCGGCATCCACCATCTGGTTCAGCCGACACTGCAGTGCGACGCCAGCGGCCTTGGCCACCGGCGCGCCGGCGAGCTTCGCGACCGTCGCGAGCTTGCGATTGTCGATACTCACCAGGCGGCCGCTATAGGGAGCGATCATATCCTGCTGAAACCGGGCGACCGGTGGAGCCCGCATGCCGCCCTGCGCTTCGCAGATACGTTGGAACTTGGCCCAGGCCCCGCCGCTTTCGAGACACGCCCGCGCACGCGCATAGCCTTCGCCGGCCGGGGCCGCGTCAGCGAGCTCAAGCAGTCCTCCCGCCAGCTCGCAGGCCCGGTGGGCGAGATCCTCGGCGCCCGGCTGCCCCTGGAGGACGGCAAGGATATCCTGCGCCTCGAGCGCCGGGCCGATGCCCCGTCCGATCGGCTCCGCGCCGGGGCCGCGCATCACGCGCGTGCGAAGCCCGAAGGCTTGGGCGACCGAGCTCAGCGCGCGCTCGAGCGTATCGGCGGCATCGGTTCCGCGTACCTTGGCGGTCGGCCCGACCGGGATATCGATGACCAGATGGGTCGCACCGGCCGCGATTTTCTTGGACAGCACCGAGGCGACCATCTGCCCTACGGCATCGATATCGAGCACTCGTTCAACGCCGATGATCACATCGTCGGCCGGGCTGAGATTGACGGCGCCGCCCCAGGCGATGCAGCCGCCTTCGCGCTCGACCACCTTGCGGATGGCGGAAACGTCGAGGTCGACAGGTGCAAGCACCTCCATCGTGTCCGCCGTGCCGGCCGGCGAGGTGATCGCCCGCGACGATGTCTTGGGCATGATCAGGCCCTCCGCGGCCATGATCGAGACGATGATCGGCGTGGTGCGATTGCCCGGCAATCCACCGACGCTATGCTTGTCGACGATGACCGCTCCGGACCACTGCAATCGCTCGCCGACATCGACCATCGCCCTGGTCAGGCTGATCGTTTCGTCCGTATCGAGCGGGACCGCTGAGCATGCCGTGATGAACGCCGAGAGATGGACATCGCTATAGCGTCGCTCGGCGATGTCGGTCATGATCGCTGAAAAAGCCCCTTCACTGAGACGATTGCCATAGATGCGCCGACGCACTTCGGCGAGCGAGGCGAGAGGCTGGGCGTGCGCGATCTCGACCGGATCGCCCTCGCTGACGCCGAGCCGCCGCCATGCGGATTCGGACAGGCCGATCTCGCCGGGCGCTGGAGCCTCCGCGGAACTGTGCAGCAGCGAGACGACGATTTCCCGCCCGCCGGCGTGCAGCGCGACCTGCGCGCGCGACGCGAGACCTTCCGAGCGGCAGACGGGACAGTCTTGGCGCATGACCGCGATCAGATCACCTCCGGCAGCCGACAGGCCGAGGCGGTGTGCCCGCAGCGTCGTCGCGACAGGCTCTACTTCGGCGTCCTCGATGATCCCGGGCTTCACGCGAGCATGCCCCAGCTACCCAGCGCCGGTACGCTGCATGCCCAGCCCAGATCCTCCGAGACACGCTTCGCCAGGACCTGGGCGCCGGTCGGCTCGCCATGCGTGACATAGACATGGCGCGGGGGCTCTTGCAGCGACCCGAGCCAGCGCATGAGCTCGTCGCTGTCGGCATGCGCCGAAAGCATCGTCAGGTTGGCGACATCGGCTTCGACCGGGATATACTCGCCGTGGATCTTGATCGTCCGGGCGCCCCCGATCATGGCGGCGCCGCGGGTGCCCGCCGCCTGGAAGCCTGAGAAGAGGATGAGGTTCTTCCCATCCGGCGCGAAGCGCTTGAGATGGTGGAGCACGCGGCCGCCCGTTGCCATTCCACTGGCCGAGATGATGACCTTGGGAGCGGGGTTGGCGGTGAGTTCCTTGGATTCCTCCACTTCGCGCACATAGTGCGCGACGCTGCACGCCGCTTCGCACTCGGCGCGGGCCAGGCGATGCTCGTCCATGAAATCGCACATCAGCCCGCTCGCGTTGATCGCCATCGGGCTGTCGAGGAAGATCGGGATGTCGCGGAGGCGTCCCTGCGCGCGCAGACGCGAGAAATGATAGAGAAGCGACTGAACCCGTCCCACGGCGAAGGCCGGAATCACCACCGTCCCGCCTCTCTCGACGCATCGTTCGACATGATCTCCAAGCGTCTTTGTCGGATCGACCTGCTCGTGGCGCCGATCGCCATAGGTCGATTCCACTAGGACATAGTCGGCGCGCGCGGGCGGCTCGGGATCCTTCATCACCGCATCGCCGTAACGGCCGATGTCGCCTGAGAAGAGGATTGTCCGCCCCTTCCAGTCGATCTCGATCGACGCCGCGCCGAGGATGTGGCCGGCGCGATGGTAGCGCACCCTGATGCCGTCCGTGACTGCATGCCACGCTCCGAACTCGATCGGGCGGAAGAGCTGCAATGCCAGACGCGCGTCGGCCTGGGTGTAGAGGGGCAGCGCCGGCTGGTGCCTGGAGAAGCCGTGCTGGTTGGCGAACTCCGCATCCTTTTCCTGCAGATGGCCGCTGTCGGGAAGAAGGAGCTCGCACAGGGCCGCGGTCGCCCGCGTGGCAAGGACGGTCCCGTCCCAGCCCAGGCGCGCCATGCGCGGTAGTGCGCCCGAGTGATCGAGATGGGCGTGGGTCAGCAGCACCTGGCCGACATCCGCGACTTCGGGTGGGATCGATGCCCAATTAAGGCGGCGCAGATCCCTGGGTCCCTGAAACAGGCCGGAATCGACCACGATCTGAGTTTCACCATCGTCCACCAGATAACGCGACCCTGTGACCGTTCCCGATGCGCCGAGAAAGGCAACGCCGAGACCATCGGCCGGGCGCTTGGCCAGATCGATCCTTGCTTCACGCTCGAAGATGGTCACGCGGGAATGGTGCCGTTTCTTTCTCTTTTGCATGGACGCGGGCCTGCCTCTCACGATTATGTTCGTGAGCGCAGCATTGGTTCGCGGACGCCGCACGCCTATACGCAAAATCCGCAGCACGACTGCTGCTCCCCGACAGCTGCGTCGCCCGAACGCCGATGGCCGATCCCATCGATCGCCTTACCCATGCCTGCGCGATGCCCGGGGGACTTCGGTCTCTACTTATACCTTGCTCCTTGGACTCGAGCCTATGCTGCCCGGACGTTGACCAGAAGAGGACGGCATATGGGCGAACATGACCATCGCATGCGCAAGCGCGGCAAGATCGTTCTGATCGGCTTCCTGCTCGTCGCTAGCTTCTTCCTCCTCACCGAGCATACCGCGCACTTCCTGGGTGTGCTGCCCTATCTCATCCTGCTCGCCTGCCCGCTCATGCACCTGTTCATGCACCGCGGCCATGGTGGGCATCAGCATGGCCATGAGCCCGGTCAGGCACCCGCCGGCTTACCGGCCAATCCCAACGGCCGCATCGAAGGAGAGTCGCGATGACGCACGCCGACTATGGCTATGGTCTGTGGGGGCTCGCGCTGGTTAACGCCGCCGTTTTCATCCTCTTTGCGTTCAGCTTCTTCAAGCCGGCAACTAAACGAGACTGGCGCAGTTTGGGGGCGTTCAGCGCTTTCATCATAGCGCTCTTCGCGGAAATGTATGGCTTCCCGCTCACGATCTTCGTGCTTTCGGGGTGGCTCCAGTCGTATTTCCCCGCTGTCGACTGGTGGAGCCACGATGCTGGACATCTCCTGGAGATGATGTTCGGCTGGCGAGTTAATCCCCATTACGGTCCATTCCACATCGCCAGCTTTGTGCTGATCGGCGTGGGTTACTGGCTGATCTCGGTTGCATGGACGGCCCTTCACTTGAGTCAGCGCAAACACCAATTGGCCCTTACTGGGATTTATGCCCGGATCCGGCACCCGCAATATGTCGGCTTCATTCTCGTCATGCTCGGCTTTTTGCTACAATGGCCGACCCTTTTGACCCTTGCTATGTTTCCGGTGCTCGTCGTGATGTATATTCGGCTGGCTCGGCATGAGGAAAAGGAGGCGCTAGCCAACTTCGGCGAGGTTTACCGCGATTATATGGCTCGCGTGCCCGGCTTCATTCCGAATCTGACAATCCATTCGCGTCGAAGAAGGCCATGGCGATCCTTGACGGGAATGGCTGATGTAATTGCCGGCAAGGTCAATGCTGACGTTCTGACTGGCCTTATTATTCGGACATCGTTACCCGACCTCACAGCACACTACTGCAGCAATCCCGGTTCGACTGCGCAATCATCTTGGGAGGGCAAGTTCGCCTTGCACGGGCAGATTCGGTGTGGAGCTGATGCCCGGCACTAGACGCAGAGCATCGCCGATCAAGGTATAGACGGCGTGGCGCTGGCCGCCACGGTTCCGATGGTCGACGCGATAGCCCTGATAATGTCGGCGGAGCAGGCCTGCATTCACCAGTTCGGAAACGGCGCGACTGAGATTACTCTTGCCGGCTGTGCGAATGCGTGCCCGCATTTCCTCCGCGATCACGCCGCGCCTTTTCTCCGGATCGCCGGGGAGCAGTCCGTTTCTAGCGAGGTCGCTCTCGACCCGCTCGGCCAGCGTAATGCTGCGCGGACCACGCTGGGCCATCGGGGTCAATGCGTCGCATAGCCAATCGCGCAGGGAAACGAGCCCATCGTTCCGCCTGACCCAGGGACCGGCGCTTCCATCTGGCCCCGCCACCTGGGCGATCAGGTTGAGCAGCATGAAGGCATAACGGGGCCGGCTCGATACGGTCGCCAGCGTCTCGAGCACGGCCGCGACATCACAGCCAATGGAGGGTTCAAGAGGCTTGCCTGCATGAAACATAACATGATGGAATCAAGCACAAAGCAGGATCAATGTGAATCCCAAATCGGCGGCCGCAGACGGGTTGTCAGCTATGACACTTTGCCGGCGGATAAAGTGTCATAGGCGATCCATTCTAATCGTAGATTGTTGCGAATCGTTCTCAACTCATCCTGATAATCATGGCGCTCGCCGCTTAGGTGTGGACGAGCCGTCTCCTCGCGAACGAGCTTCCGTCGCCTATGGCGAACAGGATAAAAGACTGCGGCCGCCTTGATGATCTCACGCGCTTTGCGACGGACTGTCAGCGTGCTGAAACCCTTGGCGATCTGCATGGCACGATCGATGCCGCCGTGCGCGATCTTGGCTTCCGCTGGTTCACGCTGCTTCACAATATCGACCTTCGGCGCGGCGACGAGCAAAGCCTGTTCCTCACAACCTATCCGTCGGCCTGGCTCGAGGAAGTTCTAGAAGAACGCCACTATATCGAAGATCCCATTCATGCGGCCTGCGCACGTACGCCCTCTGGACTGGCCTGGGACCGTGTCGGCGACGTGCTGGAGCTCACGCCGCGCCAGCGAGGCATCCTTGACCGCGCCCGGGATCATGACCTTGCATCGGGCTACAGTTTGCCGATCCGGACTCCGGGCGAGCCCGAGGCGATCTTCACTGCGGCCCGATCACGCGACGAGCCGCTGAGTGCAGAAGAGGTTCTGACCGCCCGTCTGCTCGGCTCGGTCGCTTATGATCGGGCGCGCGAGCTGCTTGGCGAAAGGGCAGGGCCATTGGCCTGCGTCCCTCTCAGCCCTCGCCAGGTCGAATGCATCGCGCTCGTCGCGCAAGGCAAAAGCGACTGGGAGATCGGCCAGATCCTCGGCCTCAGCCGCGACACCGTGCACGAATATGTTGAATCGGCCCGCAGGCGTTATGGCGTGCGACGACGCACGCAGCTGGTGCTGCGCGCGGTTCGCGATGGTCATCTCAACATGGAAGCGCTGCTCTGATCTCGCCGGCCATATGATGATCGGGCTTGGGCAAGTTCAGGATTTCTGCGCTGTCGCTGGCGCGATCAAGGACGCTACGGCCTTGTCTGACCTGATGGCCGAAATCACGAAGGCCATGGGCTTTCGGCACTATGCCCTGGTCCATCATGTCGACCTGAAGCCTGCGGTTCGCTCGGTCCACATCGTCGACTATCCGCAAGACTGGGTGGAGCGCTTCCAGGCGAGACGCCTCTATGCGAGCGACCCGATCCACCGCGCCAGCCATCGCACCAATGTGGGCTTTGCCTGGTCGGCGGTTCAGTCGATCATCTCTCTGACGGCCGCCGATCGCTCGATCCTGGCAGAAGCCTACGAGGCCGGGCTGGGCGACGGCTTCACCGTTCCGGCCCATATTCCTGGCGAGCTCAATGGATCCTGTTCCTTCGCGATGGCGGCGGGCGAGATGCTCGACCATCGGCAGCTGCCGTTCGTGCAGCTCGTCGGCAGCTTCGCGTTCGAAGCGGCACGCAAGATTTCCCGGATCCACGCGCCGCAATCCGAATGCCCGAGCCTGACCGAAAGGCAGGCCGAATGCGTGGCGCTGGTCGCGCGGGGCAAGACCGATTGGGAGATCAGCCAGATCCTCGGCATCGGCCAGGAAACGGTGATCCAGCATGTGAAGGATGCGCGCGACCGCTATGGCGTCACCAAGCGCACCCTCCTCGCCATTCGCGCCTTGTTCGAAGGGCAAATCAGCTTTGCCGATGTGTTCGGCCGATGATCTCCCCAGAACTGGGGATAACGCAAAAAAGCCGCCTCTGATCGACTGACAGGCCTCACCAAAAGGAGGCTGTCATGCACATCGGGACCGGCTTTTCGCAAGCCATGGAACACCGCCTGTTTCGCTCCATGTTCGAGGAGCGCAAGCGGGTCTTCGTCGATCTTCTTCGCTGGGACGTTCCGGTCATCGCCGGTCGCTACGAGATCGATCAGTTCGACAATGATCGCGCCGTCTACATCGTTGTTACCGGGGACGACGGGGAACACCGGGCATCCGCACGGCTTCTGCCGACCACGCACGAGCATATTCTCGGCACGATCTTCCCGGATCTTTGCGAGGAAGCGCCGCCGCGCGGCAGTGCTATCCTGGAAATCACCCGCTTTTGCCTTGCGCGAAAATTGCGCGCCCGGGAGCGTCTCGAGCTGCGCAATCAGCTGGTCACCGCGCTCGTCGAATATGCCCTCGCCAACCAGATCCACAGCTTCACCGGGGTCGCCGAGTGGCCGTGGTTCCAGCAGATCCTGGGTTTCGGCTGGACTTGCCGACCATTGGGTCTTCCCACGTCCGAGCAAGGGCGAAGTCTCGTCGCCTTGCAAATCGATGTGGACGACCGAACGCGCGAGCAGCTGCGCGCGAGCGGCATTTTCCGCCCTGTCGGCCTTGCCGATCTTCCCGCCGCAGCATGAGGAGGGCGATCATGGCCACGATCGCACCGCGCGGCGTCTCCGCCGCGACCAAAGCCGACGAAAATCTGCGGCAGCACGGCTTCTGCATCCTGCGGGATGTCGAGTCTCGGTCACGCATCGAGGAGATCAATCGATCCCTCCATCCGCGTTTTGCCGCCACGCCTTTCTGCCAGGGCGGATTCTACGGCCCTCGGACAAAACGCTTCGGTGGCCTGCTGAAGCGCGCGCCGACGGTTGAAAGTCTTGTCCAAAACCCTGCCGTCATGCGCCTCGTCCACGCTATCCTCGAGCCCTGGTGCGACACGGTCCAGCTCAACCTCACGCAAGCGCTCGAGCTGCACCCGGGGGCGCCAGCGCAATTTCCGCACCGGGATCAGGACATGTGGCGCGGTCCGACCGGCGAGCTCGAATATCTCGTCAACGTCATGTGGCCGATTTCGCCGTTCAAGGCCGAAAATGGGGCGACGCTGGTCTGGCCGGGGAGCCACAATGGCGGGCAGGGCGACGACGGCGCGGAGCCGGTCGCCATCGAAGCGGATCCGGGATCGGCGATCATATTCCTGGGATCGACCCTCCATGGCGCCGGCGCGAATCGTTCAAACGCGGTGCGCCGAGGCATCATCGTCAGCTACTGCCTCGGCTGGCTGAAGCCCTATGAGAACCAGTGGCTGACCTATCCGCCCGAGGTGGCCAGCGCATTCGATCCCGAGCTTGCCGCGCTGGTCGGCTACCAGCAGCACCGCCCCAATCTCGGCAATTATGACGGGCAGTGCCCGTCCATCCTGCTCGGCGGCGATCCGCCAGACCATCTCGCCGCAATCGATGCTCTCCGGCCCGACCAGGAAGGCGCTCTGTCCGAATTCCTGCGGCAGCAAACCGATCAACTCCCCCCCCGGCTAGGGGGATTGCCGAAATCGAGCGCGGTCGGAACAAAAGAGAGGTGAAATCCAACGGATAGCTGACGGCATTTCCCGACGCGGGAGCTGTCTCTCGCGGGGGAAGACCCGATGCAACGTGCAATATTCGGCATGGCGATGCTCGCCCTCGCCACAGCCCTTCCAAGCGCACCGGCAGCGGCGAATGACCTGGGCTGCCAGGTTCTCCTGTGTCTTTCCAATCCCGGTGGCGCGACCCAATACGCGCAATGCGTGTCGCCGATGACCAAGCTATGGCAACGCTTGGCCACCGGCGGCGCCTTTCCCGGCTGTAGCGGCGGCGTCGCCCGCACGAAGGTCTATGATCGCGATTCCACAACTCGCCGCCGGGTGGTCATCACGTTCAACGACGGCCGCAGCCAGACCTTCTCGCTGGCCGGCATCGAGCGTTTGGACGGCGGCCGCCGATGATCCTCGATGTCGCCACCCTTCTTTCGCTTGCAGGAGCTTGCGCACCGACGGTGGCGCCTGAGACGCTCATTTCGATCGTCCACACGGAGAGCCGGTTCAACAGTCTCGCAATCGGGGTCAATAGTCCCGGCGTGCGCGCGCCAAAGCCCGCGACCAAGGCGCAGGCAATCGCTGCGGCGCGCAGCCTGATTGGTCGAGGCTACAACATCGATCTCGGCCTGGGGCAGATCAACAGCGCCAATCTCGGCTGGCTGGGGCTTTCGGTGGAAAATGCATTCGAGCCCTGCTCCAACCTAGCCGCCGCCGCGCGTGTCCTAGCGACCAACTACCAGGCGGTCGCGCGCCTTGCCCCGAGCCGCGATCACGCGATCGCGACCGCCCTGTCGCTGTACAATACCGGCGACCGGCAGCGCGGCTTTCGCAACGGCTATGTCGCCAGGGTCTATGCCAGCGCGTCGGCCGTCATTCCGTTGATCCGGAGTACGGCGCCGGCAACCAGAAACTCGGTCGTTGCCCCAGCGGCTCCGGCCTTCGCTCCGCCACCCGATACCCCTGTTTCGCCCCCGGCCGCAGCCGGGTGGAAAACAGCGGCGAGGGCGAGCCAGGCCTCGCTCATGGTGTTCGGCGACGGGGCCGCATCTCAGAAAGGACAGCATCCATGACAGCAATCACCGCCCACCTGGGCGGACGGCCACAATGGGCGCGACTTCTGCTGCGCATCATCGGCGTGATGGCATTGGCGCTGCTTGTCTCGATACTGCTGAGCGATCCTGCGCACGCGCAAGGTGCCGACGGCATCACGTCCATGGCGGAGAACATCAAGACCTGGCTCACCGGGACCTTCGCCAAGACCATCGCGGTGATCGCGGTCGTGATCGTCGGGTTCATGTTTTTCACCGGGCGCGCCAGCCTCGGCCTTCTGGTGACGGTCATTGTTGGCATCTTCATCGTCTTCAGCGCGCAGTGGATCGTCGACACCATCACGGGTGGCGCGTGAAGGAGAGCGCCGCGCTGGACGAGCGGCTGCGCGAGGAGACGTTGTTTCTCGCGGTCACGCGCCCGACGATGTGGCTCGGCGTGCCGCTCGAAGCCTCGTTGCCGATCGCGCTTGCCGCCTGTCTCACTTTGATCGTCAGCGGCAACCCGCTCTATGCCGGCGCCATCGGAGGCGCCTGTCCGTCGTCAGAACATTCGGCACAACTCGCGGCGTAGATTAGCGGAGTGCGGACCTCGTCAGGGGGTTGATGTTAGGCGGCGAACTTGCGGTGCTGCAAGCGCCGATGTTCGATGGTCTGTCGCTTGATCCTTTCGCGCAGTTTGATGATTGCCGGAGCCCTGCCGAAGTAGGCGTCGGCAGGCGTCACGTTGGCCAGGCTCTCGTGGTATCGCTGGTGATTGTAGTGCTCGACGAAGGCCTCGATGTGGGCTTCGAGGTCGCCGGGCAGGAAGTAGTTTTCCAGCAAGATGCGGTTTTTCAGGGTCTGGTGCCAGCGCTCGATCTTGCCCTGGGTTTGGGGATGACACGGGGCGCCGCGGACATGGCTCATCTTCCGGGCCTCGATGTATTCCGCCAGCTCACCCGCGATGTAGCTGGGGCCATTATCGCTGAGTAGCCGGGGTTTGTGCAGCACCGTGGCGCTGTCGCAACCAGAAGCCGCCAGGGCGAGGTCCAGCGTGTCGGTGACGTCCTCGGCTCGCATGTTGGTGCACAGCTTCCAGGCGATGATGTAGCGTGAGAAGTCGTCGAGCACGGTCGACAGATACATCCAGCCCCACCCGATGATCTTGAAGTAGGTGAAGTCGGTCTGCCACATCTCGTTCGGCCGCGTGGTTTTCGTGTGGAACTGATCGGCAGCCTTGATCACGACATAGGCCGGGCTGGTGATCAGGTCGTGGGCCTTCAACAGGCGGTAAACCGTGGATTCCGACACGAAGTAGCGCTGCCCATCGGTGAAGCGCACGGCCAGTTCCCGGGGGCTCAGCTCAGACTGTTCCAGCGCCAGCTCGATGATCTGGTCGTGGATGCCCGCCGGGATGCGGTTCCACACCCGGCTCGGCGCCGATGGCCGATCTTCCAACGCCTCCGGCCCGCCTTCGAGGTAGCGATCATACCAGCGGTAGAATGTCCGACGAGGGATGCCGAGTTGGTCCAGCGTGCGCTTGGCCGACAGGTGCGACTGCTCGACGGTTCTGATGATCTCGAGCTTCTCGGATGCGGGATACCTCATTCGTCGTTGCCCCCATCCGCGACCATGCTTTTTTTGAGCAGACGGTTTTCCAGTGTCAGATCGGCCACGCATTCCTTCAGGGCCCGGGCTTCGCGGCGCAGGTCCTGGACCTCTCCGGTGGTCGCGGCACGGGCGGTGTCGCCGGCCAGGCGGCGCTTGCCAGCTTCCATGAACTCCTTCGACCAGGTGTAATACAGGCTCTGGGCAATGCCTTCCTTGCGGCATAGCTCGGCGATGCTGTCTTCCCCGCGCAGGCCATCCAGCACGATGCGGATCTTGTCCTCGGCCGAAAAGTGGC
The DNA here is from genome assembly GCF_001456115.1 of Sphingobium baderi. NCBI lineage: Bacteria > Pseudomonadati > Pseudomonadota > Alphaproteobacteria > Sphingomonadales > Sphingobiaceae > Sphingobium > Sphingobium wenxiniae. The sequence continues at coordinate 142,329 of NZ_CP013265.1, read as the reverse complement.
GCCGGGTCTGTCGGCGGATGTCCTTCACTACCCGCTCTGCTGGGGCCTTGGCGGGCGATTTTACATTGGAGGATCTGGGCTTCATCTTCGTTCCTTCGTCACTACGACGAAGCCCAGATCCTCCTTAAATCACAACCTCAAATCTGTGCCATCGGTGCTGACGGCGGACAGCTGAATCAAAGGCCGATGTGACGATCGGTGCGGTTCTGTTCGCAGTTTACCTCTTTCTAGGAACTATCTTCTTCTTCCAAGCGCCCGCCATCGCGACGGGAATAGCCGGGGGCGCCGCTGCAGGTGTGGGCGCTTTCGCCGGAACGGCCTGGGGCACAATGGCATCTCCCTTCCGACAGCGTCGCGTCATGCGCAACAGCCGCAACTTGGAGCGCGCCGCTCGTCGCGGCGGCACCATCGAAGCGGCGTAGTGAGGCATCATCATGACTTTCCTTTTTCCGCGAATTTCCGCCTCGAGCTTCCGCCGCAGCGTCGCTTGCCTGGTCGGTGGCTTAGCTGTGCTCGGCGTCGCGGGCTGTGCTTCCGGACCCAAGAAGCTCGCGGTTTGCAATGGTCATCGCCTGCGAGACGTGAACATCTACGGAAGCGTCCTGCCTGGCTCGCCAGTGCCTGCCACCACGGCACCAAGAGCTGCGCCGCCCATACCACCCCTGTCCCACCCACGAGACGGCGATCCGCCCCCGCCGCCCGCCGTGCCGTCGCCGTCTACCTCGGACGACAAGATCTCGTTCGCACCAAGGGGACCGCACTATGCGAGCTGCTGATGACCGCTCGGAGGCGGTGCCGGCGTCGGGGCTGCAGCGCTATTTCCGGGACGCACGAAGCTGGGATCAGGACAGGATCCGGAACGCGCTGCGCTCGACCCGCATCGCTTGGAGCATCGCGGCCATCGCCTCACTCCTGGCCGCAGCATCGATCTTTGCAGTTGCGGCTCTGACGCCTCTCAAGACTGTCGTCCCCTATGTTATTCGCGTCAACCAGACCACCGGCGCAGTAGATGTCCAGACCGCGCTCACCCAGCGGCCGATGCGCTACGATGAGGCGGTCACCAAATACTTCCTCGCCCAGTATGTGAGAACCCGCGAAAGCTGGATCCCGGCAGCGGCCGAAGAAAATTTTCGGTTCGTGACGATCCTCTCGCAACCGACTGAACAGCAGCGCTGGGCGCGTTTCTATAGCAGCAACAATGGTGCAAGTCCCCAAAATGTCTGGGGCAAGAATGCGGTCGTGCAAGCGCGCGTGCGCAACATCGCCTTCATCAATGATCGCGTCGCCAATGTGCGGTTCACGCGGACGGTCCAGACCGAGACCGACGTTCAGAACAGCGATTGGATCGCCACAATCACGTTCGCCTACGCCAACGCGCCCATGGCGGAAGGCGATCGCTACCGGAACCCGCTGGGATTCCAGGTCGAAAACTATCGTGCCGATCCGGAGGTGATCCGATGAGGGCGCTCTCCGCCGCCATCATTTGCGCGCTGGTGCCTGTAACGGCGGCGCACGCGGTCGAAGTTCCGCGAGGTGGTCCGTCCGACCCGCGCGTCAAGTTCGTCGAATATGAAGAGACCGAGGTCTATCGGATCGTCGGCACGTTCCGGACCGCAACGCAGATTGTCCTGAGCGACGATGAGACGATCCAGCACGTCGCGCTGGGCGACACCGTATCTTGGGAGGTCGCCGTCGCCGGGCACATCCTGTTCCTCAAGCCGCGTGAGCGTGCCGGACCGACCAATCTCATCGTCACCACGTCGCGCGGAGGCGAATTGCGCAGCTATGCGTTCGAGTTGACCGCTCGCAGCGGTCCGATCACGGGCCGCAACGGCCAAGCCTATTTTCAGGTGCGGTTCCGATATCCCAGGGACGATGCAGACCGCGCCGCGCGTCTCAGGGCCGCGCAGATTGCCATGCAGGCGGCTGCCCTGGAGAGCCGGGCCGTTCGCGGCGCTCTCGATCATGGGGTCGTCGAAGGGCCTCGCAACATGAACTACAAGGTGCAGGGCTCCAGCGAGCTTCAGCCGTCGGAGGTCTCCGATAACGGGCAGTTCACGGTGTTGCGTTTCCCAGCGAACCGCGAGGTGCCGGCTATATATCTGGTGCGACCAGACGGGTCTGAGACGCTGGTTCCCTTCGACGTCCGTGACGAATTCGTCGTCGTCCATCTGGTGGCGCGTCAGCTGCGCCTTCGGCGGGGCGGCGAGGTGCTGTGCATCTATAATCAGGCGCCAGAACCCTATGGGGTCGATCATGGGACGAACACCGGGTCGCCCCATGTCGAGCGCACCATCACACATCCGCAGGAATGAGCCATGGTTGAAGATCCATCCTCCGTTTCGCGCCCTCTGCCGAGCGCCGATCTCACGCCAGAAAAAGACGAGATCCTGCACGAGCGCGGTATCGAGCCGATCGGGGGGATGACGCCTTCCAAGCGTAATACCGCCCTCATCTTTGCCGGCACGGCGATGGTACTCGGCATCCTGTGGGTTAATTCCGGAACGAGCCAACAGGCCTCCAATCGTGACCTCACTGCACCGGGCGGGGCGGCCCAAGAGCGGCGCGATATCGTGGCCCGGGAAACCGTCGATTACGCGGCGGTCGCGCCGCAGCCGAGACCGCTCGGCGCAGGCGGGAACGATCCCAACGCACCGGTGCTCAATCCCGCAGCCGGGGTTCCTGGCCCCGACGGTCAGATCGTCCCTGCCATGCAGCCCGGTGCAGCGCCCGGCCCGTCAGGCGCCCGGCCGAACCTGGCCGACCAGGCGCGACGGTCGACACTCATCGCCTATGGCGGGCGCGATCTCGGTGGAGAGACCTCGCAAGGCCCGGCGGCGGCCTCGAGCGCGCAACCGACCGAAAATTCAGGAACGCCAGGGAGTACGGAGGGCGGTGCGCCCAATGCGCTGGACTTGCTGCGACAAAGCTCAGCCGTAGGCGAAGCGCGAGCCTCGATGCTCCCCAATCGCAATTTTCTGATCACTGCGGGGACATTGATTCCCTGCACCCTTCAGACGGCCATCAATTCCGCACAGCCTGGATACACGTCCTGCCTGATTCCACGGGACGTGTATTCCGAGAATGGCCGGGTCGTGCTCATGGAAAAGGGCACGCGCGTACTCGGCGAGTATCGCGGGGGCATCCAACAGGGGCAGAACCGCCTCTTTGTGCTTTGGACCCGGGCGGTGACGCCACAAGGCGTCCGCATCGACCTTGCCTCGCCTGGGTCAGACGCGCTCGGCCGCGCCGGGCTCGCCGGAGCGGTCGACAGCTTCTTCTGGGCACGGTTCGGCGGCGCGCTCCTACTCTCGCTCGTCGATGACGCCGCCTATATTGCCGGGCAGGCCGCATCGAGCGGCAACGGCAATTTCAACAATGTCACGCGTGCGCCGAGCGAAGGGGCCGCGATCGCGCTCCAGAACAACATCAACATCCGGCCGGTGCTGAAAAAGAACCAGGGCGAGGAGGTCGGTATCTTCGTCGCCAAGGACTTCAACTTCGCCGATGTCTACAATCTGGAGCTGCGGCGGTAAGCCATGCGCGATACCGCCGTCCTCCGCCATTATCTCGAACCGCTTCTTCCGTTGCTGGAGCCGGATGATGTAACCGAGCTCGTCATCAACCGCCCGGGCGAGGCGGGGATCGAGGACCGGCAGGGGTGGCGATGGCATGAGTTGCCTGAACTGGACAGCGAGTGGCTTGGAACGCTCGCCGTCGCCGCGGCAAGCTTCACGCACCAGGACATCGATGGGCAGACGCCGATCTGTTCGACCGTCCTCCCAGGCGGCGAGCGCTGCCAGATCGTGATCCCGTCGGTGACGCCGAGCGGCTGCCCGTCCTTTACGATACGCAAGCCCTCGACCGTAACCCTGCCGATCGACCAGCTCGCACGCGCTGGCCTCTTTGACACGACGCGCGCGAGCGCCCGGGGCCTTACCGAAACCGACGCCGAGTTGGTGGCACTTCGCGACGCGGGCGACTGGCCAGCCTTTTTCAAGGTCGCGGTCGCCGCGCGCAAGAATATCCTGGTCAGCGGGGCGACCGGGTCCGGCAAGACGACCTTGGCGAAAGCGCTTATCCAGCTCATCCCGCCCGACGAGCGGCTGCTTACGATCGAGGACACGCGCGAACTCATCGTGCCCCATCGCAATGTCGTTCACATGGTCTATTCGGGCGAAGGGCAGGGCCGTGCGAAGGTCGGTCCCAAGCAGCTGCTCGAGAGCGCGCTGCGCATGCGCCCGGACCGGATCCTGCTGCAGGAGCTGCGCGACGGCACCGCCTTCTTCTACCTGCGCAACGTCAACTCGGGGCACCCTGGGTCGATCACCACCGTCCATGCTGGCTCTGCGGCGGGCGCCTTCGAGCAGCTGACATTGCTCGTCAAGGAATCCGAGGGCGGCCGCGATCTCGCGCGCGATGATATCCGCGGACTTTTGCGAATGCTCATCGATGTGGTCGTCCAGACCCGGCGCCATGGCGGTCGCTTTGAGGTCGAAGAGGTCTACTTCCACCCGAAGGTGGGCGATGCCGGTGCAGCGTAACTTCTGGATCATCGGCCTGTCCGTTGCCGGCGGCACCTTATTGTGCTGCGCCATCGCCGTGCCAGTTGCCCTCTTTGGGATGGGCCAGATCGGCCCGAACACCGACATCACGGCCTTGCCCGCATGGTTGTGGTACTATCGGGCGGACCCGCTGCTTATTCTTTGGCTAAAGCGCGGGGCTCTGGCGGGCGCTGTTGTGGTCGGGCTCCTCGCAATCGGGATTCTGCGCCGCGGGCCGGCATTGCACGGCACCGCCCGGTTTGCGCGCGAAGGCGAGATCCGGCGGGAGGGCCTTCGCGACGCTGCCGGCATCGTTGTCGGCCGCAAGGCTGGACGTTTCCTGATATTCGGCGGGAGCGAGCATGTTCTGCTCGAGGCGCCCACGCGAGCGGGCAAGGGCGTGGGCGTCGTCATTCCCAATCTGCTGACCTGGCCAGATTCGGTGATCGTGCTCGACGTGAAGCGGGAGAACTGGGGCGCAAGCGCCGGCTATCGGGCACGGGCCGGCCAAGCCGTGCATCTGTTCGATCCGCTCGACGCGGAGGGGCGGACGGCGCGGTACAACCCCCTGGCGCACATCAGGCGGACTGATGACACCGAAGTCATCAACGAGCTGCAGAAGATCGCGGGCATGCTGTTCCCCGCGCCCGAGCGATCCGATCCCTTCTGGGCGGAGGCCGCGCGAGCGGCCTTTGTCGGCGTCGGCGCCCTGGTCGCATCCAACCCGGGCCTGCCCTTCACCATCGGCGAGATATACCGCCGCCTCACGAGCGGGGATCCCAAGAGCGACCTTCCCGCAGCGCTTCAGGAAGCTCGCAGGGTGGGCCAGCGCCTCAGCCAAGCTTGCGTGTCCGCGATCCAAGATTTCACCTCGGCCTCGGACAACACCTTTTCCGGGATCAAGCAGACCATCACCGCACGGCTCAATCTCTGGCTCAACCCCATGGTGGATACCGCCACCTCGGAGAGCGACTTCGACCTGCGCGAGGTGCGGCGTCGGCGCATGTCGATTTACCTTGGCGTGTCGCCTGACAATATCGACCGCATCGCGCCGATCTACAGTCTGTTCCTGCAGCAACTCGTGGATCTCAACACCCGCGACCTTCCTGAGGGCGCTAGCAATGTCCCGGTCCTGGTCCTGCTCGACGAGTTCGCCAGGCTCGGCAAAGCCTCGGTGATTGCGAGCGGCTTCTCCTACGTCGCCGGCTATGGCCTGCGCCTGGTTCCGGTCATTCAGAGCCGATCCCAGCTTCGCGCAATCTACGGTCCCGATGTCACCGACGAGATCATCGCCAATTGCGGCCTCGAGGTTGTCTTCACGCCTAAGGAGCTGAAGGTCGCGAACGAACTTTCCGAACGGCTCGGCTTTTTCACGATGAACGTGAAATCCCGCAGCCGTACCATCCACGGGCTACTGGCGAACCGGAGCATCTCGGAATCTGATCAGCGCCGCGCGCTCCTGCTGCCGCAAGAGCTCATGCAGCTGCCGAAGAACGAGCTCCTGCTCCTTCGCGCCGGCATCCCCCCAATTCGAGGGCGCAAGATCGCCTATTACCGGATGCCGCGCTTCACTCGGCGGGTGGTTGCTCCGCCTGTGCCGTCCGCCCGTCCAATCGCGGCAATGCTTTCCCCACCTACGCCGGCTTCAGCGCGGCAGGGCGCTGGTACACCCGGTCTGAGCGGCGCCCCACAGCAACCGGCGACAAGCTCGGGCGGGACCATACAGGAGGAAATTGTGATGCGGGAAATGACCGACGCCGAGCTAGCAGGTGCGGCCGAGATCACGGATGACATGCTGGTTCTGGGCGACCTGGCCGAACTGCCGCCCCCGGGCGACGAGGCCGCCGCGATCGCCTTCGTGTCGGCGATGGTCGAGCGGGCGCTTGTGCCAGCGGTCGGGCAGGCATCCACATCCATTATCCAGGAAAGGACAGCCCATGTCCGCTGAGAAGTCCGAGAATTCGCGGGGCGCCAGGAAGCGCGCCAATGCCATTTCAATCGGTGAAGGTCAGTCCGCACCGCGTTCTGGGAAAGACACGCGGGACGACATTCCCAAGGATCCCGGCACCCCTAACAAAGGCAAGGAGGGGGCAGGGGTCGAGCCCCGATCAATTTCTGCCGGCGACATACCGGAGCCCCTGCGAAAGCGCTACTTTTCGTCGACCGGCAAATGGTCGGGCGAACCGGCCTACTTCACGACGGCGCAGGCAAAAGAGCCTGCATTTCGGGACCAAGGGCGGCGTCTTGTCACCTCGAGCGAGAGTGAGGAGGTCGTGCGTGATCTCGTCGCCATCGCCCGGCATCGCGGATGGTCGAATGTTCATCTTACTGGCAGCGAAGCCTTCCGCCGGGCAGCATGGCTCGAGGCCAGTCGCCAAGGATTGGAAGTACGAGGATATCGGCCGAACGAACGCGACCTACAAGAATTGGATCGGCTACGGCGAGACAAGAGCCGCAACAGTATTGCGCCGGCTGCCGTTCCATCAATCAGCCTGGAGTCCGGCCGAGGTCAGTCACAGGCTCGCGAGCGACCGACGCGATCCCGACCTGAGGCGCCCGGAGACAGAAACGAGCGAGCCGCGCAAAGTCAGTTGCGAGTGATCGAGGCGGTCGTGCGAACCGCATTGTTCGACAATCCCGAAGCGATCTCGCGTGTTATGAAGGTCGCGACCACGAAACTGCGAAACCACGTCGAACAGGGTCATCAAATTCGTCCTGCCACGGTCAGGGATACACGGGAACGGGGGCCTGTCAAAGTCGCGTCCGGCCGACAGGAATCGTCTAAGGTTCACCCACCTATCCAGCGATCTCGCAGTCGATAGGCGCGACTGAAACCGCTCGCACGGAATAGCTTGATCCTCATCGTCCTGAGCCCCAAAAGACTCAGAGCAAGGGGGGCCTGTGGACGTCGAAGATTTTATTGCGAAGTGGGCACCCGCAGGTGGCAACGAGCGAGCCAACACACAATTGTTTCTAACCGATCTGTGTCAACTGCTCGGCGTAGAGGCCCCGCGGCCAACGCTAAGTGACACAGCGCAGAATGATTACGTCTTCGAACGTCATGTCATCAAAACCGAGATTGATGGCGCTACATCCAACGGCTGGATTGATTGCTATAAGCGTGGCAGTTTCATCTTAGAGGCTAAGCAAGGTAGCAGTGCCGACCTGGCGGCAGTCGACGCTGGTCAAGGTTACTCGCTTCGCGACTTCTTTGGCCAGACTGCGGAGGACCGCTTCAAGCGCGGCATGGCTCGTCGAGACACCGCTGCATGGACCGGCGCTATGCAGCGAGCTGCAAGTCAAGCGGAGGGCTACGCTAAGAATTTGCCCCGCTCACATGGCTGGCCACCTTTCCTGCTGGTCAGCGACGTTGGATATTGCATCGACGTCTATGCGGACTTTCAACGCAACGGGAAAGGCTATGCGCCATTTCCCGACCGTCGTCGGTATCGAATTACCCTCGATGAACTGCGCGACAAGACAGTCCGGGAGCGCCTGGCGGCAATTTGGACCATGCCAATGTCGCTCGACCCCTCGGCCGAGGCGGCACGGGTTACGCGAAAAATTGCGGATCATCTGGCTGTTCTAGCCCAGGGTATCGAAGCTCGAGAGCAGGACCCGGATCGCGTGGCGGCCTTCCTTATGCGTCTCCTCTTTACCATGTTCGCGGAGGACACTGGTCTTATTCCGAAGGCGAGTTTCAGCGCGCTCTTGAAAAAAGTCCGCGATCGCCCCGAACTCCTGGCCCCCCAACTCAGTCAGCTATGGGAGGCGATGGATACCGGTGGCCTTGCGTTTGGCCTTGGTGAGGCAGGGGAGGTTGTGCGTCAGTTCAATGGATACCTCTTTAAGGATGCCAGTGCGCTGGCGCTTGATCAGCGTGAGATCAACGTCCTCATCGACGCAGCGGCATCGGACTGGCGCCAGGTCGAGCCAGCAATTTTCGGAACCTTGCTTGAGCGTGCGCTGAATGCCAAAGAACGCGCCAAGCTTGGCGCGCATTTCACTCCGCGCGCCTATGTAGAGCGACTGGTCGGCCCCACCGTAATGGAACCCCTGCGCGCTGATTGGGAAGGTGCGCGAACCGCAGCAACCTTGGCTGCGGAAGCAGGCGACAAGGAGACCGCGCGTCTTGAGGTCGAACGCTTTCACACCAAGCTCGCAAACATCGTCATTCTAGACCCGGCCTGCGGAACGGGCAATTTCCTTTATGTCGCGCTTGCGCGACTTAAGGAGTTGGAAGGAGAGGTGCTCGAATTGCTCGAAGCACTCGGCGATGAGCGCTATCTTCTTGAGCTCGGCAGCCACACGATTACTCCTGCCAACTTCCATGGCCTCGAAATCAATCCTCGGGCTGCACAGATCGCTCAACTCGTGCTCTGGATTGGCTATCTTCAATGGCATTTTCGTGTGAACGGAGAAGATCGGATGCCCGAGCCCCCCGTTTTGCGTGATGTCAGAACGATCATCCCAGCCGATGCCCTGCTTGATTGGGACGAGAAGCTTCCTGAGATGGAGAACGGCGAGCCAAAGACGATCTGGGATGGTACGTCGATGAAGCCGCATCCAGTGACCGGGCGACCCGTTCCCGATCACTCCGGTCGGCTAACGGTATATCGGTACGTCAATCCGCGGCGGCAAGTCTGGCCGGAGGCAGACTTCATCATCGGGAACCCGCCCTTCATCGGATGCCGCCGAATGCGCAAGCGCCTCGGGTCGCCCTACGTCGATACGCTCCGGAGCGTGTACGGCGACCTTTCTGGCGAGATCGATTTCGTGACCTATTGGTGGGCACGAAGTGCCGAGCAGGTAGCGAATGGCTCTGTTCGAGGATTTGGTCTCATCACGACGAAGACTATTGCCCAATCGAGTAATCGCTCGGTGCTTAGCCGCTATCTCGATCCTGAGCGCGGTGGCAAACTCTACCTGACCTTCGCGATTCCGAACCATCCGTGGCACGATCAGGAAACAACCGCTGCGGTGCGGATCGCGATGACTGCGGCTGCTGCCGGACAAGGCGCAGGACGGCTGTCGAGCGTTTCACTGGAGAAGCGCAAAAAAGGTGAAACACTGCTCGAGTTTGAGGAGCAAGTTGCGCCGATTAACATCGATCTGACTACCGGCGCCAACGTCGCCGGCGCCACCTCACTCAGAGCCAACGGCAACATCTGTCGTATGGGTGTGAAAATGTCCGGTGACGGATTCAAAATCAATACCGAGCAGCGAGCCCGCTTCATCGCCGATGGCGTGCCGCCGGAACGAATGCCGCTGGTTGTGGCCGGCACGGATGTGACTGAGTCTCAAAGTAACACTTACGCTCTCGACTTCTTCGACATCGAGACTGAGGACGAGTTGCATGATCGCTTCCCTGGCGTGCACCGCTACCTGTTCGATCATGTGAAGCCAGAGCGCGATGAAAACGACAGGGAGCAGTACCGCCTCAATTGGTGGCGCTTCGCAGAACCTCGACCGAGGCTTCGTGCAGCCATCAGCGGTCTCCGGCGCTACATCGTCACCAGCGAAACAGCTACGGAGAGGTTCTTCAAGTTTATTCCCAGTGCGGGCCGTCTCGTGGATGGCTCAGTTATAGCGATTGCGTCCGACGACCCCTATGTTCTCGGCGTGGTCTCGAGCACAGCGCACACCGTGTGGGCGCTTCGTGCGGGCGGGCGGATGGGGTCGGGCGACGATCCGCGTTATCAAAATGAAACCTGTTTTGATCCGTTTCCCTTTCCGCCGAGCGTGCCGGAACTGGAGCAGAGGATTCGGATTGCAGCGCGCAAATTGGACAGGTTGCGCCGGAAGGTTCTAGCGCGCCATTCGGATCTGACCCTGACAGCACTTTATACCACGCTCGCCCGTATGCGAGATGCCAAGGGTGGAGTTCTTGATCCCAAATACCGGTCCGTCGCCGAACGCGGCGAAGTCTCGCTCATCCGCCATTATCACCAACAGATAGATGAGGCTGTCGCTGAAGCATACGGTTGGCCGCGCGACTTGGAACATGAGGAAATGCTGGTCAGGCTTGTTGCTTTGAATGACGAGCGAGCCGAGGAGGAGCGTGCGGGGCAGATCCGGTGGGTTCGGCCCTCTTTCCAGGCGAAATCCCTCCGAAAGAAGCCGGCCCAAGTCGTCCTGCAACTTCGCAGAGGCACCAAGGCAAAGAAGGTGGAGCGGGATTGGCCAAGCGCCCTTCCAGAACAAGTGGTTGCCGTCGCAAGCGTCGTGGCGCGGTCCGCCAAACCATTGGCGCCCAAAGATGTTGCCCGTGCATTCAAAGGGAAACGCGCCTCTACAGTCGCGCCAGTGCTTGATGCGCTTGCAGGAATGGGGATGGTACGAAAGCTTGAGGACGGCCGCTATGCGGCCTGAGAAGCTGCGCTTCGGCAAATGGCCAACGTCTCCATTTGCCGCTCTTATCTTCATAAACGGTAGGCACTGACTGCCAGGGGGGAACATCACCGTGTCGAGTTTCCGCTTCCTGCATGCTGCGGACATCCATTTGGACAGTCCATTGCATGGCCTATCGCGGTACGATGGACTTCCCGTCGAGGAGATCCGGTCGGCCACGCGATCCGCGTTTGACAACCTCATCCAATGCGCGATCGACGAGGCGGTGGACTTTGTCGTCATCGCCGGCGATCTATTCGATGGCGACTGGCGCGATATGGGGACGGGACTCTACTTTGCCCGGGCCATGGGCCGTCTCGATCAGGCCGGCATTCCAGCGTTCATTATTGCCGGCAACCACGACGCCGCCTCGGCGATCTCGCGGACGTTGACTTGGCCGCCAAACGTTCGCCAATTCGGACCGAGGCGTCCCGAAACCCACAGGCTGCCGAACCTCGCTGTGGCGCTGCACGGCCAGAGCTTTTCCACGCCGGCCGTCACCGACAACCTCGTCCTCTCCTATCCGGCCGCAGAAGCGAACTCGTTCAACATCGGCGTACTCCACACCGCCTTGGCGGGGCGGCCGGGACACGCCAAATACGCGCCCTGTGGCGTCGAAGATTTACGCGGGAAGGGCTACGACTACTGGGCACTCGGCCATGTGCACGAGTTCGAAATCGTCAACGACAACCCCTATGTCGTCTTTCCAGGCAACGTGCAGGGCCGCACTATACGCGAGGCGGGCGCAAAGGGTGCAGTCATCGTGACGGTGGTGGATGGCGAGGTTTCGTCCATTGATCGCATCGATCTGGACGTTGTGCGCTGGATCCGCCTCGACATCGATTGCGCCGGCTCATCGCCGGGCGGCCTCCCGGACCTGATCCGCGCCGAACTGACGCGCATCCACGGCGCCGATGGCTCCGGTCGGCCAATGATCGTCCGCGTGAGCCTGAGGGGCGAGCTCGCAGGCGCAGGCGCGCTCATCGACAAGGCTGGGGCCATTCGGGACGACGTGCGCGCCATCGCCACGTCGATCTCGCCAGACCTTCATGTCGAGAAGGTGAAGGTACTGGTGTCGGAGCCGACCACGGAACAACACGCCGTGCTCGGCGAGGATCTCGATGAATTGATCGGCGAGGGCTCCTCGGACCTCGGACTAGCGGCGGCGATTGAGGCGGATCTGGAGCGCTTCATGGTTCTGGCGAAGAGCGCGCTCGGTGAGTCGGAGGACGGTGAATTGCGTCTGTTAGCGGCACAGGGCGACTGGGCAGGAATCCTCGGCACCGCATCAACGGCGTTGCGGTCGCGCCTGACGCCGGAAGCCTGACAATGCGTTTCTCCCGCCTTTCCCTCGAACGTTACGGCCGCTTCGCGGACTGCGAGCTAAACTTTCGGTCCGGCGACCCCGACCTCCACATCATCTATGGGGCGAACGAAGCCGGCAAGACGACCTCGCTGGCGGCGGTGTCAGACCTCCTTTTCGGATTCCCCCAGCGGTCGCCGTACAACTTCATGTTCGATTACATCCTCCTCAGGGTCGGTGCGGTACTGGAGGACGGTAGTCGGACGTTCGCGTGCCGCCGGAAAAAGGGTACGGCCGGCACGCTGCTTGACACGAATGACGCAGCGATCGACGAGGCTCCCCTTGCCTCGATGCTGAAAGGGCAGACCCGCGAAACCTTCAGCCTCTCCTTCAGTCTCGACCAGGATGCCCTGCGCTCGGGAGGCAAGGCAATGGTAGAAGCCAAGAACGACCTCGGCCGCACGTTGTTCGCCGCGGGTTCTGGCCTCACCGGCGTCGCCGACGAGCTCAAGAAGCTCGAAGGCGAGGCCGATGCCATCTGGGCGCCTACGACGTCCCAGCGACGCAGCTTTACCTTCGCGCACCGCCAGCTCGCCGAAGCCACCAAGACGATCCGAGACGCAGCTCTCAAGCCCAAGTCCTGGTCTGACGCACGGAACGCGATGCTGGAGGCACAGGCCGCACTCAATCTGGCTCGAGACGCCCGCGACGTGGTCCAAACGGAGCTGAGGGCTGCAGACCGCGTAAGGCGGCTCGCCCCGCTCGTACGGCTGCGCGACGAGCAGACCGAGACCCTGCTCGGCTACGAAACCATCGTTGATCTCAGTGTGCAACGCGAGGACGAGGCGGAACGCGTGATCCGCGAGGCCGAGGAGGCCCAGCGCCAGAGGTCGACCGCAGAGCAGCTAAAGGCTGACGCGGAAAACCGTCGGGACAAAATCGAGGCCGATCCGACCCTTTTGGAAAAGGCGGACGAGATCGACCAGCTCATCGCGGACGGGGGCGCCGTCGCGAAGGCCGCGCAGGATCTAGTCCGGCGCGAGGCGGAGCTCGTCGTCGCGGAGGCGCTGACTCGCCGTTTGAGGGCCGAAGCGGGACCCAACGCGGACGCCACACCTTCACGCGCTTTGGCGGCAAAGTTGCGCGACCTCTCCCGGACTCACGGCGAGAACGCCGCCGCGAGAAGGCAGATCGCCGAGAGCCGGAACGATCTCGACGACCGAAGGAAGCGCGCGCAGGACCGGCTCGATGGTGCATCGGCCGCCGCGGCTTCCGAGGCGCTCATTGATGCGGTCGACGCCGCACGCGCGCTCGGATCGGATGCCGACGCTCGTTGCGAAGGAGCCGGCCTTAGGGTCGAAGCGTTGGCATCGTCGCTGCCCGCCCTGCTCACCCGCCTTTCGCCGTGGACGGGCGGAATCGACGAGCTGCTGGTGCTACCCGAGGTGGGCGACGAGGAGATCGAGTCCGCACGTAGCGAACTGGCCGAAATTCTCGGCCAAGTTCGCCGTGAAGAGGAGCAGCTCCGGCACTGGACCGAAGAGGCCGAGAAGGTTGCGCTGGAGATTGGCCAACTCGCGACCGGCACCGTCGTGTCCGAGGACGAGATCGCATCGGTCCGTTTGAGCCGCCAGGACTGCTGGCAACCCATCCGTGAGAATGTCCTTGCGGGGACCCCACTCGGGTCTCCAGAAGCGGCCGTAGCCGACTACGAGACAAGCGTGTCCCGTGTGGACGAGAAGATGGTCCTCCGTTTTTCGCTGGCCGAGGAGTCGAGCCGCCTCTCCGTGCTCGAGCGGTCCAAGGCGTCGCACGATCTTCAGGCCAAACAAGCGCAGGGCCGGATTGAAGATGCCCGCAAGCGTTATGGAGAAGCAGCGGAGGCATGGGCGGCGCGATTGACCGCGGCCGGCCTGCCAGCCCTCGAGCCCACCCGTTTCCTAACCTGGCGGTCGGCGCGGGACGCGGCGGTCGAGGCCCATCGCGATGGCTTGACGTTGCGGGCCGATCTCGCTTCCATTGTCGGACGGCGTGACCGGTGCCGGGCCGCGCTGGCGCAGGCGTTGGAGGTTGCGGACGCCGGCGGACCGTTAACGCCGGTACTCGCGGCAGCCGAGCGGAAGCGGGCTGAATACGAGGATTTTACGCAACAGCGCCGTCTTGCCGCAGAACAGTTGGACCAGATCGCCGCGGAGGCCTCCGCCCTCGACCGGCGGCACCAGCGCCTCGACGATGAGGACGCGTCGAACGTCACCTCCTGGCGAGAAGTAATGGACGAAGCCGGTCTGCAGCTGGACATCGTCACTTGCGGTGCGGTTCTGGAACTACTCGATGATCTTCGTGGCGCCATCGCGGCAGAGGCAGACCTGCGCAGGAGGGTCGAGACGATCCGCAGGGACGCCAGCAATCACATGGAGCGGGTAGAGAAGTTGTCCGATGGCTCCAACGTTCCCGCGGGCGACACGGCGACGCGGCTTGGCGCTCTAAGGAATTGCCTCACGGCGGCCAGGTCGGCCGCCACGCTGATCGATTCGCTGGATGAGGAAGCGCGCCGCCGCGCGGATCAGTTCGAGGAGGCTTCGGCGAAGCTCGCCACGGCCGACGCGGCGCTGGCCCCCGCGCTCGCTGAAACCAAATCGACGGATCGCGCGGAATTATCGGAAGCGATCGAACGGTCGCGCGCGAAGCGCCGGCTGACGGTGGAGCGGGCCGCCATAGAACGCAGGATCGTCGAGGAAGGGGACGGCTTCACGCTGGACGAACTCGTCGCCGCAGTCGCCGCTTCTAATCCTGACCAAATCGCGAGCCACGTCTCGTCGCTGGATGCACGGTTGGGGGAATTGAACGACGAGGTGGCCGCAGCGGCTACGGCGCATGGCCACGCCAGATCTGCTTTCACCGCCCTCGACGCGGGCGGGACAGCCGCGGTGGACGCGGCATCGGACGCGGAACAGGCGAAGGCCGAGCTTGAAGTCCTTGCCGAACAGTACATCCTGAAGCGTGCTCAGGCGCTGACGTTGAAGTGGGCGATCGAGAAATACCGCGAAAGACATCAAGATCCGTTGCTGTTGCGCGCCGGCGATTTGTTCTCGATTCTGACCGCCGGCCGCTATGCCGCGCTACGAGTGGACGCCGACGGAAGCGTCCCGCGGCTGCTGGGCCTGAGGGACGATCGACGCACAATGGTGGAGGTGGGCGCCATGAGCGAGGGCACCACCGACCAGCTCTTCCTCGCCCTTAGGCTGGCGGCGCTGGAGCAATCGGTGAAGGCTGGGGTCAACCTGCCGTTTCTCGCCGATGACTTGTTCGTGAACTTCGACGACGAGCGCGCCGAAGCGGGGTTCAGGGTGCTCGCCGAGGTGGCCTGTTCCACGCAGGTCCTGTTCTTCACGCACCATCCCCACCTTGTCGAGATTGCCAAGTCCGTTGTCGGTGACGACCTCCACTCGAAGTGCGAGCTCGCTTGACGCGATGCGGCTAGAGGACAGCGCCATGATCATCTTCGGGACCGATCCTTGGTTCCGCCGTGCGGACGTCCAGGTGATCGGCGCCCAAGCCGATGGCGTCGGGCGCGCTGACGCTAGGGTTCATCGCCCGGGTTATATAGCGCCAAAATAGGGGGGAAAATGCGCATCAACCGAGCTAAGATTGAAAACTTCAGGCTCCTCCGCGACGTGGAGATCGGTTTCGAAGAACAGACGACGCTCATCGTTGGCCGCAACAACAGCGGCAAGACGTCGATCGCCGAGCTGTTCCGGCGCTTGCTGTCCGATCGCGCCCTGAGTTTCCGCCTCGAAGATTTTTCGCTCGGGTGTCACGAATGCTTTTGGACATCGCTTGTGTCTTTCCGCGCGCAGCAAGATTCGTCCGAGACGCTCGGACAGTTGCCAGCAATCAAGCTCGTGCTCGATATCGGCTATGACGTCGATGCGGCCGATCTTGGGCCGCTTAGCGAGTGCATCATCGACTTGAATCCCGATTGCCACGAGGCCCGGCTGGAGTTCCGGTTCGCGCCGAAGGCCAATGCGCTACAGGCGTTGTTCGTTGATTTAACGGAGCCGCTCGAAGATCCGGAGGCGGACCGCGCCCGGCTCTACCGCGAACTCGGAAATCGCATTGCCTCGGCCTATGCCGGATCGCTGGAAGCGGTCGATCCGAACGACCCGACCAACCGGAAGACACTGGAACCAAAGATCCTGTCCGCGCTCGTCGGCGGCGGCTTCATCAATGCCCAGCGCGGGCTGGATGACGATACATTCCGCGAGCGCGACGTGCTCGGCAAGGTGGTCGAGGTGCTCTTCCAATCGGCATTGACGGACGAACTGGATCCAACGCGACGCAGCACCGCCGAGCAGCTCAAGGAGGCGGTCGATCAGATCCAGGGCGATCTGCATATCGGTTTTAACGCCAAGCTGACCTCACTGCTGCCCACGTTCGACCTGTTTGGATATCCTGGCCTTGTAGACCCGGGATTGGTGACAGAGACCAGCTTCGACGTCGACAAGCTGCTCAGCAACCACACGCGCCTGCGCTACCGGGGCGTGAACGGCGTAACCCTGCCCGAAACCTACAATGGCCTCGGCGCGCGCAACCTCGTTTACATGCTACTACAGCTCCTGCGCTTCTTCCGCGAGTTCCAGGGAACGCCAACAGCGGCCGGCGTGCATCTAATCTTTATCGAGGAGCCCGAGGCGCATCTGCATCCCCAGATGCAGGAGGTGTTCATACGCCAGCTGGAGTACATCGCCAACGCGTTCGTCGCCCAATTGAACGCCGACCGTCCGTGGCCGGTCCAGTTCGTCGTCACCACCCACTCGCCCCACATGGCGAACGAAGCCCGCTTCGAGAGCCTCCGCTATTTTCTGTCGGTTACCGACGGCCCGGGCCTCCGGCGCTCAGTTGTGAAGGATCTCCGGCAGGGTATGGGCGGCGCGCCGGAAGAGGATCGCAATTTTCTTCATCAATATCTCACGCTATCCCGCTGCGACCTTTTCTTTGCGGACAAGGCGGTGCTGATCGAAGGAACCGCTGAACGCCTTCTCCTTCCGGCGATGATCCGCAAGACCGACGCTGCCGCGCAAGGCGAGCCGCAACTAAGCAGTCAGTACCTCACTGTCATGGAGGTCGGCGGCGCCTACGCCCATCGCTTCTTCGGCCTGCTGGCGTTCCTCGAGTTGCGCACGCTGATCATCACCGATATCGATTCCGTTGCGCCCGGGGCCAAGAACAAGCGCGTGGCGGTTCGTGTGGCCGAGGGCACATTCACCAGCAATGCCTGTATCAAAAGCTGGTACGAGCCCGACGTGAGCCCAGCCCAGCTGCTCGACAAGTCGACCGAGGAGAAGACCGACGGCGGACGACGGCTCGCCTATCAGATCCCCGAGCAGGATGGCGGTCCATGTGCTCGCAGCTTTGAGGATGCCTTCATCCTCGCCAATCCAGAACTCTTCGATCTCGGCGAGGGCGACCAGGCGACGCTCGCCTATGAGCATGCGGCCGAACAGAAAAAGTCCAGCTTTGCGCTTGAACATGCGATCGTAAACACCGAGTGGCGGACGCCGCGCTACATCGGCGAAGGGTTGCGGTGGCTTGCCCAAGGCAATCCAGCGCCGACCCTCGGGCCAGACGCGATCGCCGCCGAGTTGGTCGCCGAAGTGATTGACGCGGCTGATGGGGCCCAGGTCGATGGCTGACGAAGAGACCGCCGCCGACGCGGCCGGCCGCCTTGCACTTGAGCGTGTCTATGCGTGCTTCGATGCCGGACAAAGCTTCCGGCTCGAGGCAGGCGCGGGCGCAGGCAAGACATATTCCCTAGAAAAGGCGCTGCGCCGCCTGATCGAACTTCGCGGTACGGAACTTGTGCGTAAGCGCCAACAGATTGGTTGCATCACGTTCACGAACGTGGCGAAGGATGAGATTATCGCGCGCGTTCAGGCCCACCCGGCGGTTCGGCCGGAGACCATTCACGGATTTTGTTGGTCAGTATTGCAGGACTTTCAGCCCCAGCTCCGCGCGATCGTGCCTGACTTGCCGGGATGGGGAGAACGTCTCGCCGATGCCGGGGTGGGGGGGCTAGGCGCGAGGAAGGTCAATTACGACCTCGGCTATCCCCGGGTGACGCCAGACGAGGTGTCATTGAAGCACGAAGACGTGCTGACGCTGATGACGGAGCTGCTGGCACGGCCCAAGTTTCGCTTAGTGCTAGCGAAGCGCTATCCCGTGCTGCTGATTGACGAATATCAGGACACCGATGCGGGCTTCGTAGAGGCTCTAAAGCAGCATTTCCTAGGTACGGGTACGGGGCCTATCATTGGCCTGTTCGGCGACCATTGGCAGAAGATCTACGGTGAGGGATGCGGTGCGGTCGAGCACGCAGCACTCGAGGTGATCGACAAAAACGCCAATTTCCGATCCGCCGAACCCATCGTCGCGGTGCTCAATCGCATGCGACCCGATCTCGAACAGATCCCCAGCGACCCGGATGCGCCGGGTGAGGCTCGAATCTTTCACACGAATGCATGGCCGGGCCAGCGCCGAACGGGCCAGGGCGGTGGTCACTGGACTGGCGACACGAGCCCCGAGGCGGCACGCGCCTATCTCGATCACCTGAAGCAGCGATTGTCGGATGAGGGCTGGGACTTTGCCGTCGAACGCACCAAGATCCTGATGCTCAGCCACAGCGTGCTGGCGAAGGAACAGGGCTATCCGACCATCCAGAGCATTTATGGCCAGTTCAACGATGCCTGGCTCAAGAAAGAAGACCCCCACATCAAATTTCTGGCCGACCAGCTCGAGCCAGCATGCGCGGCCTTTCAGGCGAAGCGCTATGGCGAGATGTTTGAGAGCCTAGGCGCCGGCAGGCCGTGCATCCGTCGGCATCACGACAAGGTCGCATGGACGCAGTCTCTCGAACAGCTTATCCAATTGCGAGCGACCGGCACGATCGGCGCCGTCATCGACCTCATCAAAGGCCAGGCTCACATGCATCTGCCCGAGGCGGTGCTGGACCGCGAGCAACGCTTGGCCGACGCCGGACCCGAACCGGTCGAAGGCGAGTCTCGGAGGATCGCCCAGCTGCGAAGGCTACGGGACGTCGCCTACACCGAGCTGATGGCGGTGGATGCGTTCATCGATGGTCACACGCCCTTCGCCACCAAGCACGGCGTGAAGGGTGCGGAGTTCGAGAACGTGCTCGTCATCGTCGGCCGTGGCTGGAACAAGTATAATTTCGCGCAGATGCTGGAACGGCTCGACCCAGGCCCCCCGGCAGACAAGGTCGAATCCTTCGAGAGCAATCGCAACCTGTTCTACGTCGCGTGCTCCAGACCGAAGCGCCGATTGGCGCTGTTGTTCACCCAGATTCTAAGCGAGCTCGCGATGGCGAAGGTGACAGCTTTGTTCGGCGAGGCCAATGTGATCCCGCTTCCAGCAGATCCCGCGGGCGGGGCCGCGCCATGACCAAGGGAGAGGCACCACCGATGGTGACGATCGCTGCCTAAACGGACCACGATCTTAGCCAGATTTTCTCTTGGCTCGAAGCGGAGCCGCCGCGGGAGACAGCACCTCTCATCCCAACAACAGCATGATCGCGAAGAGACACAATGCCGGCGAGCTCATCGTCCTGAAGGCCGGCAACGACATCGCGGCTTTCGCGCTCGGCGCTTTCGATCTCATCGATATCTTTAAGACCAAGCCGCCGTTCAGACGGATCGGCATCGGCCGGACGCTGGCGCACTATTGAATCAGTCGAACTGCGGATACCGATAAGTAACCCCTTCCTATCCACTCATCACACGGGTGGGGTGATGTCGGCCCAGTAGATGACTTCTTCCAGGATATGCATGCTTTCGGGATTTTCCCAGCCCTCACGGTCGCTATCCCATCGCCCGATCACAGGGAGGTCAACCTCCCAGAGCAGCAAGCGACGGCCGTCTTTCCGGTCTTCCGGCAAAGTGCCGATCGGCTCCCAAGGGATGTGCTTGGCGGTGATCATGCAAGTTCCCTCGCTCGATTCCATTGGTCCCGCATTTAGCCCATCTTTGTGCAGGCACGAAACCCAGCTGGTTGCCAACCTGTCGGGTTTCGGCAGCCCGAGCAGCTTTTCGGTGCGCCTTCGGCTTTTGACGCCAGACTTCGGTGCGTGAGCCGCCACTCGCTTGTGCGATGCTGGCACTGATTTAACATAAGATATATTATCAGTCTTTTATCGTTCTATTTCAAATACTTAGATTACTTGCTCATTCGCGGTCTCCGGCATCAACGCCCGTTGATCGTCCCCTCGATCGCCGCCAGACCCTTCATCAACGCCTCGAATTTCGGCGGCGCGGCCATGAACATCTCCGACATCGCGCCATAGTCCCGCTCAAGCTTCTCCCAAGTCGCGCCATCGGGCGACAGGCGCAGCGTTCCAACCACGGCGGTGTCATAGGAGGCCGACCTGTCCGCGAACATCAGGCTCTTGTTGTGCACGACCTGCTCGAGCAGATCGATCCGCCCCATCGCCTCGTTCGTGATGCCCGCCTGGTCGAGCATCAGCACGTCATAATAATGGCGCGACATGCCCTCGCGCAGCTTGCCGTTATGATGGAGCGCATGAAGGATCGTGACCTTTTCCCAGAAGGTCCGCGCAACGGCCAGCGTCGGCACCTCGGTCACCGGATCCGGCAGTTCCTCGGGAAAGTCTTCGGCCAGATAGGGCAAGATCGGTCGAAGCGCGAACGGTTCCGTGTCGCCGCGGGCGCCAAATTCCAGCTTGATGCGCGGCTTGATGTAACCGCTTTCATCCGCGCCACCGTAATTCTCGCCATAGGCGAGCCCGTAACCCGAGGTGCGCGGATAGACGAAGAGCAGCGTCTGCTGGTCCTTGTCGTCGGGATCGAGCGCCAGGCTCCAGCCCTCGGCCGTGCCGAGAGCGACTTCGATTTCGCGCGCCAGGATCGGCATGGCGACCGTGGCGACATAAGCCTGTGCCGCCGCCTTGAGCGCCTTGGTCCGGCGCTCGCGCTCCTTGCCGGTAATGTCGCTGTCCATCGGCGAGGCGACTTCGCTGAGCAGCGGCGCCGCGCGGCTGATGGTGAGGTCGATATCTTCGGAGAAGCGCGCGATGATCCCATAGGCTTTCGACAGCGAGGTCCCGCCCTTGAAGGTCATGTGACCGGCGAGGTCGGGACACATGACGAGGCGGCGTAGCGTCCAGCAGACCCAGAAATCCTTCTCGATGATGATCGGCGTCAGATCCCGCCGCGCCGCCGCTTCATCGATAAAGGCGCGCCGATCCTCGGCTGGTCTGCGTGCGAACTCATCCATTGCGGGCGGCGCCGATCTTTAAGACGACGTCGCCCATCCATCCGGGCATCTCGGCCCTGGCCTGGGCGAGCATCCGCATGTCGCGATCATCGAGGCGGGCGGCGAAGTGCCGGATCTTGTCGCTATCGATATTGTCCTTCCCCAGATGCGCGAGCGCCTGCACGACCGCGTTGACCGAGTCCGGCGCATTGTCGAGCACCGGTGCGCGGCTGTGCTTGAGCGTCAGGCTGCGCCCGCCCGCTTGCCTGACCCGGGTGCGGCCGGTCGTGGCATAGCTGGCCCGGGCGGGAACCTGGGTCGATAGCCCGAGCCTGTTCGCCGCCGCCGCGCCCGACGGTGCGAGCTTGTCCCCGCTCTGCGTCGAGAGGGCCTTGGCGACATTGGCGGGATCGGGACTGAGCGCACCGAGCTTGTCATGCTGGCGCGGATAGTCATAAAGACCCCGGCCGATGCGCCGGATGTCGCCGGCGGTCACGAGGCGCGACAGCGCCATGTCGACCGACCCACGCGTCCCGAAGTCGACGAAGCTCTTGGGCGTGAACACCCAGCCGCGGCCCTTGCCGCGCACGCGCTTCATGATCCGATCGGCTACCGCAGACACTGGCTGTGCTCCTATCTGTTAGATAATAGCACGCTTTTTTCTAACAAGCTAGAAGCGCGTATCAGCGCCTAAATTCGCTATTTTCCAAGATATTTTGGCATCGCATCCAGATAGGATGCCAAGGCCACACAGGCAAGGTAGGCAAGCCGCCCGCGGGAGCGCCGGCCATCATCGTTCCCGATCCCGGTGAGGCGGTGGCCGCCCCTCGTCCGCACCTGTGGGCGGCGAAACGCCCTCCGGCTCGTTTCGGCGCTCCTGCGGCGGCCGTTCGGATTGCAGTATCTCCCGTGCGCGCGCGAGCCGCCGCGACACCGCCGGCGGCATCGCCGCCAGAAAGCCGGCGATTTCCTGCCCCAAGGCCCGATCTTCCGGTTTTCCGGTGGCGGCGAGCGCGACGGCGGCCTCGGCATAGGCGCCGCGGATCTGCTTCTGGCGCGCCAGCGCCATGACATCTTCCGGCCGGCGCTCCTGGTCGGCCGCACGCACGAAGCTTTGCGCCCGCAGTTCGTTGAGCTGCGCGAGATTGAGCCTGCGCCCCTCGGCCCCAAGCCGGGCATCGAGATGGAGCGCGGCTGACCGCACGCGCTTCTGGACATGACCGCGCGCCCGCCGGGGTGTCGCTTCCGCCGCGACACCGCGCGCGCGCAGCTCATGCGCGAAGGTCTCACGCATATGATGGAGATCCGCCTTGCGCGGATTGAAGCGGGTTCCGTCCGCCCCTTCGGTCGCCACCGTCAGATGGACGTGGGGATGATCGGTGTCGGTATGGAGCGCCAGCATATAGGCATGGTTCCCCTCGAACAGGATTCGCGCGAATGCCTGCGCCGCATCATGGAGCGTCTCGGCGTCGGTCGATCCCCCGGGCATCGACAGCACCAGCGACATCGACGTCGGCCGTTCCCGGCCATGTTCGTTCATGGCCTCGTCGAGCATCGCCCAGTCCTGAGCGATCGCCTTGAGCCGATCCGGCTCGGTGATAATCTCGCCCTCGCTCGATCGGACGGCGAGCTTCCCGTGGCGCGCCACATAGCCGAAATGCTCGGCGACATGATGAGCGCCATATTGCTTGCCGGAGACCTTCACCATCACCTCGGGCGCCTTGCGCACGATCCGCTCGAGCTTGGCGCGCGCCTCGGCCTGGCCCATCGACATCGGCCGGGCGGCCCCGCCCCCGCTTCCGCCCGGTTTGATCCGAACATAGGCGCCGCGCAGGGTCCGCTTGCCGCCTGCCGGCGGCCGCCAGGCCTCCATCAGGCTGGGAAGCGGGAGAACCCCCTCCTCCTCACGCATCGGCCATGTCCCAGTAGCGAAGATCGCCCTTGAGCGCGGCCCCGAGACCGGCGAGCGCATCGACGATCTCGGACCTAAAGCTTGCGACCCTGGCCGCTTCCCGCGCGACGTCGAGGCCGGATTCGACCATCACCGAGGCGTTGAGCGCGCGGGTCGCCTGGTTGAGGTTGATCCCGATCCGATTGAGCTCGCGCCACGCCTGCGCGACGGCCGCCCGCTCCTCGCGCGGCAAGGGCGCGTTTGCGCGCAAGCGCCGCGCCAGCAACGTGGTGATCCAGTCGGTACGCTTCATCCCCAGCACATCCGCCGCGCGGTCGAGCGCGGCGATCTCTTCCGGGATCAGCCGAACCTCGACCCGGCAGGTTGCGCGCTGGCGGGCGCGCGGCGCCTGATGCCCCTCCCCCGCCTCCATGGCCAAGGCGTCACCGATCAAGCGGCGCAGCAGCGCCGAGCGGCCGCCCGATACCGCCGCGAGCGCGGCGAAACGCTGGGCGACATCATCGTCGAGCCGAAAGGTGAGGACGGGCATGTCCCCAACGCTATTGTCATACATCCCCGGCGCCAAGCCTATCCGGCCCTCACCTTTACTCAACTCATCTTATAGTCTGCTTGGGCAGACTATTGTTCTTCGGCCAGCAAACCCCTCTCGAACATCGATCGTCCGCAGCAAGGGGCGGCGCCTTCGGCGCCGCCCCCGCCCATCGACACGAAAAGGGCCGCACCCCGAAGGGTACGGCCCAAACCATCGTGCAAGATAAACTACGAACGCGGAGGAGGCGGGTCAGTTGTTGGCAAGGCCTCGCTTCTCTCGCCGGTCGGACCGATCGACGAGGCAGCGACTTCACGCTCGCGGCCATCCTCGAAAATCACCGTGACCAAAGGCGCCAGCGGGAGCCACGCAGGGAAGCCGTCGACCAAGACCGGTAGTCTAGGAGATCGGATCGGCGCGGAGGGTTTGTCCGTGAGGCCCGATCGAACCGGATCGCGGTCGGTGGGGGCCAATGGCTGTGCCACAGGCGCCCGCGGAGGGACCGGCGCCGGGTGCGTCTGCTTGAGTTCGGCGATGAAGCGCGATCCTGCGGCGAGCGTTGCGCCGGCGTCGCCCCAGCTGGCGACATATGCCTCGACCTCGGCAGGGTAGTCCCTCGCCGTCCGGTGCAGATCATAGAGAAGGCGAATAGGCGCAAACGGCAGGGCCGCCTTGAGATAGGCCGGCATGTCGCCATAGGCGGCATAGAGCGAGACGAACTGCTTGGATCGGCCGAGTGCCGCCGCGATCTCGACCTGGTTCATCCCGCCCTTCAGCATCCGGGCGATCGCATGGGCGAGCTCGACCGACGACAGATTGGCGCGCTGGTCGTTCTCGACGATCTGGTCGGCCAGCAGTTGCACCCCCTCGCCGACCGGCACGACGATCGCGGGGATCGTGGCAAGGCCCGCCAGCTGCGATGCGCGGAAGCGGCGCTCGCCCAGACTTATCCGGTGCATGCCCTTCGCGTCGGGCGGCGTGACCGTGATCGGCTGCAGCACGCCGCGCGACGCGATCGAGGCGGCCAGCTCGGCGAGCGCGTCATCGTCGAAGCTGCGCCGGGGATTGCCGGGGTCGGGCAGGATGCGCGCAAGTTCGATATCCTCGACCCGGCGCGCCCGTTCATGGTCGCCGACAAGAAGTCCGAACTCCTCGATGCGCTCGTCGAACTTGCCCATCAGGCGGCCACGACCTCCTGGCTTGTCATGCGCCGCTCGATCTCGGCGAGCACCGCGCGGATCTCCTCGGCCGCCGCCTTGGCGCCGCTGCCGTTCTCCTGCCATACCGGACGATGATTTTCCGCGGCATGCTTGTAGGTCGGCCGCGCCTTGATGAAGGCCGGGAACATGAGCTTCTCGCCGACCGCATGCGCGAGCTTCACCGCATTCTCCATCTCGCGCCGGTCGAACGGATTGACCATCGAGGGGAGGAGCCCGAGGAAAGCGATCTTGCGGCCGGCGCGCGCGGCCTCGGCCTTGCGCAACGCGGTCAGCAGCATCTTGGCGCATTCGACCGAATCCTCGGCAACCTGCACCGGGGCGATCACGGCATCGGCGACCGCCATCGCGCTCAACGTGAGCTCGTCCCACTTGGGACCGGTGTCGATGACGCAATAGTCGAAATGCGGGCGGAGCGCCGGGAAGCGCCCGATGAAGTCGCGCACATCCTGCGCCGCCTTGACCATCTGCAGGCGGGGATCGGCGCCGAGCACGGTCAGCCCGGCCTGCCCGTCGGCGCTGAGCGCAGCGGCAGGATCGAACAGGTCGGCGGAAAACCCGCCCTGCCGCTCGCCGCCCAGGCGCCGCGTCGAGCTGCCCTGGGGATCGAGATCGACGAAGGCGACGCGGCGCTCAGGCGGTTCGGCGAGATACCAGGCGAGATGGGTGGCGAGGAAGGTCTTGCCGACCCCGCCCTTGAGCAGGCTGACCACGATCGTCTTCATGACCGCGGCACCTCAGCAATAGTCGTCCGGACCATCGCGCAGGTTGCGCTCATAATGATCGCGCGAGGACCAGTCGCCGCCACCGCCAATGCCGGGACCGACATAGCGGAACAGATAGACGGTGAGGGCGAAGCAGCCGAACGCGAAGAGAAACGCGTGATCGGGATGCGCGGCGAAATATGCGGCCATGATAGGTCTCCTTGGAGCCGGTGAAGGGCAAAGCGAACGGCGCCACTGGCGCCGGCCACGCGCAATCGCGCGGCATCTCGGACCCGCGCCCTCCCCTCCCACATTTGCGGACGCGGCGTCCGTTGCCCGCATAGTCTGCTCAAGCAGACTTGGGCGGGCCATCCCCCCGGTCGGGGGGATGGCTGCGCCGGATCAATATTCGTCGGCCAGCAGGATGGTGAGCACGCGCGTCGTGACCTCGGGGTTCGCGGCATCCGCCGAGCCATAGGCGAGCTCGAGGTCATAATAGTCGATCTTCCAGTAGAGGATCGCATCCTCGAACTCGAAGCGGCCGAAATCATGCTCGCCGATCGGATCGTTGTCGGGCGTGAAGCTGTCATAGTCGCGCACGATCCGGATGATCTCCGCGCGTCGGCGAAAGCCGCGGAACAGGGCGACCTCGCCGATCAGCGCCGCAACGCCGGCGGTCATCACGATCTGGTTGCGGCCCGGGCTATGGATGGACCGGCGAAGCGCGTCATTGAGTTCGGCGACGCGGGCGATCCGCTCGGCCTGGCTCATCGCATTCGGGGAGGATTGGGACATGAGAACGCTCCTGATCTGTCCAGCCCCGCCCGCCGGGGCCTTCCGACAGGCGTGCCAAGGGCCGGCGGCAGAGCGCGGCCGAGCACCCGCAGGGTCGCAACGGCAGTGGAGAAGCGCGCGGAGCGGGCTTGCACGGGCGCGCGCGCCGGCCAGGCGAGCCGACAGGAGGAAGGTCTTGGCGGGCGGGATCGCGAAGAGATGATCGCGGTGTCCCGATCCTCTGGCTCCGCGGAGAGCCCGGCGCTATCCTCCGCTCATTATGACGAGCAGCGCCACTCTCTTCCGCCTTGCCCCGGCCTGGACCGCGTCACTCCAGGCGATGCGGCTGCGCCAGATCCTCGTCCGATCGCAATGCCGCCGCTGCGGCGGGTTGATGCGCGAGGATGTCGATGCCCTGATCGGGCTCCATGGAGCAGGCGCCAGCCTCATCGACCGGCAGGCCCGATGCCGCATGGTCGGCTGCGACGGCGCGGCCTATTATCTCGCGGCGCGCGGCCATGACCGTCCCTGGCACATATTGCTGCACGATGAGCACCTGCGCGCAGGCCTGGCCAACTGCCCTCCAGCGCGCGGCGCGACCGGCCGGGCCATCGTTTGCGCGCAGGGTTGAGAAGTGCGAGCAGCCACGGCAGGGATCGTCACCCGAATGGGCTGAGACTTGGCACAAGGCTCAGGGCGAAGCCTAGAGCCCGGTCCGGCCGCGCCGGAGCCGCCATTCTCAGGGCATAGATGCAGAGAAATCCGACTTTCAGACGGCAACCGCCCGTCGCAGATTGCCAAGTGCAGAACACAATTTCTGCGATACCTTACGGAGCTGCTGAAGCCTCTCCGCCGCCTCGTTCTCTTCGATCACGAGCGTCGAACGATCAGCCTGCCGTGCCCGGATCGCGATCACACGAAAGATGGCGGCCCATCGACTGGTCCGTTCGACTGTCAGCTTCGCCTGGCCATGGGCGAGCATCGTGCGCAGCCCTTCCTGGTGCCGAAATTCCGCCAGCAGGCTCGCGACACCCTTTCCCTCCACGGAAAAGGGGCCGCCCTCATTGACGAGTGCAGCAAGGTCATCGAGCCGTTGCCCGACCAAATGCCGCAGCTTCACCGACTGTCCTCGTCCCGGCTGAGCGCTCAGATGCAGCAAAGTCTCGGTAACGGCCACCTCCACCGAGGCGAAGCATTGCAGACAGGCACCGCGCCAGGCGTTCACCTCCTGGGTGATACGCGCCCACAGGGCATCATCGCGGGCATTCGCTATCTCAGCCTCAATCGTCATTATCACAGCATAGTCGCGGCATCTGAACAATCGGTTCTCGTCGTCGGCGCAAGCCGCGAGCGAAGCGAGGGGAATAACCGGGAGCCGAGCGGCTCCCGGACGAGCCGTCAGGCAAAGGGATCGAATTCGGTGACGATGGCGACGCTGCCGTCGGCGTCTTCGGCGGTGATGACACCATAATGCTGCCCGATCGCGATGACGAAGGTGACCACCATGAGGCTGCGCGAGAGGCTGAAGGCATGGCGGCGTGCGATTGCGATGTCGGTGAACATGTCGAGGCTCCTTTGCGCGCCGGCGGGTTCGTCCCGCTCGACAGGCGCCCGATGTGTCCGGCCGGTGGCCGCGATCACTTTTTCGGCTGTAGGCCCAAAAAGCCGTAGCGAAGCGACCGGACCCCTTGCGGGTTGATCGCAAAAGGTCACCGGGTGGACCAAGGATCGCGCCGATTGAGAGCGGGCGAACCCGCCGGCCAGGAGGCCAGGTCCCCGCCGATGTCGCGCCCCACCCCTTGCCCTGCCTGCCGCTCCATCCAACGGGGTCCGGATGACAGGCCGCCGCTTGTCGGTTAGCCCCGCCGGATGCTGTTCACGCTCCTGCTTGCCGCCGCCGTGGTCCCCAATGGTCAGACCTTCGCCTGCACACCGACGCGCGTCTGGGATGGCGATGGCCCGATCTGGTGCCGCGAGGGCGCCCATGTGCGGCTCGCCGGCATTGCCGCGCGCGAGATCGACAACAGCTGCCGCCCCGGCCAGCCCTGTCCGAGAGCAAGTGGCCCGGCCGCCCGCGATGCGTTGGTGCGCTTGCTTGGCGGACCGCGCGGCCAGACATCCACCGGGCATATCCGCGTGGCTGGCTCCACCATGCGCTGCGTCTCGACCGGCGAGGCCAAGGGCAACCGGACCGGCGCCTGGTGCAGCGCGCCCGGCATCGGCGATCTCAGCTGCGCGATGATCGCTACCGGCACCGTGCTGCGCTGGGAACGCTATGCCAAGGGGCGATGCCGATCCCGCTGATCCGCTTGGGACCATGCCGCGCCTGAACAGGATAAGAGGCCCGGCGGCGATGCCGCCGGGCCGCCCTGTCCGACCTCAGAACGGGATTTCATCGTCCTCGGGCTCGTTGCCGCCGCCGCTATTCTCGTTCGACTTGGCGCGGGTGAGGAAGGTAACCTCGTCGGCGATGATCTCGACGCCGTAGCGTTCGATATTCTCGCTGTCGGTCCAGCGGGTGTAGTGGATACGGCCCCGGACCATGACCTTCATGCCCTTGTCGACATATTGCTCGACCGTCTTGCCGACGCCGTTGAAGCAGGTGATCCGGTGCCATTCGGTGTCCTCGAGGCGGCGATTGTTGTCGTCGCGCAGGATCTTGCCGTTGCTGTCGCGCTTCGGGCGCGAGGTGGCGAGGCTGAAATGGGTGATGCGGGTGCCGCCCTGGGTGGTGCGGGTTTCCGGCATGCCACCGACATTGCCGGCGAGGATGACGAGGTTCTGCATGGCTTGGGTTCCTTCGATGTGGGTCCAAGGGACCGTCCCTTCGACTGATCCCCGGCCAAGGCGGACAGGACGGCCCATCCACCGGCAGCGCAGCGCCGGGGAACCCCGAGACAAGGGGTGGTGCGGGCAGCCGTGGCACACGGCAACTCGGCCCGATGGCTCGCGGGTTGGATGCGGCGGACGGCCGGCTTAGGGATCAGATGAGGAGAAGGACGGTGCGTCGCTTGGGCCATGACCGGAGCCCACCCAGCGAAACCGCCGATATTGCCGGCTTTGCCGAGCACGCCGGTCCGGCATCTCGCGGACCTTACGCCCGTGCCTTATCTGCCCGTCCCTTGAGCCGCAGGACGGGATTGTAGATCCTTCGCATGGCCACTCGCGGGCTCGACACGACGTCCGTTGCACGATCACGCGGAGGGGGAAGAGGAGGTACGCAAGGTGGCGGCGCCTGGCGTGGCTGGCCTCAGGCAGGCCGCCACGGCATCGAGGAGCTGCCCGGTCTCGCAAAGCACGGCGCCGATGTCGCAGGCATAGCCACCTGCCACCAGCGCGTCGATCCGATGCACGGCATAGGCCGGGCCGAGGCTCTTGATGAAATCGGCCAGCGGACGACCGGGCGCCGGCAGGCCTAGCTGCCGCGCCTCGTCGAGGGCGCGGACAAGGTCATGACGGATATCGCGGGCCAGCGCATCGTCCGTCCAGCCATGACCCAAAAGATGCGCCTTCAAACCCAGTTCGCAGGAGATCGCGAGCAAGTGCAGTGCCGGCGCAAGCGCAATAGGCGCGCCAATCTGCGCGCCGCGATGAAATTCGCGCGCACGATCAAGAAACACGGCTGCAAGCACCGGATCGCCGGGCGCCGCCAATCTTTCGATCGCGCGCCAGCGGCGCGGCGTCAGCTGGCGGAGCCAGGAGGGACCGGCCTGGTTGCGCAAATGCCGTAAGTAAGCGCCATCGGCTTCGTCCACATCGCTGCCCGTTGACCATAACGACAGCAGCTTCGCCTTCCAGTGGCGGCCATGCGCGGCGCGGAAGGCAAGGAGCGCGCACGCACTGGCGCGATCGGGCATGAACATGATGCGGAACCTCCGAAAGGGAACAAGGGACGCATCCACCCCGCCCCCTCCCCTCCGGCACCGGCATTCGTGAGATTGAGAAAAGCCGGCCGCCGAAGCGGCCGGCACGGCGGTCAGCCGCGGGATAAAGCCGCCGGCGGCGTTCCGAGCGGTCCGCGGCGATCGACGACATGGATGCCGCGCGCCTTGGCCTCGATCACCAGCCTTTCGGTGACGCCGTTGCCCTGGAAGGCGATGACGTAGCGCGGCTTGACCGAGAGCATCTGCTCGTTGCGCCGGAAGCCGGCACGATCGCCAAGCTTGCGATCAAGGCCGAACCGCAGCTGCTGGATGCCGTTCTGCTCGGCCCAGGATGCTGCAAGACGCTCGATGCCCTTCATGTCGCCGCCATGGACGAGATACATGTCGCCCACACGCTCGCGCACGGCCTTGAGGGTCCGCAGCAGATTGTCGGCAAACTGCTTGGCCTCGTCGTCGCTGGCGAAGCGAAGGCGCCCGCCGGCGAAGACCACGGGCGTGCCATGGACCATATTGGCATCGCGCACCCGCTCGCGCCGCGCCTGCAAATAGGCCCGGCCATCGACGATCGCAGCGGTCGTGCCGAGCGAGATGCGGTTGCCGGTCGCGGGCACCCAGGAGCGGCCGGTCTCGTGCAGATAGTGGCGCGCCGCGGTGTCGCGCATCCCCTCATAGGCCTGGGCGGACTGCTCGACCTTGCGGGCGAGATCGATCTTGTCCTCGAGATCGGCGGTCGCGATCTCCGACCCGTCCTGCTCGGCGAGCAGGAGCCGGATCTCGTCGGTCAGGCGGTCGATCAGCTGATGCTTCTTGGCGGCCGCGCGGTGGAAGAGATTGACGAAGCCCCAGCCCAGATCCTCGATGTCGCGTTCGAGCGCGGTGAAGGGGAAGAGCGCGAAGAGATCGCTCCAGATGGCGCTGACGGTCTGTTCGAGCGCCTCGGCCGGTGGCGGCGCTTCCATCGTGCGTTGGTCGCCCGTCAGGTCGAGATGGCCGAGTTCGAGTGCTTGGAGCACTGCTGAAAGGGAGCTGGTCATGAGGGATTGCCTTTCCGTGTCGCAGGGCCGGCGGCCTTCCCGCCGGATGCGCACCCTCCGGGCCATCGAAAAAGCGGCGGCGGCACCGCCGGGCAACGCCCAAGGGGAACCTGATAAGGTCCGGGTGGTGCGGGCCGGCGCGCCTCGGCGCGCCAACACGGCCGGAGCGTTCGGGTTGCCGCCGCCAGCGCGATGGCCCATGTGCCGCATCCTCTGGCGAAAGGCGCGAAGGCCCTGTCGCGTCAGGCATTCATGGCGCAGAGGACCTTAAGAAGGGCACCCGCAACCCGATCTCCCGATGCGCACAGGACGGCATGAAAGCGCGTCGCATCGCAAGCGCCGGGCCGTCAGGCCGTCGACCGTGAGGCCAGATCTTGTGCCGCGTCGCGCTTGGCGGCTGCCGCCTTGCGTTCCGAATAGCGGTCCACGAGTTGATCGGCATGGCGACGTGTCAGCACCGTGAAGCGCACCAGCTCCTCCATGACGTCGACGATCCGGTCATAATAGCTTGAGGCACTGAGACGGCCGTCCTCGTCGAACTCCTTGAACGCCATAGCAATGCTCGACTGGTTGGGGATGGTGAACATGCGCATCCACCGCCCGAGCAGCCGCAACGTGTTGACTGCGTTGAACGACTGCGATCCGCCCGAAACCTGCATGACGGCCAGGGTCCGGCCCTGGGTCGGACGCATGCCGCCGAATTCGAGCGGCAAATGGTCGATCTGCGCTTTCATGATGCCGGTGATCTGGCCGTGCCGTTCGGGGCTGCACCAGACCATGCCTTCGGACCAGAGCGCATGCTCGCGAAGCTCATGCACCGCCGGGTGATCATCGTCCTTGATCTGGTCGGGGAGCGGGAGATCGGCCGGATCGAAGATCCGCACTTCGGCGCCGAAGAGGATGAGCAGCCGGGCCGCTTCCTCGACCGCGAAGCGACTGAACGACCGCTCGCGCAGCGAGCCGTAGAGGAGGAGGATGCGAGGTTTCGGCTCAAGCGCGCCGAGCCCGGCGGCGAGATCGGGCCGGATCATTGCACGGTCCAGCGCGGGCATGTGATCGGGTTCGGGAAGGATACGAAGACGCGACATCAGGCAATCCATTTGTACAAAAGGGCGGCGCTCGCCGGGCATAGCGATCGGAACTCGGCCGATTGCGCGATGACGGCAGGAACGTCGGTCCGTTCGGCTGTTTCATAGCCGTGACGGCGAAAGAAAGGCTCGGCGGTCGTGGTGAGCAGGTACAGGCTAGTCGCGCCCTCATCAGCTGCAGCGCGTTCGACTGCCGTGAGAATGGCACCGCCCAATCCGCATCCGCGCCGATCGGCCTTCACGACCAGCGAGCGCAGCAGGCGGTCGGAGCCGTCGCCTTCGATCCCGCCATAGCCGACAATGCCCGCATCATCCTCGAACCGAAAGAAGCGGCGTCCCGCCTCGGCGAGATCACTGGCAGGCAGACCCGCCGCGCTCAGCTCCGCCATCAGGTCGGAAAGCGACCTGGGATCCAGCAGTGTAGCGATCATGCAGGAACGCGTTGCTCGTACCAGGGCCGCGTCTTCTTCACGATGCTGACGACAGACAGCATTACCGGCACCTCGACCAGCACGCCCACCACGGTCGCGAGCGCGGCCCCGGAATTGAGGCCGAACAGGCTGATCGCGGCTGCAACCGCGAGCTCGAAGAAATTGGACGCGCCGATCAGCGCGGCCGGAGCGGCGACGCACCAGGCCACGCCGAAGCGCCGACTGAGCCAATAGGCCAGGCCCGCATTGAAGTAGACCTGGATGAGGATGGGAATGGCAATCAGTGCGATGACCAGCGGATGAGCCAGGATCGCCGGGCCCTGGAAGCCGAACAAGAGGACGAGCGTCGTCAGCAGCGCAACCAGCGACACCGGCCCAAGCGTTGCCAGCAGCCGATCCAGCGCCGGCTGCCCGCCTGACGATAGCAACGCCCGACGAATGATCTGCGCGACGATGACGGGCACGACGATATAGAGCAGGACCGAGATGAGCAGCGTGTCCCAGGGCACTGTGATCGAGGCGACGCCCAGCAGCAGTCCGACCAGCGGTGCGAAGGCGAAGACCATGATCACGTCGTTGAGCGCCACCTGGCTCAGCGTATAGGTCGGCTCGCCGTCGCATAGGTTCGACCAGACGAACACCATCGCCGTGCAGGGGGCGGCGGCGAGCAGGATGAGCCCGGCGATATAGGCGTTGATCTCGCCCTGCGGCAGCAGCGGCCGGAAGAGCCATCCCAGGAACAGCGTGCCGAGCAGCGCCATTGAAAAGGGCTTCACCGCCCAGTTGATGAAGAGGGTGACGCCGACGCCCTTCCAGTGTTGGCGAACCGACCCCAACGCGCCGAGGTCGATCTTGAGCAGCATGGGGACGATCATCAGCCAGATCAGCACAGCCACGACCAGGTTCACGCGCGCGATCTCGGCCGATGCGATGGCTGCGAACAGATTCGGCAGCGAATAGCCGAGCGCGATGCCGACAGCGATGCAGAGCGCCACCCAGACGCTCAAATAGCGTTCGAAGCTGTTGATCGCCGGCTTGGGTTGTGCCGCAACGGTCGCGTTCACGCCCCGATCCTCTTGCCGGCGGCGTCGATGACCTGCTCGCCATCTTCCTTGGTGAAAGCCCCGCGCTGGGCGGACGGGAGAAGATCGAGCACCTCTTCCGATGGACGGCAGAGTTTCACGCCGAGCGGCGACACAACGATTGGCCGGTTGATGAGGATCGGATGCTCGATCATCGCATCAATGAGCTGGTCATCGCTGAACGTCGGATCGGCAAGACCCAGCTCGGCGAAGGGCGTGCCCTTCTCGCGGAGCAACTGGCGTGCGCTGATGCCCATGCGGGCGATGAGCGAAACCAGGCGCGGGCGGTTGGGCGGCGTCTTGAGATATTCGATCACATGCGGCTCGATCCCGGCGTTGCGGATCATCGCCAGCGTGTTGCGCGACGTCCCACACTCGGGATTGTGATAGATGACGATATCGATTGCGGCATTGCTCATGCACCAGGCACCTTTTCGCTTGGGAGGTCGGCGCGGCCCTGTTCCTTGCCGATCCGGTTCAGCCGGTTCTGTAGACTCATCTTGTCGAGGCCTTCGAACGGCAGGTTGGTGAACAGCGAGATGCGATTGAACAGCATCCTGTATGTATCGAAGAAGGCCGCGTGCTGCACCGTTTCGCTGTCCTCGATAGCGGCCGGATCGGGCACCCCCCAATTGGCGGTCAGCGGCTGCCCCGGCCAAACCGGGCAAAGCTCGTTGGCGGCATTGTCGCAGACCGTAAACACGAAATCCAAGGACGGCGCATCGGGGCCGGAAAACTCTTCCCAACTCTTCGAGCGGAACCGGCTTGCGTCGTAGTTCAGCTTCTCCAAGAGATGAATGGTGAACGGATGGACCTCGCCCTTGGGCTGGCTTCCGGCGCTGAACGATTTGAAACGGCCTAGCCCTTCACGGCTGAGGATCGCCTCGGCCATGATGGAACGGGCGGAATTGCCCGTGCAAAGAAACAGTACGTTCAACAGGCGATCAGTCATGTTGATGTCCTTTCAGGCAGCACGACAGGCAAGCAGTTCATCCGCAAGTGGATGGCAGAGCTCGGCCCGGCCACCACAGCAGTCCTTGACGAGGAACAGCATCACGGAGCGGAGCGCATCGAGATCGGCGCGGTAGTTGATGATCCGGCTGCGCCGCTCGGATGTGACCAGGCCGGCACGCGCCAGGGTCGCCAAATGCACCGACATCGTGTTCTGCGGGACATCCAGCGCCTTGGCGACCTCGCCGGCAGGAAGGCCTTCGGGTTCGTGACGCACCAGAAGGCGGAAGGCGTCGAGGCGCGTGGCTTGGGCAAGCGCGCCCAACGCGACGATGACAGATTCGTTATCCATATATCCACGATAGCGGATATATGGATATGGTGCAATCGGCGACATGGCGAGATCAAGCAGCCGCCTGCTCGTCCAGATCATCCTCGCAAGCGAGATCGGTTGCCCGCAGCAGAAACCCGGCGGCTTCCTCCGCTCGCGCAGCCGCCGTCAGCAATGCGCGATTATCCTTGCGCAAAATGGCGAGCCAGGAGCCGATATAAGCCGCGTGATCGTCGAGATGGGTGGTTGGGAGACCCACATCGGCGCCAACCAGCGCTGCTGTCAGTTCGGCGACCAACTCCTCGAACGCATATGCCTGATCGCCGAAGCGCTTCCCGAACGATCGGGCAAGCCGGGCTGGATGGCCTGTCCAGTGACATTTATGCCGATATCGGCATAAATCGCATAATGCCGTGATCCGGATTATGCCGCATGGGTTCCGCTGGAAGCTGGATTTCCGGGCATCGGCCATGCGTCTGTTCGGCATAATCAGAGCCCTTCCAAGAACGCGAGGAGTTGATCGTCGGGCCGGAACCGGCCTGACGGGGTGGGCGGAGCCGCGACGCGAGCGAGCGCCTTCTCCTTCATCCGCATGTCGGCGTGGATGTAGATCTGGGTTGTCTCGACGTTCTCGTGACCAAGCCAGAGCGCGATCACCGCAGGATCGACGCCGTGGTGAAGCAAGTCCATCGCCGTGCTGTGGCGCAGCGTATGCGGCGTGACCCGCTTGGCGCCGATGCTCGGACACGCGCGCGATGCCGTGAGGCAGTGCTTGCGGACCAGATGTTCGAGTGCGTCGCGGCTCAGCCGTTCGCCCCGGATCGACGGGAACAGCGGTCTGCTCTCGTCCTTGTCGTTGCCGATCCACGCCGCCAGCAGCTTGGCAGTCTCGCGACGAAGCGGTGTGGCGCGCTCCTTCCGGCCCTTGCCCATGCAACGGATGTGTGCGCCACTTCCGAGCACGACATCCCCGCGCGTGAGGCCAACCAGTTCGGATGCCCGAAGGCCCGTCTGGACCGCGAGCAGCAGCAGCGCATGATCGCGCCGCCCTGCCCATGTCGTGCGGTCCGGCGCTGCCAGCAACGCCGCGATCTCGTCGGCGTCGAGGAACGTCACCGTGCGCTTCACATAGCGTTTGTTGGGCATCGCGAGGATGCGCTGGCAGTGCAGCAGCCAGGTCGGATCGCTCATCGCCACGTAGCGGAAGAACGAGCGGATCGCGGCGAGCCGGGTGTTGCGGCTGCGCGCGCTGTTGCCACGCGCCGTCTCGGTATGGACGAGGAAGTCGGCGACCAGATCGGCGTCGATATCCTCGACCGTGAGCCTGACCGGCGGCTTGCCGTGGTGGGCGCTCGCATACCGGAGCAACAGCCGGAACGTGTCGCGATAGCCTGCGACCGTATGACGGCTCGCCTCCATCTGGACGCACAGCCGGTCGGTGAAGAAGCGCTGGATCAGCGCAGGCAAGGCAACCGCGCTCATTGGACTGCCTCCCGGCCATCGGCCGTTGCTCGCGCCATCGCCAGATCGAGCAGTTCCGGGACCGCTTCCAGATACCAGTATGTGTTGGAGGGATCGCTATGGCCCAGATAGGTCGTCAGCCGGATCATCTCGCGCGCCGGGTCTTTGCCTGTGCGATACCAACCGATCATCGTCTTCACCGCGAAGGTGTGGCGAAGGTCGTGGATGCGCGGCCCCCGGCCATGCTTGCAGTATGGCTGTGGAGTCCGAAGCCCGATCTGCTGGCAAGCCCGCGCGAAGTTGTAGCGGGCCGCGCAGTCAGTGAGCCTCGTCCCCTTGTCTGTGACGAACAGCGGCTTGGCCGGATGGCCGAGCAGCCGGTCGCGTTCGGCAAGATAGTCGATCAACGTCGCGACGACGCTCGGATCGAGCGGCAACAACCGCTCTTTGCCGAGCTTGCCTTGCCGGACGCGCAGCACGCCATGATCGGTATCGAGGTCATCACGATCAAGCCCGAGCGCCTCGTTGATCCTCAGGCCCGTGACCGCGATCAGCCCGAACAACGTCGAGCAGGTCAGCCCGCGCAGGCCGTAGATCGATGGCAGCGTCTCGGCCGCTGCGATGATCGACCCGATCTCGGCATCGGTGTAGATATGCGGGCGCGACCGCTGGAAGCCTCCCGGCAAGAGGCCGCGCGGCGGCGGTTCGTGCCCCGGATCGAAGCTGCTCAGCCACTGCGCGAACAGCCGCACGATGCTGAGCCTCGCCGCTCGCGTCGATGGGCAGGCTTCGGCCAGCGTGGCGTGCCAGCGCAGGAACAGCGCCGTATCGATATGGGCGGCGCCCTCGTGGTCGGCGAACCGGGTGAAGCGACGCAAGATGCGCTCGCTGGTGCCAAGGTCGTAGCCGAGGCTGCGGCGAACGCTCAGATAGCGGTCGAGCTGGGAGGCGAGGCTCATTGCGCGCCTCCCGCCACCGGCCAGGGCAGCGCGACCGATCGCAGTCCGTCGATGTCGAGCCGGGCATATATCATTGTCGATGATCGGGAGCGGTGCCGCAGCACGTCGCCCACCTCGTCGAGCGACGCGCCCGTATTCACGAGCTGGGTGGCAAGGCTATGACGCAGAAGGTGCGATCCCACATAGGGCGTCGCCGGCTTCTGGCCGGTCGCCTTGAGGGCATCCTTGAGGATGGCGTTGACGATCTGCCCATCCTTGAACGGGCGATGAGGCGCGCGATGGGTGACGAACATCGTGCGGCAAGCCGCCGGTCCTCGCTCCTCGCGAAGATAGCGGCTCAGCGCGTCGCCGACCTCCACGGTGATCGGCACGCGGTCGTGCAGTTGGCCCTTGCCACGCACCGTAAGCTCGCCCGAGCGCCAGTCGATATCATCGAGCTGGATCGCGATGACCTCGGCCGCGCGCAGGCCAAGCCGGGCCATGAGCAGCAGCATCGCATAGTCCCGCGCGCCATGTCGGGGATTGTCGCGCACGCAAGCCAGCACCGCCTCGACGCCTTCCGGCGACAGGTGGCGCGGCAGTCGCGCTCCCCAGACCTTCGCCGTCTTCGGCACGCTCAGCGCCAGATTGGTCGCCGTGGCCCCGCAGCCGAACAGATATTGAAGGAAGATACGGACATGGGTGGCGACCGTCTTGTCGCGACGGGCGCTGGTCAGCACATGCTCCATGAAGCCGATCACGTCAGCGGGACGCAGGCTGCCCGGATCGATGATCGTCTCGCCGAAGCGATAGTCGAGGAAGCGGCGCGCGAAGCCTATCGTATGGGGGATGCTCCGCGGACTGAGGCCGCGCTGTTTGACGAGATAGGTCTCGAAGTCCGCCAGCAGTGTCGCGCGCGCCTGCTGCACCTCGGTCAACGGCACCGGCTGCGTCACGCCGATATCGAGCAGATGCTGCGCGAAGCGACGGGCCAACTTATACGGCCATGCCGTGCCCGCATGCTTGCGCGGCACCTGGCGGCCCACCTGCTCGGCCATATCGAGCGTCAACGCCGAAGGACTGATACCCTCAGCATCCATCACGCGGCCCACTTTCCGCAGGATCAATCGATAGGCATTGATCGTGGCGGGCGTGTAGTTCTCCGCCGCAAAACTCTCGGCGAACGAGTCCAGATAAGGCTCGATGCTGGTCTGCAAATATTCAGGCATGATCGTCGTGCTCCATGTTGTTGGAGCGACGAAGATTATGCCGAATGGGATTGGCGCGATCATACTGCCAACCGCGCGCTGCCGACCAGATGCGGCATAATCCGGATCACGGCATTATGGCCGGCCTCATGCGCGATGGTGGCTGCCCAGGCGGCGCGCGTGTCGAATTGCTCGATCGGCGGCATGGTGATGACGTCCTGGCGCAGATCGTAATAAGCACGATCGCCGCCACATCGCAGCCGCGCGGGCAGCCGGTCGACGAAGCGCTCCGCCCGCGGACCGAGCCGGTCGCCCGGCGGGACGAGGGAGAGGGCTTCGGGATAGAAATCGCCCGGGAGTGCGTCGATCTGGTCGGCATTGAAGACCGCATAGGACCGCATGACCCGGCGCTGCTCATCGACGAGCTCACCCGGACGTTCGTAGGAATCGACCTTCTTCGAATAGGCCTTGTAGAAGATCGCAAATTGCGACTGCTCACCGGCGCGGACCTGGCCGCCGAGGCTTTGTGCTTGCCGATAGGTCATCCAGTAGCGCGACCGATAGCCACACTGCTCGGCAGCCAGCCATAGCCAAAAGGTGTTCATGCCACGATAGGGCTCGCCATTGGCCCGCAGAGGGCGCCCTTGCGCGGCGCATGATCGCCAGGGCCTTACCCAGGGACGCACACCGGCCTCGAGC
Source organism: Sphingobium baderi (assembly GCF_001456115.1). Lineage (NCBI taxonomy): Bacteria > Pseudomonadati > Pseudomonadota > Alphaproteobacteria > Sphingomonadales > Sphingobiaceae > Sphingobium > Sphingobium wenxiniae. Next base: position 102,564 of record NZ_CP013265.1, on the reverse strand, counting down.
CGGTCGATGATGGCGCGCGTGATGGTCTCGGCCGGCGAGGGCCGGCCCGATGATTGGGTCATGGTGGATACTCCGCGAAAGAGCGGCTGTCTCAGCGCCGCCGATGAAGGGCGGCGGGCGACACGAAAGCGCCGCCCGCCGTTAGGCGTTGGCCTCAGGCGGCCTGTTCGAGGTCGCCAGCATCGCCATCGGGGGCGATCTCCCCTGATCCGCCGTCGCTGTCGTCTTCATCGCTGAGGAAAGCGGAATAGCTCCGGAAGCTTTCGGGCTTTTCGATCGCGCCGAACCGCATCTCGTCCGGCAGCCAGGAGAGCGCCTTTTCCCGGACTTCGGCCTCAACGATGCCCTGCCCCGAACAGAGCGCAGCGCAGGCATTGGCAAGGTCACCCTTCTTGGCGTCCTTGTATCGGCCGCGCAGCACCGGCCCGCCGATCTCGTCGAGCGCTTCGAGCATGACGTCCTTCTTCACCCGCCCGAAAAAGTTCTGGGCATCGGGCCGCCACCATTGCGCGACATCAATGTCGAGCAGCCGTCCGAGATGATCGTGGAAGCCGTTGCGGCGCCCGCCATCGTCGACGTTGAGTGTCGGCTCGAGCGTCTGCGCCAGGACATGGGCGAGCCAATCGGCGCGCGCCTGTTCATCCAGTTGCCGGAAGGCATCGAAGCGGGACGACAGCGTGTTCCCGCCTGCCCAGCTCACATCGAGCGCCTGGCGCTGTTCGGTCAGGACATTGCTCGCCGCGCTGCCTTCATCGCGGAAGCTGACGATCGGGAAGCTCGCGGCGGCCGCCTGCAGCGTCGAGTGGTCCCGGACATAGCTGCTGGCGAACACCGTCCGGTGCGCCATCAGGAATATCGTGAGATCGAGCGCGAACCCGGCATCCGAGGCGACATGGGCCGCCAGGATCTGCCGGCGCTGGGTCGCGAGTTCGTCAACCAGCATCGCGCTGAGCCGGGAGGCCGCGACCTTGCCGGACGGTGATTCGGGTTCTGCGTCCTCGCCCGCCTGACGAATGGCGCGCTCACTGAACATGCGGCTGTGCACCCGCGGACTGCCATCGGGCGCCAGATAGATGAAGGTGCCCAGCTGGTCCTTGATCGCATCGTCGACCATCGTGCGCGACGCCTCGATTGTATCGAGTTCCCGCTCTATGTCGGCGAGCCGCGCCGAAGCCGCCTCGGCCTCGGGCGTGCCGTCCTCGAGTTCAGTTTCCAGCTCTCGGATGAGCGCATCGCCCTCATCCGAGAGACTGTCGACGCGCTCCTGCTCGTCCCCACTCAATTCGCGCAGCGGCGGATGATATTCGTGGAGCTGGCACTCCATATCATAGGGCACATGCGTCGCGAGAACCGGCGTCACGAACGCCAGCTTCTGTTCGGCAGCGAGTGCTTCCGCGGCCGCTTCAAGCTTCTGGGCGGCCAGCTGCTCGATGAGCTCCACGTCGATCCAGCTCTCGTCCACATCTTCACCGAACAGGTCGCGCTCGATCCGGCCGCCCGCGCCGACATAGGCGTCGCGGCCGACGAACCGTGCCTTGGCGTCGGTCGCCTTGACCGTTCCGTTGAGGAGCGCACGGCGGATATTGTCGGGATTGTCGCCATAATAGGACCGGCTCATGCTCTCGAACACGCGCGCCTGGCGATCGACGTCGGGCGTGACGGCATAAGCCTGGGCGACCCCCAGCGTGATCTCGCCCGCCGCCAGCGCCGCGAATACGAGAGGAGCCAGTTCGGCAAGCCGTACCCGCTGCTCAACGAAGCGGGTCGTGACGCCGAAACGTTTCGCCACATCCTCGGCACTCGCGCCCTTGTCGAGGAAGTGCTTGAAAGCCGAGCACTCATCCGCCGGGTTCATCGCGACGCGGTGGAAATTCTCGGCAAGGCTCGCTTCGGCCGATCCGGCATCATCCTCGAGCACCAGCACCTGAACCTCATGGTCCCCGGCAAGCCGCCCTGAATCGATCAGGCGCTGGAGCGCCCGCAAGCGGCGGCCGCCCGCCTTGACGGTGAAATGTCCTGCCTTTTTGAGCGGCGTGACCACGAGATTCTGCAACAGGCCATGCGCGGCGATATTGTCGGCGAGGCTATCGAGGTCGGCATCGCGATTGGATTTGCGGACATTGTCCTTCGAGAGCGAGAGGTTCTTGACCTTCACGGACTGGATCATCGGTTGTCTCCTTCGAGGGTTGCGCCGACCTCGTCGGCCGGCTTGAGCCACTCAGGCCCACCCGGCCGAAGGCCCCCTCCCCTCTCTTCGGTCGCTGGGCGCGGCCGCTGTTCAGCCTGCGAGTCCGTCCAGGATCTCGACGGCGCGGCTCGAGGGAACGAACAGCCGCGTGCGGTGCTGGATGATCTCAGTGAAGCAGCCCACCGCCTTGAGATGCGGCAGCGCCTCGGGCTTCCAGTCGAGCAATTCGAGGCGTTGGTCGCCAGCGACCAAGGCGCGCTTCAGCCGCAGCGCTCCGATCGGCATGATTTCACCCGAGGTGCGGACATGCTCGACCCGAGCATTAAGGTCGATCTCGACATGGGCCGCGATGCCGAACGCGCCCGCGATGCGTTCCACAAGCGGCGCCGGAATAAGGCGCCCGAGAAGCGACTGGCCGTCATCGCTCGTCAGCCGCCAGACCTGGACATGATCGTCGGGCAGTTTTCCCCAGACCGGGAGCAGCAGGCCGGTGACCAGATAGATGATCTGCGTGCGTGTCTGCGCCGCCATTGCGTCGCATTCAGCCTGCCAGGCTTCGTCGAAGCTCGCGCGATCCACGTCGGTCCAATGTGTTTCGGCGAAGAGGTCCTGCCGGTGCCGTTCGGTGCGCGTCGGCCGCACCAGCTCGTAGCGGCGCACGGTCCGTCCCTCTTCGTCCGTCAGCGAGAACGTGGGTCGGCAAATGGCGGCCTTGCCGGAACGCGGGTTGATCAATCGGCGCGCTTCCGGGTCGGCCAGAAGCCAATGCGCTCGTTCCAGGGGCAGCGGCCGATATCGTTCCTCGGTTTCGATGCGCAGGATTTCGGTTTCGGCGCCGCTCACGGGATCGCGCCGGATCACCGTGCGGTCGAGGATCGAAATACGGTCGGCCGCGATCGTCTCGACGCCAAGATCGAGGGTGCCGGCCTCGCGGGCCTTTTCCACCCGTGCTTCGATCAAGCCCAGATATTCGTCGAAGATCGCGTTCTGCAGGTCGATACGCAGCGCCAGGATGCGGTTCAACCACCGCTGGATCGTGGGCAAGGTCTCGGTGAGCCCCCCACCCTCGCCCGCCAGATTCAGCCCGGTGAGCGTTTGAAACTGATCGAAGCGCACCGATTGGAGCTTTCCCTGGAACAACAGGCGAAACCACTGGTCGAGCGATTCCCGCGCGAAGTCGGACTCCAGATTGTCACGGGGATCGAAAAGTCCCTGTCCACCGGTCTGGCGCTGGCCGCGGGTCAGCGCGCCGAGGCTGTCGAGGCGTCTGGCAATCGTCGAGATGAACCGCCGTTCGCCGCGGCAATCGGTGGAAACGGGCCGAAACAGGGGTGGACTGGCTTGGTGGGTGCGGTGCGTGCGGCCTAGCCCCTGGATCGCCGCGTCAGCACGCCAACCGGGCTCGAGGAGATAGTGAATGCGGCGCCTCTGATTGAGCGCGTCGAGGCTGGCATGATAGCTCCGTCCCGTGCCGCCGGCGTCGGAAAAGATCAGAATGCGCTTTTCGCCGCGCATGAAGCTGTCGGTCTCCGCGAGGTTCGTGCGCGCGCTGCGCCGTTCGATCCGCTGACGGCCCTCGGCATCGACGATGATCCGCCGGCTGCGACCCGTCACCTCGGCCACTGCCTCCGTCCCGAAATGCCCGATGATATGATCGAGCGCCGAGCCGACCACCGGCAGCGCACAGAGTTGCTCGAGGAGCTGGTCGCGCATGGCGATCGCTTCCCGGCACAGCACCGGCTGCCCGGCCTCGTCGATCATCGGTTCCGAGCGCACCGTGCCGCTATCGTCGGTATAGGTGCGCATCTGGCGCACCGGAAAGGTCGCCGTCAGATAGTCGACCAGGAATTCGCGCGGGGACAGCTCGATATCGAGCCAGGCCCGCTCCTCGGGGGACAGGTCGGCAAGGGCACGATCGAGCATCGCTTCCGAGGTCGACACGAGCTGGACGACGGCGCAGTCGCCGCGCGCGAGATCGGCGGCGATCGCCGGGATCAGCGACGGCAGCTTCATCGACAGCAGGATCTGGCCGAAGAAGCGTTGCTTGGTCGATTCGAAGATCGACAATGCCGCGGCCTTCGCGCCGCTATTGTAGGTGGCACCGCTGAAACCGTCGGTGACGCGCGTGGCGGCGAGCGCGGCCTGCAGATTGTTGTGAATGATCGCCCAGGCATCGGCATAGGCATTGTAGACGGCGATCTGTTCTTCGCTGAGCCGATGCTCGAGGATGTCATATTCGACGCCGGCGAAGCTGAGCGCCCGCGCGGCATAGAGGCCCTGCGCCTTGAGGTCGCGGGCGATCAACTCCATCGCTGCGATGCCGCCGCGGCGAAGCGATTCCACGAAGGCCCGCCGGTCGGCGAAGGCCGTCTGCGGTCCCCACAATCCGAGGCGTGTCGCATAAGCGAGGTTGTTGACGTCCGAGGCGCCCGTCGCCGAAGCGTAGAGAATCCGGGCGCGCGGAGCGAGATTTTGGAGGCGGACGCCGGCGATGCCCTGTTCGGATCCTTTCGTGGCGCCGAACCGGCCCTCTCCACCGGCCACCCCGGCCATGTCATGCGCCTCGTCGAAAACGATGACGCCGCTGAAATCCTCACCCATCCATTCGATCAGCTGGCGCAGCCGCGTGCCCCTGTCACCGCGGTTGGAGCGCAGGGTGGCATAGGTCAGGAAGAGGATCCCATCGCCCAGCGCGATCGGGGTGCCGAGCTTCCACTGGTTGAGATGCTGGATGTCGAGCGGCAAGCCGCCAAGCGCCGACCAGTCGCGCCGCGCGTCTTCGATCAGCGTCTCGCTCTTGGATATCCAGAGGTGGCGGCGGTTGCCGCGCAACCACTGGTCGAGGATGACGCCCGCCACCTGCCGCCCCTTGCCGGCGCCCGTGCCATCGCCAAGGAAAAAGCCCGTCCGATAGGCATTGCCGGCCTCTGCCGGCGACAGCGAAAGCCCCTCCTCGCTAGATACGAACCGGCCCGGAAGGTCACGCTCGAACGCCGCGCCAGCGTAGATCAGCGTTTCGAGCTGCGCGTCCGAGAGCAGGCCGTCGTCCAAGATCCTGGCCGGCAGCACGGGTTCATAAGCGACCGGGGGTGCGGCAATCGATCCCATTGCCTGCGATTCGACCAGCGCGCTTGGGTGCTCACGGGCATCGGCAATCAGCAGACGGCTCGGCCGATAGGGCAGGTAAATCCCTTGCGGTTCGCCCGCGGGCGCGGGCTCATCGAGACGGTGATAGGCGACCGCGCGGGTCGTGGGCAGGGTTACCGCCACACGCGAGCTTACGGGGCGGGTCCGCCGCGTGAGGCCCCGGAACAATCCGCTGGGGCGGGAGATCGGTTGCGGCGTGGGGGCGCACGGGGTCGCCATCGCATCGATGGCCGCGAGCGCAGCGCCGAACGTCGTACAGGTCTGGCGTGGGACGCAATCCCCTGCCCCGCCCTTTTCGAGGAGAATGAGCTGAACCGCTTGCCCGGTGCCGTGCTTGGCATAGGCATTGGGCGGCAGGTCGAGATGCAGCCGGAGATGTGCGCCCGCGGTGGCGTGCAGCCAATCCGCGTCCCCTGTCTCGATGCGATCGGGAAGAATAACGGCGCAGCGCCCGCCTGGTGCGAGGCGCAAGAGCGCGGAGCGCAGGTGGCGAAGCGCGGCATGGCGGTCGCGCCCCCGTCCCTGGCTCCGCGAGAAGGGCGGGTTGATGAGCACGACGCTCGGCACCAGTTGCGGATCGAGCATGTCGTCGATCAATTCGCCGTCATGCGTGCTCAATGTGCCCTCGGGAAGGGCATGACGCAGCAAACGCGCGCGCCAGGCATCGATCTCATTGAGGAGAAGGCGAGCGCCGGCAAAATGACCGTGTACGGCCAAGAGCCCGGTCCCGGCCGAGGGCTCGAGCACGATATCGCGTGCCGTGATCGCGGCTGCCCTGGCGGCAAGGAAGCCGATCGGTGCCGGTGTCGAGAATTGCTGGAACGCGACCTGCGTTTCGCTACGCACGCTGTGCGTCGGAAGCGCCGCCGTCATGGCGATCAGCTGGGCGAGCCGCACATTCGCATCTGCGGGGAGTGTTGTGTTCTTCAGATGGAGTATCTGCGCGAGTTCGAGCACATCATAGGCGTCGCGCAATGACCATGAGCCATCCGCGCTCGAGCCACCGAAGGCGGAGGTCATCCCGGCAAGGAGGTCGTTACGTGCAACCGAACGGCCTTCGGACAGCCGGTCGGCTATGCCTTGAGCAGCGGTCCGGGCGGGATCATCGAGCGGCAGCGTGAGCGCGAGGGGTTGTGTGGCCATGGGGTATCTCCGGGTCTGACACCTGGCATCAGCGCCAGGTCATCAGCCTGAAGGCCCCCTCCCCTCTCAGGCCGCCTCGGCGGCCCGGCGGACACGCCAAGCATCATTCCAATCCGCGTGCCGTTCCGGGAGGCGGAGCACCAGTTCGCGTCCATGGGCTGTGAGATGCGGCCGAGCTTTTTTGAGCATGGCGGCAGCGGCGGCACCGCGATCACCATAGACGATGATGCGTTTGACCCGTTCGGGGATGGCGACGAGTCCAAGGCGTTCGACGCCGCCCAGCGCCCAGGTTGGCGTTCCGAACCAGGCCATTGCCGAAAGGGCGTCCTCAATGCCCTCAGCAAGGCCAAGCTCCTCTCCGGCCGGCGCCAGACGGATGGCCGCGTTGCCAAGCAGGCCAAGGGCAATCTTCGGCTTTGACAGGGGCTTGTGCAAGATGTCAGCGAGATCGAGGCAGGTCCGCTGGACGGCCACGACGCCCAGATCGTTCTCGACCGCAGCGATCATCGCCGGAAAGAACCGGCGCTGGTCACCTGCCCCGACAATGGTGCGGGGATTGTAGCGCAGACAACGCGGATAGGGAGGAGCAAGACCGCGTGCGGCAAGGTAATCGGCCGCTGGCGAGCCGGCTATGGGCTGGCTTGCCTTCCATAGCCGAAGCGCGAGAGCGCGATGGTCGGCCATCGCCTTCGGGCGCGGCATGGTGAGCGGCACCGCATCGTGAAGTTTGCGCCGGCGCAGGGCAGTCAGAACGTCGCGCGTATCGCAGCCAGCAAAGCAGTGGAACAAGATCGCCCGTTCGCCCAGGCGCACTGACAGGCTGGGGCCATGATCGTCATGAGCCGGGCAACGGCATTCGCCGCGCGTCCCGCGCCACGTTCCGCCGAGGGCTTCGACAATGGCTTTGGCGCGATGGGAAGCAGCTAGGGGCATCAACTAATCCTTGCAAAGTGGTGGAGCGCCGCTGCGGGTTGCGCCCTCCCCTCTCCGCCAATTCAGCTAGGCATGCCCTTGGCTGCGAGGATACCGAATTCCTCGACGATGCGATCGGTTGTGTAATGGGTCACGCCGTCGCGTTCATAGGAGCTGTCCTTGAGCCGCCCGGCAATCCGCACCAGATCCCCGACTTGGGCTCGGTCGGCGATATGCTTGCGCTGGCCCTCGCTGAAGACGCTAACGCGGTTCCAGTGACTGTCTTCCTGCCATTCGTCATCGTCACCCTTGCGGCGGTAATTCGCGCAGACCGACAGCAGGGTGACTTTCGGTCGCGCATCGATTTCGCCGATCCGGCCGATGATCTCGAACTTGGCGAAGTTGATCATGCACCCTCCATTCGTGACGTCCTTTGGCGAGGAGCCTATCGTGGACGGCCAACTTCGCGTATCCCTCCAGGCAGGGGGATTGAACGTTTGCTTCAAGCGCAGCGCCAATCTCTTTCTCAAAATAAAAATATCAAAACGCCGCTGCTCGCAGCGGAAGCTTTTCCGATTCAAAAGGATTCAGATTCGGGAAGCCGAAAGCCCAGCGTTTCTAAGGGCTTGAGCAAGCCTATCCTGACCGGACGGGGGATTTTGCCTGCCCTTGTGGGGGCTCATTCCTGACCGATCGGGGGATGCAACCTGACCGGTTGGGGCTTTCCTGACCGCATGGGGGCCAGGCTCTGTTGGGCGCGATTCGCTCGTCATACCGCTCGTCAGGGACGTTCTTCGCCCTCCGTGCGGCCGTTTGCGAGGGTCAGATCGCTTTGAAACGCGACTCGGCGTACTTCCTTGTGTTTTGTCGTTTCGGGGTGAAGTTCCATCCTGACCTCTTGGGGGCCGAAACCGCCGTCTATCCTGCCCTGACTTGACGCAAGAGGACAGGTCAGGCAGATTTTCTTCCACGCCGGACGAATCGGTGCAGACTTCATGGCATGGATGACGAACAAGCCCTAGACCACGCTGTAACGCCCTCCCCCGCCGGTGATGATGCTTCTCCGGGGCGGGCGATGCGGGTGGCTGCCGCCCTGCAGGCCAAGGGCGGCGACGAGTTCGCCAAGCCCGGCAGCATCGTCGAGGTCAAGTTCGTCAAAGGCCAGTCGCTGAGCCTGACCGCTTCGCGTTTGCTTGCGCTGATGATTTTGACTGCGGGCGGTGATGCCTGGGAGGACCGCCCGCACAAGATGCGAAAGGCGGATATTCGCCGCGGCCACAAGGGCAATGAGCGCATCTCGGATATGCTCGAGGAACTGCATCGCACGCTTTTCGCGGTCGATGATAAGTCCTGGCGCGGCAAGAAGGCGACGCTGCGCTTTTCTCTGATCTCATCATCGCGCGAAGAAGTGGAGGACGAGGAGGGCGCGGAGGCAGGGTGGATCGAGTGGGAGTTCACGCCCGAGGCTCGGAAACTGATTCAGGAATCGGAGACCTATGCGGTCCTGAACCGGCAGGCGGTGCTCGGCTTTCGGTCGACCTATGCGCTAAAGCTATACGAGATCGGGGCATTGCGGCTGCATCGACGCCAGTCGCTATGGAAGGGCGACATGACGGCACTGCGTGCGCTGCTCGGCATCGCGCCAGACGTTTACAAGGACTTTGCGCAGCTGCGCCGCAAGGTTCTCGAAAAGGCGAAGGCCGAAATCGACCAGCTCGCTCATTTCCGTGTGGAGTGGCGGGAGATCCGTCAGGGTCGAACCGTCACCGAGATCGAATTTCGTTTTGAGCCAAAGGATGCGCCTGAGCAGATAGCAACCGTGGATGAAATTGCCCGACACTCTGCGGGGAGGAAGGCGAGGCGCGAGGACGAGGTTGAGACTGTGGCCGTCGAAGCCGTCACGCAGGCGGCGGTGGCGGGCTTGGTGTCAAAGGATAAGACTGGGGCAGGGGAGGTCACCTTCCCGAACGGCACGATCCGATTTGGGTCGGACACGCTCGCGGCCATTGGCCGTTCGGCCGGCGGTGGTTGGGACATCGATCTCATTGCCGATGCCTATCGCGCGCAGATGGGTGAGAGGCTGGCGAAGCTGAAGGGCGCCAAGCTGATCGCGTCCTGGACCGGCTTTTGCGAGAGCTTCCTGGCGCGGCGCGGGCGCCCTTGAGCCGAAATTGCACCGGTGCAATTTCAGGGTGGCTAGCCCCCAAGAGGTCAGGTTGTAGGCGTGCACGAAACGCTGGCGGCGCAATTCGAGGCAATTGGGCCGACCGGGCCTACTCACTTGCGAAAATAAGCCTTTCATTGACCTAAAAGTGCAAATTGAGCTATGCCCCCTACAGTTTCGCAAGGGGGCCTCTCTTGGCTGCATCACTCGATATTGAGGGCACGCAGGATCTGCTGTCCGTCTCAACGCTTGCACAACGGACCAGCTCTGTTCTCGAGCGGCTCCGCGACTCTGCGCGTAGCGCCCGGGCGGACGAACGGCGCGAGCCCACCTTCCCGATCGGTAAAGCGGCCGAACTGGTCGGCCGGACCGCGGCGGCCATTCGCGAGGCCGAGAAGGACGGCCGCTTGCCGCCGCCTCCGCGAACCGAAAATAATCGGCGCGTCGGCTATACCCTGGCGCAGCTCAACGACATGCGGGGATTGTTCGGCACCCGGCCCTGGCGGGCTGCCACCGACCCCTGTTGCGTCATCGCGGTGCAGAACTTCAAGGGCGGGGTCGGGAAATCGACCCTGTCGGTGCATCTGGCCCAATATCTCGCGATCAAGGGCTACCGGGTGGCCCTCATAGATTGCGACAGCCAGGCGTCGGCAACGACCCTGTTCGGCTATGTTCCCGACCTCGATCTAACCGAGGAGGACACGCTCTATCCGTTCCTGCGGCACGACGACATGGAGTCGCTCGACTATGCCTTGCGCAAGACTCACTTCGACGGCCTCGAGCTTGTCCCGGCCAATCTGCGGCTCTTCCAGTCGGAATATGAAATCGCGGCGCGGATGGCGCGGGGACAGGGGAACCTCATCGACCGCATGGCGCAAGGCATTGCAAGCATTGCCGATCGGTTCGATGTCGTCGTTCTCGATCCGCCGCCTGCGCTCGGTGCGATCTCGCTTTCGGTGCTGCGTGCGGCCAATGCGCTGGTCGTGCCAGTGCCGCCGACGGTGATGGACTTCTCGTCGACTGCAGCCTTCCTCGCCATGCTCGACGAGACCATCGAGACCCTGGCTGATCGCGGCTTGGCCCCGTCGCTGCAGTTTCTGCGCTTCGTGGCGTCCAAGGTCGATGAGAACAAGTCGATGCAGAAGGAATTGCTGAACCTGATGCGGACCCTTTTCGGCCACGCGATCGTGCGCACACCGCTCAAGGATTCGGCGGAAATCGACAATGCGACGGCGCGGCTGATGACCGTCTACGAGCTGGACGGCCCGGTCACCAGTTCGACGGTGCGCAACCGCTGCCTTGCCTATCTTGATGGCGTGAACAGTGAAATCGAGGTCGACATTCGGTCGATGTGGCCCAGCCATCTGGCGCGCTTGCGCAAGGAGGGCCTCGCCTGATGCGAGCAAAATTGCACCGGTGCAATTCCGGGTAGAAGGGGTGGATGATGAGCAAGAAAAACGCCAACTTCGCGGCTGATCTGGTCGCCGGAATCGACCCGGGGGCGCAAGCCCCAGCGGCGCGGCGCCCTGGCATCGGTGCGAGCGTCCTGGCGGGTCGAGAAAGCCGACTTGCCGAATTGGCGACGGGCAGTGTCGTCTCACGCACCCATGAACTCGTCGATCCGGCACGTTGCCGGATGTGGGTCGGGCACAACCGCGAATATGCGCTCCTCAACGAGGAGCGGTGCGCCGATCTTATCGAGAGCATCAAGGCGCAGGGCAAACAGGAAATGCCCGCCATCGTTCGCCGCGTGAAGGACGACCCTGCCTTCGATTTCGAGGTGATTTGCGGGGCGCGCAGGCATTGGACGATCAGCTGGCTTCGTGCCCATAACTATCCGGATTTCCGCTTCCTCGTCGACATCCGTAGCTTGACGGATGAGGAGGCATTCCGGCTTGCGGACCTCGAGAACCGGGCGCGCGATGATCTTACCGATCTGGAGCGCGCGCGCGATTATTTGCGCGCGCTCGACGCCTATTATGAAGGGCGCCAGAAGGTCATGGCCGAGCGGATCAACGTCACGGAAAGCTGGCTCAGCCGCTATCTCGACCTTGCCCGACTGCCGGCAGAACTGATGGCGGCCTTTGCCATCCCACAGGATCTCAGGATCAAGCATGTCACCGCGATCAAGCCTCTCTTGAAACCGGAGGACCGGCGGCAGCGTGTGTTCGCCGAGGCGGGGCGTCTCGCTCAGGTGCAGTCCGACCGCGCAGCACCGATGCCGGTTCCCGATATCATACGCGCTCTCGCTCTGGCCGCCGATCCCCCCAAGAGGTCAGGATCCCCCAAGAAGTCAGGAAAGCCAGAAACGATCGTGTCCGAAGGGGGGAAACCATTGCTGAAAGTGGAGGCGGTGGATCGTAAGGGTCTCAAGCTCACCCTGCTTCCGCATGCCGGTGGTACGCGGGCTGAAGCGGAGGCCGCGTTGAAAGCCCTGCTCGATCAGCATTGGAGCTAGGACAATCTTCAGCGGTTCTGAGATGTGAGAGTTTTGTCTTCACATGTTGAATATGGACTGCCCAATGACTGCAGCCTTCCAGGATGACATTCGCGAGAATGAGATCATCGCGCCCCGTCGTCTGGCGGAGCGCCTGCGCTTCTCCATGGCGCATTTGGCTCGCGTTGCTCGCCTGGATCCTAAGGCCATGACTCTGTATCCCTCCGCCCCGACCGTGCAGATTAAACTGGAGGAAATAGCCCGAGTTATAACGCGAGCGGCAGAGCTTGCAGGCGAAGAAGGCAAGGCGGTTATCTGGTTCAAGCATCAACCCCTTTCTGGAGTTGGGAAAACGGCTGCGGAATTGGTTGCGAATGGCGATATCGATATCGTCATGGAAGATCTCGATCGTATGGCTGCCGGGGTCTATTCCTGACAGGCGTCACTCAAGGCCGAAAGGTTAGCTTGTCCGCAGGACCTTTAGGCGAATGTCTTCTTCTCGTAGACGGTGACAATCGCCCGGCCATCCCAAACGTAGCACAGGTGCCGCTCCTGTCGGCTGTTGGCGAGTAGGCGAGGGCGGAACACCGCGGCGCACTCGCCGTCGGCGTCGCGCACGCTTTGGTACACGATGCCATCCGAACCTTGCTCACGCAGGTGCCGGCCAAGCGCCTGGCCGGCGGCATAGCTATCCGGGGCGTAGAGAGCAGGGCGTTCATCGCGCAGGCCGCGAATATCGTGGAGCATGGCGTCCAGGTCGACCGCGTAGACGCGCATGTCGAGTTCCTGCGCCGGTTCGTGGGTGTACGCCATGAAGCGGGTTCGGTGATGGCGCGTCTCGGCAACCGCAGTCTCGATGGTGCTGGCAGCGTAGAACAGCCCGAAACTGCCGTCACAGAACCGGCTGCCATCGGGATTTAGGTGGGTGAACGCTGCCATGATCGCCGATGTTCCGGGTCCCGATACGCGGTCCTCCGGTGGGACGAGGGCGAGGTCCCCGACCTCGTCGCGAAGCCGGTCGTTGGTCATCGCCTCGATCGCATAGACCGCTTCCAGGTCGGCCGGATCCGCGACATCCTCAAACAGCGATATGGGCGGGAACCGGCTTGCGACGATCCGGTAGCACGGTTGCCACCGCACTTGCGTCGTCGCAATGGCATCCATCAGCCGCGCTGCGCGTCGATATATTGACGCACCACGTAGAGATCGGCGACATTGCCCGAGGCCATCCGCTCGATCGCCGGGCGTCCGGCGAACAGCGGCGCCTCATTGGGTTTGCGTACCCATTCGTTGGCGGTACGGGGCAGGAGCATCTTCAGCCCCTTGTAGATCCCCATGACATAGGAGATGCGCTCCAGCGCATCCTTGGGAATCGCCGCGACCGCGCCGCGCTTCCAGGTCTGGAAGGTCGAGCGGCTGTCGAGCCCGAGAAGCTTCATCTGCTCGGCTTCCTTGAGGTCCCAGGCGTCGGCAATGCGGAAAAAGGTGCGCAGCGCCGGACCGCTCAGATCCTTGCGGCTGGGCGCTTTGGCGGGGACGCCGGAATGGGCAGTTGTGGCCATTGGCCATCTCCTTCTTTCTCTGTCTATGTATGATATCTGTACATAACGTCAAGAAGAGATCAGTTTTCATACACGCCGAATGCGCGCGATGCCGCGTCAGGGATGGCCAGAACTGCCGGCGAGCAGCCGGTCGATCTCACCCATCGCCGCGTCGAACTCGGCAAGAGCCGCATGGGGGAGGGCGGTAGCCTGGTCCAAAGACGCCGGCTGCCCATCCCTTCCCGGTTCTTCGACGACCAGCAGGGCCTTCCCCTTGACCGTCTCCCGCCGTGCCATGCGCGCCGCCACAAGGGCGTCGCCGATCGCATAGGTGCCGCGCCGACTGATCCCGAACGCCCAGGTGATCTGATCGAGCCCGAGTGGCGCAAAACCAGCGAGCAGGATCCACACCTGCGGTGCCCGCGCGCTCGAGCGCAGGTGCCCCAACTGCTCGCGCATCAGCGCCGCGCGCCGCCGCGCTTGCGCGACCAGCTCGGCAAGCCGGGTCACGCTGCGCTGGAGGCTGCGGGCCGCCAGCATGGCGCGTTCGCCCGGCCAGAGCTGCGGCTGCAGCGTTTGCGCCGTCACCGCGCCGGGGCAGGGGAGGGCGCGGGCCCACGCGCCGGACGCGGTCAGCAGCCGCCCCAGCGCGGCATCGACCGCCCAGAGCGGGGTGCGCGTGGCGGCCTGCTCGATCGCCACCGCGCGGTTCCCAAACGAACGGATTTGCACCGCGCGCTCCAGCGGCGCGAACCGCGGATCGGCGCGCAGCAGCGCGTGCAGGCGGGCCAGACCCGCGAAGGGCAGGGGGGTCTCGTCATCCGCGCCGGCCTGTTTCATTAGCGTGATCGCCCTGCCGATCGCTTCCTCCGCCAGCGCGTCTTCGGCTTGCATCGGGCGGTCGGCCCCGAAGCGAGCGGCCAGAGCGATGGTCTGCGCGGCTGTCAGCCGACAAAATAGGCTACATTTCAATAATATCATGTAATATCAATATATTACATCGGATGCTCTGCGAGTAATTCTGTCTAGGGCAATATACACGTCGCGGTGTTCGACAAAATAAGCTACATTTCGCGGACAGCAAAAATCATTGGGGAGCCCGTTCCGTGATTGAGCGCAAGCCGTCTCCAGCGCCCCGGCGGAGCCTCAAATCGCTTGAGGCGGGATTGGCTCTCTACCCCCATTTCCGGCGACATATATCGCTTTCCGGCCCGGTGACAGCGGCTCAGGTTCAGGCGATTTCCGAGGCAACCGGCCTTAAAGAGCGGCAGATACGGACACTGGCCGCGCGCTTCCGGGTGCATCCGGTCGCGGAAACGCTGGCTCCAAAACCGCGTGGACCCGCTGTTGGATCGCACAGGATCGATCCCGAGGTGAGGGCCGCCATCGAGACGTTGATCGACGAAATTGCGCTCAAGATGGTGCCGCCATCGCGTGCGGAAGCGGCGCGGCAGATTTGGGGCCTGTTGCACGCGGACAACGGAGATCATCGCTTTCCCGCCGATCTGATCCCAAGCGAGAAGACGATCGAGCGGCTTCTGGCTGAGATTCCGAGCCGTGTTTGGGCGAAAGCGACGATGGGATCGAAGACGCGGAGCGCCCATGAACCGCACCCCGGCGAATATGCAAGCGAGGGATTTCTCGACCTGGTTCAGATGGATCACACCAAGGGCGATGTCATCCTGGTCGATAGTCTGCGGCGCGAACAGCTCGGAAGACCGTGGATCACCTTCCTCATCGAAATCTGGACCCGGTCCATTCTTGGTTACTATGTCAGCTTCGGCGACCCCTCGATATTCCGGTGCGGACGGGCGGTTGCGAGCGCTGTGTTGCCCAAAGAGCCGGCCCTCGCCCACCTGGGCGTCGATGTCAGCTATCCGATGCACGGTTTGTTCCGGCGCTTGCATGCCGATCAGGCCAAACCGCATCGCTCCGAAGCCTTCCGGCGCGCCTGCGTCCGCAATGGGATTGGCCCCGATGTGCGGAGGCCCGGGCCGGCCCATCTTGGCGGGCATATCGAGCGGCTGATCGGCACGATGATTGGAAAACTGCGGCTTTTGCCCGGTGCGACCGGATCGAACGTGGCGGCGCGCGACGGCTATGATGCCGAGGCGGACGCGGCGATGACGCTTGTGGAATTCGAGCGCTGGCTGCTGTGCCAGATCGCGATCTATCATCACGCGCCGCATAGCGCGCTGGGCGGCCTGTGTCCGGCCCAGATGTGGGAGCGCGAGGCGGCGAAGCACAGCCCGCTGCTGCCCGTGTCGGTCGATGCGGGCGAACTGTTCCGCCAGTTTCTGCCGTCGAAGTCGCTCACGGTCCATGCCAAGGGTATCCAGATCAGATATCGCCATTACTGGCACCCGATGCTTGCCGCCAGGATCGGCCAAAGGGTCGAGATCAGCTGGGATGAGCGGACGATCCAGCATATCTACGCCGACCTCGACGGCCGCTATGTCGAATTGCCGGTTGTCGGCGACTATCCCGACGTCTGGGAGGCGGATTGGGAGGCCGCCAGGGCAGGAGTGCGGGCGCTAGGCCGGGCCTACCAGGCCGATGGCGGTCGCGCGGCGACGGCGCGGGCGGTGGCCGCCGCCAATCAGGAAATCCACCGCGCCCGCGTTCGCACGAAGGCGGCGCGGCGCCAGGCAAAGCGCCGCGAAGGCGAGGGGACGACGCTCGCGGACCTCCGGTATGGCGAAGCGCCGGAAAAGCCGCCCATTGACTGGAAACCGGTCGCCGAGCTCAGCGAAGACGACTGGTTGCAGGAGCGGACATGAGCGCCGCTGCGACCGCGCCATCGCTGGCGCCCTCCTTCTGGATCGATTTCGAAGAAGCGCGGAACGCGGTCGAGACGATCGTCGATGTCGCGCATGACGATCCCGAGGAACGCCCGACCTGCATCGTGCTCACCGGACAGTCCGGCATGGGCAAAACCTCGATCCTGCGCGAAGCGCAGCGCCGCCTTGCCGAAGCCTTTCCCGAGCCCGCCGATTGGGGCGAGGCGCGCTATCAGCCCGTGCTGCGCACGGTCATTCCCTCGAGTCCGACCTCGCTCAAGATCAACCTCGCCCTGCTCTGGAAACAGGGCTGGCCGATCCGCACGAACACGCACAAAACCGCCGATTTGAAGGTCGTCGACCTGCTGGCCGAACAGGGCACGCGGCTGGTCGCGATCGACAATGTCCATGTGATCCTGACCGCGAGCGGCGTTGCGCGGCGCGATACGCTCGATGCGTTCCGCTTCCTGATGAGCGCGGGCAATGTGCCGCTGGTCGTGGCGGGCCTCGATGTCGCCCGGCAGATCTTCGCCGACGATGTCGAGCTGGCGTACCGCTCAATCATCCTCAAATTGCCGTTATGGGAGCCGGGCGAGCCCGCGCAGCGCCTGATCCGCGCGCTGGCCCGCGGCATGGGGATGGAGGAGCCCGACCATCTCGCCGAACCCGCGTTCGCCGAGCGCATCTGGCGGACCAGCGGCGGGGTCACCGGGAACTTCAAGCGCATCCTGCACTGGTCGGGAAAGGTCGCGCGGCGGCATGACCGCCGGTTCGTGACCCAGGACGATATCACCGAGGCGCTGCAATTGTTTACGCCTTATAGCCCGGAATGAGCGGGCGGGAGATCGAGCCGCTGGCGTTTCGGGTGAGGCCGCTGCCCGAGGAATGTTTCGAATCCTGGCTGCGCCGCCTGGCCGCGCGTCATGAGACCACGCCCAAAGCGCTGTTTCGCCATCTCGGCATCGACGCGGCGCTCGCCGATCGCGACCTGGCCGTGTCGCCCGTACCGGCCACGTCGCGCGTACCGGCCACGTCGCGCGCATCGGCTTGGTTGGCCGCGCCGGCGCCGGCGGTCGCTGGCGTGCCGGACCGCCGCCAGGTGATGGTAGAACGGCTCGCGTGGGCGACGATGGTGCCCGCGAAGGCGATTTCTAGGACGTTCGTCGGCTGTGGGCGCGGCGATCTGTTGCCGCTGACGCTGCGGTCAATCGGCTGCGCCCAGTGCTGGCTTGACTGGCTGGTGTCCGGCGCGCCGTGGCGGATCGAGCGGAGCTGGATCTTGCGCGTGACGACCTTCTGCGACCGTCATGCGCTGTTGCTGACCGATCTTGCGGGGATCAGGGCCCTGGGGCGGACGCAGGCCGCCGAGCGGGCGCTCGCGGCCCGGGTCGCGCGCACGCGCGCGCAAATGGCGCGGTTTGCCTTCGTCAAAACCCGAGTGCTGTGGAACGGGATGATTGCGCGGGAGCAAATCCGCGGCGCCCGCCCCGGTGACCGGGTAGGTTGGGAGCGGTACCGGGCGGCGCTGGTCGGCAACCGCTTCCACTACGCTCCGGTGCGTCATCTGCTGCTGGCGGCGCTCCACAGCAGTGACGGGCTGAAAGCCGGGCGATGGGAGCAAATCTTCCGCTTCGATGCGCAGCCGGCACGCCTGCCGCGAAAGGCGGCTTCCGGCGTCGGACCCCAATTATCGGATCTGGCGGAGGCGATCGCCAGGGTCGGCCTGCGGCAGCTCGACCGCGAGCGTCGCCGGCTCACCATGGTCTGCGAGCAGCTCGAGCAGGCCAAGCGCAATTATCCCCGTGCCCATTTGATGCAGGGGCTGAAGGCTCGCCGCGCGGCGCTGGCGCGCGCGGTACGAGACGCCGCCGCGACGGAGAGCGCGGCGATGTCAGCGCAGCGCCGTGGTTTCCAGGAGGCGCTGTTTTACCTGCAAGCATCGGGGATGGTGGGCGCGGCGATGTCCGCCGGCTGCGCCGAGCCGGCTTGCAGCGCGAATGGCGATCTGTGGCGGGCGCGGCTCGCCGCCTGCTTCGCCGCTCCCAGGTTTCGCATCCTGCTCGATCTGCCGGGTCATGGGCGCGGATGGTAAAGCCGGACGGCGACGGTCGCCCATTGGGCATTTCGCGCGAATTTGCCCTCAGGAGGCCCGTAGGGCGTGGTGGCGGCCTCTGGGCGCCCCCTCCTATCCGAGACCGCCTTTTTGCGCTCCCAGGGGCTTTTGCGCGAACTTTCCTTTGATCGTTCAAAGACAGGTCATGGCCTGAAACGGCGGCGCGAGTCCCGTATCGGGCGCGTCGATTTGAAGTTTCTGCCGGGGTTTCCTATCTTGCCGTGTTGCCGGGGTCATTCGCGCGCCGTCTCCATACGGGCGAGCACGCGCTCGACATCGGCCATGGCCGCGTCGAACGCGGCGGACGTCGCGCCGGAGCTGGTTTCAACGGATCTGCTTTCACCCTCGGCCGCCAGCGTGGCACGGCGCGCGCGGGGCAGGGCGCGGATGATCGTGTGATGTTCGTACGCCGCCCGCTCGGCGAGGCCCGCTTTGACGAGGGCGGCGACGAGATCGCGCACGCCGTTTTTCGAAACGCCAAGGGCCTTCTCGATCTGGAGCGGGCGCAGCGGTCCGAAGCCCGCGAGCAGCCGGTAGAGCAGCGGCGCGCGCGAGGTCGAACGCAGGACGGTCATCGCCTCATGCACTTCGCGCACGCTCGCATGGGCTGCATCGAGCTGGTCGCTCAGCCGCTGCGCAGCTTCGCCGGCGGCCTCGGCCGTGATAATGGCGCGCTCGCGGGACCAGAGCTCGGGTCTGAGCGCCTCGGCGCGCACGGCTCCGGGCAGGGGCAGCGGCCTGGTCGCTGGCGCGCTCCGCGCGATCAGGGCGCCGGCGAGGAGATCGAGCGCCCACAGCGGCGTGGCCGTCCGCGTCTGCTCGAAGGAGACCGGCCCGGCGGGCAGGGGGAGCAGCTGGTAGCTGCGCTCGGTGGGCGCGAAATGCGGCGAGGCGGCCGCGGCCCGATGCAGGCGATCGAGCGCGGCGAGGGGCCAGTCGTCCGCGCGATCGTCGGCGGGCGGCTCGGCGAGCCGCGCCGCTTCCGCTACGGCGAACGCGGGGGCATCGCCGCGCTCGCCTTGCGGGGCGCCCTCGCCGCGATGGAAATGCGCTGCGGCGCGGATTTGGATGGCCGTGTCGGCGAGCGGCGCCCAGGCCGACAGCGAGAGCTCGGCGAGCAGCGTGTCGGCGACCAGCGAGGGCGGGGCTGCGACATGGGCGGTGGCGTCGGGCACGGGCTGGAGGCCGGAAAACCATGCGGAAAACCAGCTGTTCGCGCCGGAAAAGCCGCTACCCGTGAGCGCTTCGACGAGGAGCAGGCGGGCGAGCGCGGCGCAGAATTGATGCGCAACTTGCGCGGGCACATGCGCTAAACGGCCTTGCAGCTGGCCCCAGGTGAGCGCCGCGCGCACCCTTGCCGTCATCAGGTCTTCGATCGGCGCATCTTCGTCCGATCGGAGCGGATGGAATCGGGTCGATGGATCGCAAAAATCGGGCATGTCGCAAGGGTAACCTAAACTGCCTTAACTGCACCATCCCTAGCACGCCCTTTTTTGCACTATCGATAATAGAGTGTTATCGATAGTGACTTCGGCGAAATCGGGGTTATAGTCCCCCGGTATGCGCGCCAAATCCGTCCTGTCGATCGCTGCACAGACAGAGCGTCTGCCCATGCCCAAGCGCTCGGTTTCCGCGGAGATCGTGACGATCCTGGCACCCGGCGAGGCGCCGCTGCCCCAGCGGCGGTCGGGCGCCGCGCAAGATCGCGCGGTCCAGCTCGTCGAGTTGCTTCAGGAGCTGACAGGCGAAGGCGCCAGCCTGGTCGAACTCAACTTCCAGAAGAGCATCGAGGCGCGGGCGCCCGCCAGCATCAAGGCGCTCGCGGTCGATCTCGATTGCTACGCGCGCTTCTCGGCCGAGCGCGGCGGGATCGGCCTGCCCGCCGACGAAGCGCGGCTTGTCGCCTATATTGACTATTGCGAGGCGCGGCGGCTCAAGCCGGCGACCGTGTCCCGGCGCCTGTCCTCGCTGGCGGTGGCCCATCACCTTCTCGACGTTCCATGCCCCGTCGGTGCCGTCGTGGTCCGCGATGCGCTGCGTGGGCTGCGGCGTCGGGCCGGAGTCCGGCAGCGCCAGGCCGGCCCGTTGCGGCTCGGCGAAGGGATCGGGCGGGAAGCCGTCAGGGGGTTCACGCTGTCGGTGCTGCTCGAGGCGTGTGGGCGCGACGTCGCTGGCCTGCGCGACGCGGCGATCCTGTCGCTCGGCTATGATGCGGGTTTGCGCGTATCGGAGCTGGTGGCCGTCGCCGTCGAATTGATGGAAGCGCAAGAGGATGGATCGGGGCTGCTCGAGGTGCCCCACTCGAAAACCGACCAGGAAGGGCAAGGGGCCTGGGTGTGGCTGTCGCCCGACACGATGCGGCGTGTCGCTCTTTGGCGCGAGGCCGCATCAATCCGCGCGGGCGCCTTGTTCCGCCGCGTAGCGGTGATCCGGACCAAACCCCGCGAAGCGCGCCGGGCGCTCGCGATCGAGGATCTGGCCTATCAGGCCCAGTCGGCCCGAAGCTGCGATTTTGGCCATGTTGAAGAACAAAGATTGAACATGGCGATCTACCAGGCTCGCTCTTGTCCTCCAATCTCGTAAACATCGGTCTCGATCGAGCACCTGTAGCTCTCTGCGATGTTGAACATCTCTGTCTGGAGAGATGCGATCTCATCATCGAGGCTGACGCCATCGGCACCCTGATCATAGGCGACGGTCAGCGTGTAATCGCAGTTCCCGGTCTTTTGCATCTGGTAATCCCGCTCCAGCATCGCCTCAATGCGCTCGCGAGCGGGCTTTCTGCCACGACCATGCTTGTTGAAGTTCTCGATGGTCAGATGCAGGGCGATGGTGACAGAAGGCGGCTTTTCCGGCAGCCCGATCCTTGAAGGAATGACGTCAAGCGCCCGATAGACGGTCATTCTTGAGATCTTGAGGTCGCGCGCGACGCTGGCCTTGCTCGCGCCGGCGGTGATCCGGCGTCGGATTTCATCGTCATCGATGTTTTTCTTCCGGCCTTTGTAGACGCCTTCGGCGCGCGCCGCCTCGATCCCGGCGCGCTGCCGGTCCTTGATGAACGTCAGTTCCATGTCCGCGACCATGCCCAGAATGGTGATCACCATCCGCCCCATGCTTCCGGCCGTCGTCACCTCCGGCTCAAGCACCCGCAATGAGGCTCCCTTCTGGTCGAGTTCATGAACCAGATTGAGAACATCGCGTGTGGAGCGACCGAGCCGATCGAGACGCAGGACGACGAGTTCGTCATCGGCGCGCAGGAACTGCATGATCGTCTCAAGCTCCGTGCGTCCAGTGCGCGATGCGCCCGAGCCTGTTTCGGAGCGGAGGATTTCACAGCCCGCTGCCTTCAACCGGGCAACCTGGATGTCGAGATCCTGGTCGATGGTGCTGACGCGGGCGTAGCCGACGCGGGTCATGGGCAAATCCGTCACATTAGGGTGGCTTTGCCCTCGTACAGTAACATTGGTGACGGAACCACCCTTTTGTGACATGTCGTATATGTCACTTCCGATCGTCACGTTCGGGTGTACCCAAATGTTATAGGCCGATCAGCCGCCTCACGCTGCAAGCCGTCCAAAATCAATCCGGTCGTTCAGGTCGAGGTCGAAGCGGCCATAAGGGTTCACATGACTGTAGATCAACGGCGTGAGACCACGATAATCTTCCGGCGTCATCCGCCCCGCCCACTTCGGCTCAACCAGTACGGTCTGAAGCATGCGGGTGTTCACATACACCAGCGACGCTTGCAGGAGGTGTAGCGCCAGAACGGAGATTTCCTGCTCATGGATGCGGTTGGTGGCGATCTCGCCGCCCTTGCCGAAGAACACGAAACCATTAGCGCCGTTCCAGTTCTCAACCACATTCAGCCCTTCGTGGATCTCGCGGCGGAATGCCTCCTGACGCAAATACCGGCATAGGAAGATTGTTTTGACCGCGCGGCCGAGTTCACTCAGCGCCTTGTAGGTCGGGTGCATCACTTCGGCTCTGGCAAACCGGAGCAGGATCGCTTCCGGATCGGCGGTGCGCGATTGCATGGCAGCGGCATATTTGACCATTTCGTCATATTGTTGCTCGATCTCGTCCCAGTCGATCGGGCTGGAGAGGATCGGCAGTAAATTGGAAAGCCGCGTGCGCATGCCGGCTTGGGGAAGGGCCAGTTTCTGGCGTGCCACTGCTTTCAGCCGCGGGGCAAGCTCAAATCCAAGGAGTCGGCAGAACGCAAAGCCGACTGCGCTCTGGCCGTGGCTATCGACGTACTGGCGCTGGATTTCCATGTCGGTGCAATGGCGTAGCACGCCTTCGATCATGGAGGCGACCTCCGAGGAAGAGCACCGCTTGAGCTGGGAATAAACGCAGGTCGCGCGCTTCTCCACATGCCAGTAGATCATGACGCCACGGCCGCCATAGCGGGCGTGCCATTCCGTCATCAGGTTGCGGTCCCACGCGCCGAACTTCGTTGAATCGGACGCGCATGCCGTGCCCGCATCTCCCCATACTGCGGCATTGCGGATTGCCAGTGTCGCGTTTGCTACCCGCGCGCACGCCTCCCTCAGCGCTGGCGCGTGGATGAAACGGCGATGGACATGCAGCAATTCCTCGTAACTGACATCGGGTGTTGCGCCAGCGACCCGCTTGAGCCCGGCGTTCGTGCCCAAGCCATAGAGACACAGCAAAAGACGCTGAGCCAAGGCTGCTTTCGACAGGGTAACCCGCGAGGCCGACGTTTCGAAAGCATCCATCAATCCCGTGTCCAGAGCAGCCTCTTTCAACACGTCCAGCAGTCCGGTCATCGGCCAGCGCTGACCGATCTCGCTTTTGATCGAAGCGAGACCCTTCGGTTCGGGCAAGGGCTTGAACGGTGTAATCGATATCCGGTTGTCGCCGCGCCACAGGAGCCGGACCTTGTCGTTTTGTGGAATATTGGCATTGAGGAGCAACAGTTCCCGTTCAAGCTCCTCCCGGATCGAGGCGCAAAACGCCTGCGCATCTGGCGTCAGGCTGAGGCCGGAATAGTACGCATCTCGCCTGATCTCGAAGTCCTTGGGAAGATCGTCATCGGGATTGCGATAGCGATCCGCCCCGACCACCCAGATTTCTTTGGAGCGGATGCGGTCGCGCAGTTGCGTCAGGACGCAAAGCTCATAGCTGATCCGGTTTACCCGCCCATCGTCATCAATGACGGAACTGCGCCATCGCGCTGGAATCACCTCATCGATCGGAACATCCTGCAATGGCACGAAGCGGCATCCGCCATCCACCTTGCTCCTGATCCAGTCGAGGGCCGCCAGGACCGGCCGCCACACCGCGTTGTTCGACCGGAACTCAAGTACGGAAAGCAGGCTTGGCAGCATGCGCCGGTAATGATTGGCCCAGGAACCACGCATCACCTTGTAGATGCGCCGGTCCAGAGCGCCCTTCGCATGGCTCTCCTTGACGATCGCCGCCAGCTTGGCCTTACCGGCGATCGGGAAAATGACATCGCAGATGCGCCCCGATGGTTCATTGATCGAGGCGCTGGCGATCTCGACCAGCAGGCGCTCCTTTCCATAGACCCGCTCGATGTCTTTCGCGATATCGCCCACCACCTTGCGTTTCGAGCGCGTTCCGATCTTGTGAACGGTTTCGATCAGCAGGTCGATCATCGCGTCAGTGAGTTGCGCCTCCCGCGACATTAGATAAATCGCATAAAGGCCGAGCTGTCGCGCCGGCGCATGCCGGCGCATCTCCGAGGCCTTTTCACCGGCAACGCGGCGAACAATCTGATCGACCCATGGCTTGCCCGTAGCCGTCAGGAGATCATGGGGAAGATCAAGTCTCTGGATAAAGGCGAGTTTCTCGGTCACGTCGAGAATGTTGTCGAGCGTTGCCTGTCCGGCGTCACCCTTCATCCTGTTGAATCCGGTCGAGCTGTCCGGATCGGCAAGCGAGGCTTCCAATAACGCCACCGCATCTGACGAAAGCCGATCACTGGCTCCGATCAGCCAGGTGTCCAGATAATCTTGCCGTTGTGAGCGAACGACACGTTCAAGCTCCTTGCGCGACGGCCCATAAATACGCCGGTCCCGGCACCACAGGAAAACATGCTCAAGCATGGCATTGATCGACTGGCCGCCCGGGCACAGCTCGCCAGCAATCCATTCCGTCAATTGCGCGCGATCCACCCGCTTCATGCGGTGATATCCAAGATGGATCAGGATCTCCGCACAATGCCGTCGTGCTGTCCGACTGGAAAAGTCATAACCGGCTATCTCGCCAGCCTCGACACCGAGTTGCTCGGCCAGATACGAGAGGCCATCGGTAGGGATTGAGCCGGGATCGATCGCGAAAAACCCCAGGGAAGCGAAGAATTTCAGCTGCGCGGCGAGGCCAAGGCGCGTCAGGGCCGGCTTCGAATTTACAAAATCAATATCGGCAAAGCTCAGGCTCCATCGTCCGATCAAATCCCCGCCCGGAATACTCCGATCCATCAACCCACTCCCTATGATGGAGCGAACTGTCCTCTTCTATGATTTCCATCGTCAATACCGAATGCCACGTTCCCAAAACGTTCTCCGACTTGGCCAAAATCGCAGCTTGGGGCCGACTGGGCCAATCTGGGAAATCTGGGTATGGTCCGCGCGCAGGAAGTCGAAGGTTTCGTCGAAGGCCTGTTCAATGGCGAGGAGGAGGCCGGGCTGCCCGAACGCGCCCATGAAGCGGTCACGCATCTCGGGGAAATCAGAGCGATGATGGCGGGCGTCGCCGACCTCATCGAACGCACCAGGGACGAACCTGAGGATCGCAGGCAAATCAAGGAGACGATCAAGCATCTGCGGGTGATGACCGAGATCATGGAGACCGAGATCCATGCCGCGGTTCTGGCCTGCACGCGGGCGCGCGCCCAAGGCCTCCTCGGTATCACTACGCCGTTGGGAACGCGGCATTGAACCAGAATTCAGATGCGGAGCAGCGTCTTCGCGAAAAGCTGCGCAAGATCGAAGACCTGTTCGCCGGCGCTGCCACCGCAGGTGAAAAGGCCGCAGCGGGTGCCGCCGCAGAACGTATCAGGCGCCAGTTCACCGAAACGAGCCGCCGCGAAACGTCGGAAGAGTTCAAGTTCTCGATTCCAGACCCGTGGTCACGACAGCTCTTCACAGCCCTCTGCAGGCGCTATGGCCTCAAGCCGTTCCGCTATTCACGCATGCACCGGCAGACGGTAATCGTCCATGCGCCCGTCAGTTTCATCAATCAGGTCCTGTGGCCCGAGTTCGAGGAGCTCAGCGAGGCCCTCTCCGCCCATCTCCTCGAGATCACCAATCGGATCATCCGCGAGGAGGTCTATGCGACGCCCGGAGAGGCTGATGAAATTGCCGAGCCAGCACGGCTACGATAGCGAAAATCCTTGACTGATCGCTTAGGGTGTCATTTCGCCCCCTACCGGAACTGACCCGAATGATAGATGGGCTGGATACCGCTTGAAACCGACGGCTGCAACCGGCGCCAATTTGACGAAAGTCGGCGCGTGCGAGCTATCGCGGCCCCATCCCCGATCCCGCCCAGGACACCTGTCCTTCTACAAGAATCCCGCACCAGCGTGGTCATCGAAACGCTCAGCCGAGCGGACGTAGCCGAGCAGAACTTTGAGCGACTTGTGCCGCGACACCTCCTGCATCTTAGCGAGCGAGGCGCGGGTGCGCGCCGCCTCGGTCAAAAACCCGGCGCGCAGCGAATGCCCGGCGATCGTCTCGGGATCAAGGCCCTGTAGGGTGGCGTAGCGCTTGACCAGGCGCGCCACCGAGCGATCGGACATCGCCGCCATCGTGAACTCACCCTGGGTGCCCACGCGGGTAAATAGCGGCCCGGGCGCCCCGCCCCGGATCTGCAACCAGGCATTGAGATGGGCAACGGGGCGGAGCACTTCGCCTACCGGCACGGCGATGGTAGCCCCCCCGCCTTCCTGATCGGTCTTGGAATGGCGCACGAAGACGGTAAGCCCCTGGTCGACCAGCTGGATGTCGGCGAGCTGGAGCGCGACGAGCTCGGACCGGCGCAGCGCGGCGGCAAGGCCCAGCGCCAGGATCGCCCGGTCGCGCACCGCACGAGTGTTCAACCCGTCTGCCTTGGCGATCATGCCCGCCAGATCCTTCGCGCCGATCGCCGCCTTCTTCCGGGTCGGTCGTGCGCGCTGCTCGCGGCGGATGCCCGAAAGGGTATCGGCGATCAACTGGTGGGTGTCGCGGGCGCTCGGGGGCGGCAAACCGTCGTGATGATGCCGCCAGGTGATCGCCGCGAGATGGCGGGTGACGGTGCTGTCGGCGCGGCCCGCGCGGGCGAGCGACGCCAGATAGGTGGCGACGACCTCGGGGAGCGCGGGAAGCGGTTCGAGCCCCCTGCCCCAGCACCAGTCCTGGAACTGGTGCCAGTCGCTGGCATAGGCGCGCAGGGTGTTGGCGCTGCGCGCCCGCAGGCGATAGGCCCGGGCGGCCTCAACTTCCGCGGCGAGTTCGGGGGCGCAAGCTGGCGAGAGGTCGCCGGCCGCGACCAGCATGTTCGTTGTGCTCGTCCTTTCTGCCCGCCCTGCCCCGTCGCCGATCTTCTTGTCCACCCGCCCGCTCCGTGCTGTCCGTTCGTGCTTTCACCCGGAAAACCTGCCGCGTTGTAGCCCGATCTATCCTGTCCGTGAAGGGTACTTATCGGACAGTGTACCCAGCCTCATAGCTGAGTTTACCTTTTTGGCATTTCCTATACTCTCGGTCCAATGACCACCTCACCCGCTTCCTGGCAACTCACCCTCGCCCGCATCGAAGGCGCGCTGCCCTTGCTTACCCGAACGGAAGCCACCCTTCTCGCCCGTCGCTCGCTGCGCCGCCTGTGGGCGCACCATGTCCGCGCTTATCCTTTTGAAAACCTTGGCCCCGATCACGATCCTGGCCCGGATGCCGCCGAGCTGGTCCGCACCCACCACACCGCCGAGCGCGATGCATTCTGCTCGTGGATCGCGCGCCGCGCCGCCCCGCCACTCGCCGAAGCCGCCACTAGCGTGCTCACCGCCAAGGGCGTTCCCGAAACCTTTGAGAGCACCTACGAAGCCGCCGATAGCGCGCTCGACCGGCTCGAGGCGCTGCTGCCGGCCGAGGATCCGCTCGGCGCACTAGTCGCGCTCGTCACGCAGTTACGCGAGCAGGAAACCGCCTTCCTCGAGGGCGGCTCGGAGACGTACATCACCGCCGGCCGCACCTTCAGCCGCTCGCCCCCGCGCGGCGGCGCCTGGGCCGCAGCGCTCGCGGTCGCGCTACGCCCGCAGCTGTTCGCCCTGGGTGCAGCGCCGCTTGCGCTTGCCGGCGTTGCCCCGCGAGAAGCCTTCAGCAGTTTCCGCGAACGCTCCATCCCCACGATTCTTGCCGAGGCGCTGCGCACCGGCGCCGCTGCCGTCCGCACCGACATTATCGGTGCCCGCGCCGCGGTAGACCTCGGCAAGGCGCGGCTCGCTGGCACCAACCGTTCGTCGCGGGCCCGCGATGCCTGGCTGCTGCTCGCCGGGCTCGGCCCCCTCACCCGCGCCGAGATGGCCCGCGCTCTGGGTGTCACCAAACGCACCGCCTCGCAGGCCGCCACGACACTCGAAGACGCCGGGCTAATCGCGGCTGCCGGACGGCACGAAGGCCTTCGCATAGTGGCCCTGCGTGAAAGTTGAGCCGGGCGTAGCGTGCGCCCTATCGTCCGGCCGTCAAACCGGGGCATCGCTGAATCTGGTCGTAAAGGTACGCTGGCGAGCCGCTGGCGGTGGCTATCGCCTGTTTGTCTTCATCCCTGCTAGGTTAGGCGACTAGAGGTTTTCGTGGCGGGCACTCCCACGTGATTTTTTAGCTAGCGCGGCGCTGATACGAAAAGCAAGGTCAGGATCGGTGGCGGGGTCTTGGGCGATAGCCTTCAGATCCTTGTGAAGCACGACCTTGATGACCTCTTCGTCCTTGTTGATTTTTCTCAGCAAAGATTTGGCGCCTTTACGCAAATCTTCAGCAGTGGACACAATTACTCCGGTCGCATTCGCGTGGTAAAGGTCCCCGGCTCGCTTGGTCGCCACCCAGAGCCTATCGATCGCTGCCATGGGGACTCGCCCATCTTCGCGCAAGAACTTGGCCTCGCTGACGGTCACTTCGCCTGTCTCCCTATGGCGATGGATACCATCATCGCCACCATCGTTGCTCGGCCCTCGGACCTTCAACTGGTCGGGATCACGCTCGATCAGAGAGTGGGCTATCGCCTCTAGGTCGGCATTTTGCGGATCATAAGCTGGATCTGTCGTTTTCATTAGGCCCCCGAGGTCATGACCCTAAAGGTGGCCACGCATACCCGCCAGATCAAGGTGCCCTCGGCATACCGAAATTGGCAATCGAACATCGAGAAACGGGAAAGACCGAGGCGACGGCGAACACATGAAATGCGCCGGACCCTGCTGGCGGTCGCGGCCAGGTGCCAGACCAACGCCGACACCCCCTGACGAAAAACCCTGCCACCGGCATTGTCGGACACTTTCACAATCCGACATTGAGTTTCGGACATTCCAGGGGATAACAGGACCGCGCAATTCCGTGCGCGCCGGAGTTTGGGCGGAACCACGTGACGACTGTATGGGATTCATGTGGTTTTCGACACCAGACCGGGTATTGAACGCGCTATGCTCTTCGGCATCAATCTTCGCGCCAGTGGGGACGCCACACCTTATTGGGAACTCGTCGAGCGTGCTGCTGCATTAGAGGACGAGCCCACAATTGAGGCCCTTGAGTATCCGCCGCACATTACGCTCGCCAAATATGCCGATGCTAACCCTCAAGAGCTTCAGGCTGTTGTTACCGATCTGTCGGCTATGCGGCCCTTGAAGATATCTTTTGATCGTATTGGGGCGTTCGATCCGGGGTTCTTGATCCTGTGGGCGTCTCCAAAACCGCACGAAGGTCTGCTGGACCTGCATAATCAAGTGCACACCCGCATTGATCCGGGTCGATGCAAGCCGCCATACCGTCCAGACAATTGGACACCTCATTGCTCGATTGCGTTGCGAGTAGCTGACCACCACCGCGAGGCCGCAAATCGGATGGTGGTAGCCGATTTCACTCCATTCGTGCTGACATTCGACGTGGTAGACTGCGTATCCTCGCCGCCGATTTCGGTCATCGCGGAACGCGCACTGATCGGATAACAGGTGAAATACGTTCGGGGAGCTTTTGACTTAACCCATCACTCGCCCGCCAGCCCGCGTCGCAATGGTGTGAATTGGTCGGCAGGCGATCCTGCGTGAGCGTCAGCTATGCCACACGCCTGTTTCAAGCGCCACATTCGCCTATCGCCCCCCTCTCCTGTCGGCTCGGGCGTTGATTATGGCAGCTGCCTCAACCATGTCCTTGGTGTATGAACAAGCCCCAGCTTACGCCTGAGCAGCACCTGAAAGGTCAGCACCATCGACTGATGATGAGCGCCCTGGATTTTCGTCATGCTTTAAGTGCGGCGACATTCTTGATGCAGGACGTCGATTGGGAAATAGGCCGATGCACGCAGGAAGATCGGCGCCGGTTCAAGTGCTACGAAACGTCGATGGTCGTTTCCTACGGTCGGCCATTTTCAACGGCGCGCGGCATGGCAGCGCCATTCAACTGGAAGCATTTGGGGCGAGAGTTCGCAATGTCTGCCGGGGAAACGAGCCTGCACGAGATGCTGCTCGAGGCTCGCAATAAAACCTATGCGCATTCCGACGGCGATCACAGCGACATCACTGCTGCGATCTGGCGAACTGACCTTGGTGAGGGCAGGACTTTCGATTTCCTGTCGGTTGAGGGCGGCGAACTGCTTCTCTTCGACCAAGCACAAGTGCGCGCCATTCATGCATTTCTTTGGAGAGTGAGGAATCACGTAGATAGGGCCGTTCAGCGTCATCCTGCCCCAAGGGATGGCCTACCCGTTCATCTGATCGAAGTTTGATGGCTAAATACTGGTGCGGAGCCACCAGCCCTAGCTGCAGCGAGGCAGTCTAACGCTTAGCATTGGGTGCGATTGCTGAATTTTTGCATTGGAGGGCGCGCCTTTGATACGTACCCCCTCCCCTGCCCTGTTATGTGGCGTTCCGGCAGCCAGCTTCCTTTTGGGTGCCGCATGCCCGTCAATTCGCTGTCGTTTGCCAACCGCTTTATATCGGTATCGGATACGTTTATTTATGGTATACCTTTACGATACCGCTATTAGATATATCCCCATTATCCGCTATGGGTTGACAATCCTAATTGTGAACCGCTAGGAAATGTCCGGCAGCCGATTGCGCATGCAATGTGCGTCGATCACCAATCAAAGCGTAAGGTCTATAAAACGTAAGGTCTATATATGCCCGTCATTTCGATTATGACCACGAAAGGTGGAGCGGGGAAAACTACTGCTACACTTCTCTTGGGTACCGGATTAGCTGAGCAAGGCGCAGACGTTTGCCTGATCGATGCCGATCCGAATCAACCCTTGGTCCGATGGGCCGAGGAAGCGAACCTCCCGTCGAATCTATCGGTTGTCGGGAGCGTGACCGAGGAAAACATCATTGAGACGATCGAGGAGCAGTCCGCCAAGGTTAGTTTTGTCATAGTCGACCTTGAAGGTTCCGCGAACCTTTCAAGCGGATATGCAATCAGTAGCAGCGACCTTATTTTGATCCCGCTCCAGGCATCCAAATTAGATGCGAACGAAGCGGCCAAAACGCTGAAATTCATTCTGAGGCAGTCGAAAACCACCAACAAAAACATCCCGGCTAGAGTGCTATGGAGTAGGGCGCCAGCAGCGTATCAGACACGCAGCGGTCGAGATATGGGTACGCAGTTCGAGGAGGCGGGTATTTCGTTCCTCAACACCCGGGTAGTGGAGCGAGAGGCATTCAAAGGCGTTGTAAATTTCGGCGCTACACTTGCTGACCTTACAGATGAACAGGTCCCGGGGCTAGATAAGGCTCGTGTCAATGCTGCTGCATTAGTAAAAGAAATTATTGAGGTATTGAGGGAGGCGCGCAAATGACTTCGGGAAAGATCAGCCTCGACCTTGATGAATTCAAGCCTCAGCCGGTCAAGATTGACGCGGATTCACGGGCTCAGATCAAGGAAGCCTCCGATAACGCGGGATTTACCGGCCGCCATGCGGTCGCCAAGACTAAGCCAGCATCTCTGCCGGTAAGCGCAGAGCAGGGTGGGGCCAGTGAAGTAAAGCGTCGCGGCCGAAAGCGGACGACGGGTCGGGATGTGCCTTTCACCGTCAAATTGCGACGCGATACAAACAATCAGATTTATGAACTCGCCGATCAACTGGAATGTGGCGCAATCGCTGAGGTGATTGAAATGGCCTTGCAAGCGCTGACGGAAAAAATCGCACGAGGTGAGCCAACCCGTTGAATGCAAACCCTTGGATGATAATGAGGCACCGGCATATCATGAGCACGAAAGGGTATGTTCAAACGCAACTCGTTTCGCCACGCTTGAGCTTATATTTCTTATCGGCTTTCCACCCAACGTTCATAAGCAAACGCCATGGCAGGCATGGCGATAACTGAAGCTAGCAGCCCTACAAATCCACCAAACTCGGCGCCAGCGACTATAGCCGCGGCTCCGGCAGGCAGCACGAAAGCCCGCCCAGCGCCGATAAGCCCATCGACACAGCTTGCACGATGGACAGAGTCAGGTTCTTGAGCGTGGAGGATCGGAGACGGTGTCCATGTCCGCATCGGCGCCGCGACCTTTTGTGTCTTAGGTTTTCGAGGTTTCTTAACCTTGCTCTTCTTCGCCGCGGCCACCGGCAATCCCCGAGCGTCATTAATGCGGTCCACGAACCGGCTATTAGTGATCTCGAGGTCGGGCATGCTCCAGCCTCGCGGTAGCGGATAGGCAGGGTCAGCTATCAGTTCCGGTTCAGCCGCATCGATATACTTTGCTGCTATCCGCATCCGCCGTAAGGCTTCTCGGCGCATCATATCAATGCGTGTTCTAGTGATTCCGAAGCCGTCAGCGATTTCAGCAGCACCGGATTGCGGGACGCCGATTCCGTAACTGAGGCGGATCAACCGCTCCAGACGCGGTGATAAGGTACGCAGTAAGGTGGTCACGAGCTGGCGCCGTTCGAGATCCTCGTGCGGGGAGGGGGCAGCCTCAACAAGTGCTTCTGCTAACACTGCCACAAGATCGCTGTCGAGAAGATCGGCCGAGCGGGTCATATGAGCACCCCGACGATGGTGAGCAGGAAGGCCAGCGATCCCGCTATGATCTTACCAGCGGCCATGGCCTTGGCTGCCGTTCCGTAGCGTACATGGCTCCATGTACGGTCGATACCCGAGACGATTCCAAGGGAGCCATCGACGAGCAGGATCGAGCCCATGACGTAAAGCAGGATGGCAATTGCCTTGACCAGGCCGAGGAGGGACAAAGCACCGAGCGCGAACAGGGCGCCGATGGTGATTGTGGCGTAAGCCTGAAGTTTGGAGGCAAGGTCGAACAGGCCGAGGAGGCGCAAGGGGCTCCTCCAGGGCAGGGGATAGCGCAGCAGGACCATGGGACGGCGGCACTGACGGCATCCCTCAATAGGAGAACCACGCCGCCACTCATGCACTGGATGGCCGCAGTATGGACATTTGGGGAGGTGTCGGGGACCGTGCATCAGTTTGCCGCGGGCCCGAGATAATCAATCTCAATAGCAGCAGCGCCGCGCTTGCGCCCCACGACGCGCACGAGGTTATCCGCTCTGGCGATCGAGTCGATCTCGCCGATCAGCCACCACCACATCCCATCCGTGTCCTTTAGCATGGGGCCGCGCTGCGAAGTCGCTATGGTGCTGGTCAGTCCTATCGTTTCACTCATTGCCTCGGTTCTCCATTGGATCGCTAGGCTTGCCATGAGAGGCGTTAAAGCAGGCCATCTCGCAGTGGAGCATGGGTCGGCCGTGGCTGTGCAACCGCTTCCCGTTCATCATCACGGGGCGCGAAGCGAGCCGTTTGCAGCGGGTATTGGAGCGATCAAGGAACCCACAGGGCATTGCCAGCGGTTCTGCTGGCGTGATGGCGGTGTCCTCGATCGCGGCGTCTAGCGGCTCCTCGCCGAACAGATCCGACTGGGCGTTCATGATCCATGGCTCCAAGCTGGGGGGGAAGGGCAGGGGGCTCATCCTCCTGTCGTGTCCCCCCTTCCATTCCCTCTCCCCTCCTACTGCGCCGGTGTTCCAGGTCCCTGTGCGTTGCCGGTGGAGGCTGCTACAGGAGCCGCTACGGACGCAGCTGGAGCCGCAACACGAGCGGGGACAGCTGACGTCGCGAAAGGTGGCGAGATGCGCCCCTGCGCGTCTCTGGCGAGCTTGCGGAAGGCGTCGAGCAACGCGAAGGACGTGATTTTGCCGATATCGGTGCTGGTGTAGCCGCCGCCAAGCGCACCGATACCTGAGCCCATCAGTGCGCCGCCGATGATCGATATGTCTTTTTTGCGGGCTGAGCCGGTAGCGACAACTTTCTGCAGTCCGGTTTTCACCTCCACGAGAGTTAGCATCGTCTGGCTCTCCAGCTTCTTCGACTTGAAGCCAATCCCGCCTGGAAACAAAGTGCCGAGCCCGCCACCGCTTCCACCGGCATTGCCATCAGAATAAAGAACACGGGCGGTGAGCAGGTAGTCGGCAGCCAACAGGGTCGCTTGCGTATTGCCGTTCACGATAGTGCCGCCC
The DNA here is from genome assembly GCF_001456115.1 of Sphingobium baderi. Taxonomy (NCBI): domain Bacteria; kingdom Pseudomonadati; phylum Pseudomonadota; class Alphaproteobacteria; order Sphingomonadales; family Sphingobiaceae; genus Sphingobium; species Sphingobium wenxiniae. The sequence continues at coordinate 68,440 of NZ_CP013265.1, read as the reverse complement.
GCGGCAAGCGCGCGTTCGCGCTGAAGCGCATCGAAACCTTCGCCTCGATCGAGCACCTGGAAGCAATTGGACTGCGAGGTCAGCAGCTTCAGTAGCGGCAGTGGGTCGATCTTCTGCGAGCCCCCGCCATTCTGTGCCTCGGCCATACGGATCATGGCGCGAAGCCCTGGAGGAATATCTTCCTCGCTCGGCGCGGCAGTGCGATCCTCGACCAGCGCAATGGTGCCGAGGGGAACATCGCAGCGGGGAACTTCTGAAGTTTCATCGATGCCGATACCACCTTTGCCCGTCTTCTGGGCGGTGGCAGGTGTAGCGGCCAGCGCTGCGAGTGTGAAAGCAAGGCCGGCGCTAAGGTGAGCAGCAGCGGTGAGCATGTGTCCCATAGCTAATTATCCCTGTTGAGCGTGAAGATTGGCCAGCTGAGGGCCTGAAGCTGCCCCTCCGATTCCAGCTAATGAGTCGGTAATTAGGGCCGCGCGCACCTTTTCAGCAGCATCGGTTTCGCACAGCCAGTTGCGGTATTGTCGGTTCATGGTGAATCGATCGTCCTGTTCAGTTGAGAGGGTTGGGTGATCGGAAGTCTGCACTGGTGCGAAGATTACCCCAGCGACTGCGGTGCAGGTCGATTACGCGGGTCCAGTGCGGGTCTATGCGCATGGGTGCGCTGACAGTCTGCGAGACTGTCGAAATTCCGAAATATCGTTGCGTTCCATGCCACTTGTCGCCTTCGACGATCCTGACACGGTAGGTTCCGGGCGGAACGGGTACGACAACGTCTGCATTGCGCCGTGCATAGACCGAGATCACATGCGCCGATGTGTGGGGGTCGTAGAGCTGGACCATGGCGTTGCCGTGTGCAGAGATAATGCGAAGCTGTGAGATCGCTGATTTGGGATCTACGGTCCGGTTGACGGTGACGCTGCCGGAGGTGGGGAAGGGCATCTCGGGATCGTTGTCAGGTAGCCACCCGGTTAGCTTGATGTCGCGCCAGGCGGGTATGGCGATGGCGATCAGTACGACCGCGCCTGCAATCGCCCATCCGTTTTGGCCCGAAGATTTACGCCGCTTCGGCCGCCAGCGGTTCTTCTGATAATCAAAGCCTTGGTTTTTCGCTGCAAACCATGCTCCGTCCTGCTCGACGCGCGATTTGCGATCGTTCCAAAGGGTGCCCCCGAGACCCCGGCGCTTGCGGTAGCGCTCGCGCATGTAGTCGCGGTCATTTATTCCCATGGCCGCCTCTGGATGTCGCTTCGAAGCGATCCTCATGCTCTTGTAGCCATTTCGCGTCGCGTTGGATCTGTTCGGGATCGGTCGGTTCGATCGGCATGGTGGAGGCGATCAAGGCGATGAGACAGACAAAAGCGGCGCAGGGGATGAGCACACCAAGCGCGACTTTCGCGCCATCGCGCCAGGTCGGCACGCGCATGGGGTTATGGGTGATGGTGGGGGTAGCGGTGGCTGCGGGCGTGGATGCGAGCGTCTCGAGGTCGGCTATGCACTCATCGAATGCCTTGACGCAGTCGGTGAGGGAGCGGCGCAGGGTAACGGGCATCTGTATCGTCTCTGGCTCGCGCAGGATGCCGTGTATCCGCCCCGAGACGCGGCGCAGGATGAGCGCATATTCGATCATAATATCGCGGGGGGTGAGTGGTGTGGGAGTTACATCCTCGCGCACGGAGTCCTCCTGTAACAGCCGTTGAGGTGGGGAAAGGGGATAGAGCTGGATAGCGCATCGATCTGCGGGCCGATTCCGGCCAACGACATCTCGAGTGACCCGCAGATTGCTGGGCCGATCATCGCCGTGCGCTTGCTGCCGCGCGCGGGCACTCTCGCGCGACCCGGGTGTCTTGATCCCACCGCGCAATATAGGCGGCTTGCCCACCTTCGATCTGTTGGCACGAAAGGCTCCGGCCCTGCGCGTAGACCATTGCAAGCGTGCGCCCGTAAGGATCTGTGCCCACGCGCTCGATAGACAGAGGCCCGGCCATGATCCTTTGCAGCGAAGCCATGCTCGCGGCGGCCCGCTGCCGGTCGCAGATCGCGCCGGGTTTGGGCACTGGCCTGCACCGGCTGTTGCCGGGATCGTCGGGGGCGTCCACGCCGAGCAAGCGGATACGCTCGCCATTGCATCTGATCGTGTCGCCATCCGTCACGGTGCAGCCCGCCAGCGCGGCGGCGGCAATTATTATCAAAGACATCAGATGATCCTTTCCAACCAAGATTTTGCGCGCCAGGAACAGCAGTCCGCCGGTTTGTCGTGTGTCATAGATCGAGCCCTAGGTTCTTCTCCGGCAGGCCGGGTATCTGATCTGGATCGCGGCCCGGCATGGGCGGGATGCCGCGCAGGTCATCGACGGTCTGATCGACGACGCCGAGGCCATCGCCCTCGAGCCAATGGCGAGGATCTTTGTCTTGATTCCCGTCTTTCCCATCGGCTTCGAAGGCCAGAGAGGCTTTCTCCATGTCCGCGTCGTATTTGGAGTAGTCCGTGTCCGAGGCGCCCATGGCGGGAAGATCATCAAGATCATGCCCGTTCATGAGCGCCTCGACGTGGATTGGTTCGGCTGTCTCGAGTTCGCTCTTGTTCAGCGCGGCCGTCAGGGCATCGTCAGCTGCCTGGCGCTTGGCATCCGGCCCGTCGATTTCCAGCTTTCCGGTCGCCTCGAGCGCGGATGTCTTGTCGCCAGGATTGTGATCGAGCTGGCGCTCCAGCTTCTGCTGGTCATCGACGATCATGGTGATGTCGTCGCGTACACGGGTTACACCAACGTTGAAGAGACGCTGGTTCGAGAGGTTATGCTCGTAGCTGAGCATGACGGTGATCGCCTTGTCGGAGGTTATGCCCTGCGCCATGTGCATGTTGAGCGAGTAGGCCAGGTCGATGCGGGAGAGCATGGGGTCGCCGCGCTCGAGCGTGACCTGTTCCTTCGCGGCATTCTCGACGATGACGCCGCCCGCATCGATAGCGACGATCGTCGCCTGCGCAGAATTAAGGAGACCGCGATCCTTGTCGTTGGTCGTCCAGCGGATCTTGTCGCCCTCGTAGATGGTGAGAGACTGGCGGGTAGAAAGCTCAAGGCGCTCGCGGGTGATGGAAGGATCGATCCGCTGCGGGTCGAAACGAGTACGGCGCCCATTTTCGCCCGTAACCTCGACCTTGCCGTTGGCGTAGACCTTGCTGACCTCGTAGACGCCACGGCCCAGCCCGATCTCATCGACGCGGCCGGTCACATGGAGAGATTGGCCAACAGTGTAGTTCTGCGCATAGCGCAGTTCCTCGCGGGTTTTGCTGACGCGATCGTAGATCGTGACGTCCATGCCACCACCCTTGAGTGTGCCCTCACTTACAAGGCCCTGCTGGATCTCCTGATTGATCGTCGCCCGGGTTTCGCGGCCTGACGCGAATACGGCTGTCACATCGCGCTCGTCTTTGGGCAGCGCCAGCCACGTCTCGGCTGCGTGTTCGGCAGGGCGGTCGTTCTCGATGACCTTGTCGCCGAGCACCTTGAGCGCCTGACTGGCCTTGCCGACGTTGGCTAGGGCGGCGACCGTGCGCAGCTGGTCGGTACGCTGGCGGATATTTTCGTCCATGCGCTCCATGGTGGCGCCGGCGGCCTGGACCATCGCGAAGGCCTTGCCCCAATCGATCGGCATCAGCTGCTGGCGGTCGCCGACCATGGCGAGCTTGTCGATTCCGAGCCCTTCGCTGATCTCGAGCAATTTGAGCATGTCGGCGCTGGAAACCATCGAGGTTTCGTCGACGACGATCGTGGTATCCTTCAGCTCATCGCGACGTTGCTGCGCGGCCGCGCCGGTGGGATCGGCAAGATATTGCTGGTTCTGCCAGATGAAGGAAGCGATGGTCTGTGCCTCGAGGCCGGCCTCCTTCATGGTCTCGACGGTCATTTCCCTGGGCACCATGCCCTCGCGCATGTCGGCGACCATCTTGTTCTGAAAGGCGAGGCCGAGCACCTTGCGGCCTTCCTCCTGCGCTACGGTAGTGACGGCCTGCAGCATGGTTGACTTGCCGGCGCCGGCGACGCCCTGAACGACCACATAGCGATCGGTGCTCGAAACGATCATGGTTGCGGCCGCGAGCTGTCCTTCGTTCAGCTGGTGCGGGGAGGCGGCCTGCACGCGGTCAGGGGCCGAGGCTGGAGCGATCATCGCCTCAGCCGTACCCTTGCCGGCTTCCATGCGGTCAAGGATCGCCTGTTCGGTGGCAAGGGCCTCCGGTGTGGTCACGGCCTGTTCCACGCGGCCAGAGACACGAATCTCGCCCGGTATGAGCTGGCCTTTCGCGACAAGGCGATCAACTCGGGCCGAAACCTCGTCGATCGTCACGCCCTTCAGTCCAAAATCCAGCGCGGTTTTGGCGACCTTGCCAATGTCGAAGGCTGCTTCGCGCTGACCGAGATGCCGGATGGCGGAGGCGACAGCGATCTGCGCGCGGGCCTCTGCCGGCGACTGGACAATGCGGGCGATACCCTTGTCTACCAGAGGATCGGGTGAGCGCAGGAGGCCGGATACGAACTCGCGCGCAGACTTCACGACTTCCACCATGGCCTGGTAGCTGCGACCGATCATGGTGTCCTGCTGTGGAGAGGCGGACACGCGCAACGCGGTGGCGAGAACATCCTTGCCGGTGAAGCCCAGCTCTTGGGCCTTGTCGATCCACCCCTTGATCAGGCCATCGCGATCCTCGACGTTGAGTTTCGGATCTCGTGTCCGGGCCGTCACTTCACGAAGGCCCTGAGTGCTCTTGATGCCAAGGTTCTGAGCGGTGGCGACGATGTCCGCGCGGCGCTGGCTGAAAACCTCTATCACCTTCTTAGGCACACCGGACAGTTCGAAGGTGCCGTGCTTGCCCTGCAGCTCGACCTTGTAGCCCAGCTTCTCCATCTCATTGCGCAGGAAGGCATGGTAGATCGAGCCGATGACCGAGTTGTTGCCCCATATGCGATCGGCATGGAGCGCTTGCCATTTGCCGTCCGGCATGCGCGTCATGTTGGCGACGATGGCGTGGATGTGCGCCTGAGGATCTAGTGCGCGGCTCGTATCGTGCTGGAAGAGGGCATAGACCAGATTTCCGGTCTTTACGGGCACGGTCTTCCCGTCCGCGGTCTTGCGCCCCTCGGCCAGGTTCTTCTCGACCCACGCCATGGTTTTCTGCACCGCGTTGATATGCGCACCCTCTGGACCAAGGATGCGTTTGTCACCTGCAATGTAGGCCATGACGGATACCGATTTGGGCGCGGAGAACGTCAGGTCGTAACCGGGCCTTCGGTTCTCCTTCGCCTCGATCTGCTCGCCGGTCGGAGTTTCGCCCAGAAGCACCTTCTCGAAGGCTTCGCGCGTTACGGCGGAGCCTTCAGCGATCGGGGTATCCTTCAGCCCCTCGCCGCCCCACTGGCTAACGTCGCCGGCCTGCTCGCTGGTATAGTAGTCACCGGCGACGAAATCGTCGTTGGTGAAGTATTTTGCGGCGCCGCCGGCGGAGCGGACAGAGGCGATGGAATGCATGGTCAGTCACCCATGCCAAGGCCGTCGTCATGACCATGACCATGATCATGATGGTGATCGATGCCATCGCCGGTCCCGAAACCATCACGCGCCTCCCGCACGCCAAGATCTTCCTCGTGGGGCAGGGGATTGTGATTTCGGAACTCCGATCCCCGCGACTGAGTGGAGGCGCTGTCCTGGCCGGCGTCGAGGTCGCGCACATCACGATCACGCTCGTCACGCCGATCGCCATCGTCTTTGCCATCGGCGGGGGTCTGGACGCCCAGATCCATGCGCTGAGCAGCCTCGTTCTCAACTGCCTCGCGCTGCTGTTCCTCGGTGGGCTGGGAGAGAATATCGGCGGCAAGCGCGATCGGCGTCACCCCCATTTCCATGTCCTCTGGCGCGGGGGTCAGGCTCTCACCACGCCCACCGTCATCTCCACCCTTCGGCTTTCCCCCACCTCCGCGAACCTTACCGTCCGGATCGCCCGGCTTTGACGGTGGTCGGCGCATGAAGCCCTCGGCAACCTTGGCATAGTGCTGCCACTCCAGCTGGATGCGCGCTGCAGGAAATCCATCCGGGAATTTTACGAAGCCATGCATCGAGGGCAGGTTCATGATGTCATCGGGAATAACGAGCGGTTCGATCTGCTTGCGCGGTGTCAGCGTCGATGCGTCGCGCGTGGAATTGTAGCCGTAGGAATAGCCCTCATCCATTTGCCGGATTTCGCGATTGCCGATGTAGCGGGCGCACTGCTCGGCGGTGTCGAGATCAGCGGCAGCTAGCATCAGCTTTGTGCGCGCAAGCGAGGAGAGGTTACGGGCGTTTTCTTCCCCGTAGACCTGCACCAGCTTGTCGAAGGAGTGCAGGCCAAGGATCATGGCTCCGCCGAAGTTACGGGCGGTCTGAAGGCCGTTCTCGATGGCGGGTAGCCGGTGAAGTGCACCCAGCTCGTCGAACATGAACCAGGTGCGGAGCGAACGGGTGTGCGGCATGGTCATGAGCGAGTGAATGGCAAGGTTAGACCAGAGGGTCAGGAGCGCCTTGTTCATCTCGAGGTCGGTATAAGTACAGGTGGTGAAAAGGATCGATCCGGGCTTCTTCTCGCCGGTGATCCACTTCTTGATCGAGTATGGCTCGCCCTCGTCGGGAAGGAACCGTAGCGCCTGCGCATTGGTGTTGAAAACGGCGCGGATCGATTCCGCCATTCGGGCGGCTTCCGGGGCAGTGAGCGGATCGGCAATCGTCTTCTGAAGATGACGGTGGACCTGCTTGAGATCGGCCGTCATCAGGTTGTCGGCGAGCGCCTGATTGGAGGTCTGCCCTTTCTCAATGAGCTTCATGCACATTTCGATGAAGAGGGTGCGCGCGGCGAGGGCCCAGAACGGTTCCGACGATCCACCATCGGAAGGGATCAGGGCTGCAGCGGCGGCGGTGAACTCGCTGTATGTCGAGCAGTCATTGAAGATCGACCATGACGGGCAGCGCACGTCCATGGGATTGAGGATCGTGTCGCGTTCAGGGTCGTAGAATGCTTCGACGTAAGCACCGGTAAGATCGAATACTACGGCGGTATCCTGACGTTCGCGCATCTGAGCCAGGTGTCGCCGAAGGACCGTGGTTTTGCCGGTGCCGGTGGTGCCGAGCAGCATGGTGTGGGATTGCTCGAGGCGGTGCGGGTAGGGGATACCGGCAAGATAATAGGGATGGTGGATGCCGGCAGCCTTGCGGGCATCGAATGGCATTTTGAGAACAGCTTGTGGTTTCTTGTCGGGGAAGAGGTCTTTGGCCTCCTCGACGAACTTCATATAGTTGTGCTGGTTGATCTCCTTGTAGAGCAGATCACGATCCACCAGCATGGCGCCGCGCTCGTGCCGCTCTTCCATGATCGAGCCGCCGCGCCGCCGAGAGAAATCGACATACCAGATCGAAGCCGGGATGGTCGCAAACGAGGCGATCAGGATCGAACCGATGACGCCGCGTACTGCCTTGTGCCAGGCGAGAGCGACCTCGGGAACATAGGGCACGTACCCCATGTAGGTATGGCGCACGGTATGGTCTGGCAGCTGCAGGTTGGCCTGCTTCATGGGATCGAGGGCACACCAGTCCCAGAGCCAGGACAGAATGCGCATGCAGATGAGCTGGAAATTGTTCTCGTCGAGGGTGAACGAGAGGATCGTGAAATAGGAGAGGGCGAAGATGCCCAGCCACATGAGGAAGGGCATCTTCGCGCCCTGCAGCCACATGATGACCTGGGTGTTGAGCAGCTGGCTCCCGCGCACGAAATTGCCGTTGTTACGAGGCGTGTCGCCGCGCGCGGAATGGTGCTTGAGAGGGACGGGCCGACCGTCGTTGCGGATATCAGCGCGAGCCATGATACCGCTCCATGCGCCGGGCCGTTTCCGCAAGGATGCTTTCGCGGTGTTCGGGGTGATCCTGGAGGATGATCGTGTCGAGCGCGGCCTGAGTATATTCGGCGACTTGTGCGACACGACGCGCACTGGAAGCAACGGTATCGCGCTGTTCGAAATAGTCGCTGATTATCGACCGCAGAAGTTCCGAAATCGAACGGTTCTGCTGTGCAGCGATCTTTCGTAGTGCCGCGTACTGTTGTGTTTCGAACCGGACGGTTCGTTGATGTGTCGATGACAATCCAACCTCCTAGCAGGGAGGCTGGTGGGCTTGCGTAAAGTGCGAGTTAGATATTGCAAAATCGAACTAAATGCAAGTTTCTTTGGGGGATCTTGCTACAATGCGTGTCCCAAAAAGTCCCACGTATGTAGTTGTAATATCACGTTAATTGTATGTGAACCCGTTGGGACACAACATGATACCCGTTGGGACACAATCGAATTTTCATCTAAAACTTTGTTTTTACGTCATAATCCTGCAACGACGTTGCGTTCGGTGTGCTACTGTAGCTGACATATCGTTGTTGGAGCCTCGGTCTGTTCCTGCGTTCGTCTGGTGCGGATATGATTCCGGTTTCCGGTGGGCACTGGGCCGCCGTGAGGCGGAAACGCCGGAGGGAATAGAGCGCTTCGCGCGGGTGAAATGGGCCAGATGGCGCATGATTTCTCCGTGAGTGAAGGGGTGATTTCGAAGGGTTGCCGTAGGGGAGTACGTCGCGGGTTTTCGCATGACGTGAGAGCGGTTATGGTGGCGGGGTTCAGAGCCGATCAGCCTGACCGAAAGGTACGAGTAATGGCGAAGTCACTGGACGCGGAAATGGCCGCGATCGAAGCCGAGGAACGCAAGCTGGTGGAGCGTCGCAAGGCGCATCAGCAGAAGGTGCGGGAAGCGGCGATCGGGACGGTCGAGAAGGCGGGGCTTTTCAAGCTCCCGCATGATCGACTGGAGCGGATCATGACGGCGGTGAAGACGCTGGGCGTGGATGAAGTGGAGAAGCGGCTTCAGGCTTCAGCCTGAGCCGGTTCGCCACCGAACAAACGACCGATGGCCGCACGGATGGGCTTGCCCATTCGGGCGGCCATTCCTTTAGGGGCGGGCCCCGGCGATGCGTAGCCTTGGCCGCCAGGCCAAGGCGAGCGAGCCGGGTGGAGTCGCGCAGCGGTCGGGACGGCATCAGACAAAAAAAGGGAAGCGCGGCCCTGTAGGGCTGCGCCTCCCGTGCGTAGCGATTCCGGCTCACCAATTGAGCGGATTTTCCATATACGCGGCATAGAGTGCTTCGGATGCCATGTGCATCTCGTGATCGATCTCGATCATGGTGTCGTTGAGGCGGTCTGCGTGGTTGTGGACCGTCTCGCGATCGTCGATCGTCATGGCGTTCCAGTCGATCATTTCGAGGAAGTCGTCGCGGCGGTCATGGATGCGGCAGGCGCTGTGCATTTCGGCTTCGAGCGAGGCGATGCGACGCTCGATGCGGATCTCCTTATCCGACTTGGGGATGAACTCGATCTTGTCTTCGGGGAGGGTAACTGACGTGCTCATAACGCTCACTCCTTAGTCAAAACGACAGTTACGGTCGGACCTTCGGCGCGCGGTCGGGTCAGGGACGCGAAAGGCGAGCCTTTCGCGCCGCGTAGCGGCGGTGGGGGTCACGATTTTCTTTGGTGGCCGCTGCGGTGTGATTGGGGCGGGAATGCCGATCCACCGAAGAAAATGGTGGGGCCCCGCCGTCCTTGACGCGGCCGCGCCCCGAAGGTCACAATGGGAAGACTGTGTGGTGGTTTTATCTATCGGCGTGGCGCGGTCGGCGATGCGTAGCCCTGGCCGTCAGGCCAAGGCGAGCGAGGCGAGCCCGCGCGGGCAGGTGAGGGGCTTCACCGGGCGCTATGACCAGACCATTCGAAGGGCGCAGCTGGGCGAGGAAATGGCGGCCATCTGGTTGAGCGCCGGCAGGTATCGGGCAAGGCCCGGCTCGGCATCGAGGCGGCTTGCCATGACGGGATCGGCGAGGCTGCCGCGCAGCTGCTCGATGCTGATCGTGCCGCAGCTATCGAGGTCGAGGCCGAGCATCGCAAGGATGGCGTAGGCGTTCGAGTTGGAGACGTTCATCTCGGGTGCGGCGTCGGGGTTCGTCGAGAGCGTCACCATGATGTCGGGTTCGTCATCGCGGCGCGCGATGCGGATGCGACGGCCAAGGAATTGGGCTGTCTCGATCAGGGCGATCGCGTCGACGTCGAACGTGAAGTGACGGGCAATCATGGCGATCGGCACCATGGCGGTGCGGGCCTCCCATGCGAAGACCTGTTCGTCGAGCGAGCCGTAGTCGTGGATGATGAGGTCGAGGCCGTAACGCTCGCCGTATGCGGCGAGGGTTTCGCGCAGGGCGCCCATCTGGAGGGCGTCGATCATGACGGGGCGCAGGTTGTCGGTTTCGGCGTCATCTTCGATGCGGAACGTGATGCTCATCGGGAACCTCCTTCGTTAAACTCGCCTCGTCTCTCCCTCTCTCCTCCAGTGCCGATCCGGCGACGGATCGGGGTCGTTAAAGGGCGCACTGGGTGAAAGGGCGAAATGACACCAGAAGGGGCAGGGCAGGGCGGTCCCGATGGTCCTGATCCGGGAGCCGCGGCGCTGGCAGACCGGCGCGGATCTGTGTTCATGCTCGCGGCAGCAGCGCGCGCCGGGTTCGATGCCCGGCGCGCGCTCCCCCGCCCTCGATTTCTCGGGGCCAGGTCGAGCGGCGCGGGACCGATCGTCTGGCCTGCGGCAGCTCCCTACCGGAGGGGGGAAGGCCGCCGCGCGCGCCGCCGCCAACGAGCCCCGACGGGGGCGATGTTGGCGGCGGCGCGCGCGGCGGCCTGGCGTGGGGGGAACCGTAGGGTTTCCCCCACCTGGCACAAGGGCACGACAAAGGGCCAGCGCCGGGGAAGTCCCCCGATGCTGGCCCGATGCTCCTGCCAAGGAAAGGGTAGGGGCGGCGCTGGTCCGCCCCTGTTATCTCATCCCCAATTGTGCCGCTTGGCGTCGGCGGGCATGGGTGCCTGTGCATCGTAGCGGAAGGCGTGAACCGGAACGCTTGCGGCCTTCAGTTCGTCCAGCAAGTGCGACTGAATGCCGGTGCCTTGGCAAATGATCGCTTCGACGGGCCGGAGGCTGACAAGCTGGTCATTGCGCTTGAAACCGGCGCTCTTTCCGAAGCGCTGGGCGTTGGGGGCAAAGGTGACAATCGGCACGCCAGCTTGTGCGGCCCAAGCTGCGGCGATGGCGTCGCATCCCTTGCGCTGGCCGGTGGTGCAAAGGGTCATGCTCGGGATGCGGGCCTTGATCTGGTCGAGGCGGGCGTAAAGCTGCTGATAGTCGTGCCATTCCTGACCGCCGGAAAAGACGACAAGGGGGCCGGTGGGATTGCGCTTTTCGCGCAAGGCGGTTGCGCGCGCCTTTAGGAAATCGGCCGATGCGATCTGGCTTGCGGTGGTGGCGCTGGAAACACGCGATCCGCGCGCGGTGCTCCATGGGCGGCCGGTCTGCGAACGGTAGCAATCGGCGGCATAGTCGCGCATGCATTCGATCGCGGCGCGCTGTTCCATCTTGGTACGCGCACGGATCTGCAAATCTTCCATTTCCGTTGCATAGATTTCGCTGCGGTCGTCCTGCTCGATCCGGCTTTTCAGGTCACGGCAAAGGGTGTCCTCCTCGCGGGCCAGCTTGTCCGCTTCGTAGTGAAACGAATTGACGATGCCCCATGCGATCGCCTGCGCGCTCGGCTCAAGGCGGGTATCGCGGAAAAGGTCAAAGATGGTGTTGATGATGGCGTGACATTCTGCCTGCGCCTCGGCGGGCTCGGGCATGTCCAGTTCCTGCCGCTCGCCTCCCATGTCGAGGATGGAAAGGGCGGTCACGTCGCCGAAAGCCTCGGTGAAGCTGTCGAGCACGGAATCTTGCGCGATCATGTCGGCAATCTCTGCCTGCCGTGCCAGTTCTGCCAGCTCGTCGGGGGTGGCTGCGGTTCCGGCTTCGTCCTCGGCGCGCTGGGTGTCGGCAATCGCCTTGTCGAGGTACTGCTTGCGCAGTTCGGCGGGCGTGGTGCCGATGGCCTTGGCCAGTTCGGCAAAGCTGCTATAGCTGCGGTTATTCGTTTCCTTGGTCATGATAACTCATCCTTGGCAGGGGATAGCGAAAGGGTCGGGAGAGGGGGGCTACCCTCTCCCTTCCCGTCGGGGGGTTAGAACGCGGGGACGTGATCCTCTTCGCCCTGTGCGATGCGGCCATCTTCGGTTGCGTTGCCTTCACCGAAATTGTCGTCACGCTGGCGGCGGCGGGTCTGGCGGCTGCCGTCCATGTTCTGGCGCATGGGGGCCGGACGGTTCCAGACGACGCGATAGCCGTCCTCGTCGTCACCAAAGACCATGATTGCCATCTTCTCGGGCAGGCTGGGGTCATCAAGGCTTCCCTGATAGAAAACCTCGCCGGTCGAATTGCTGGTCGCTTCCCAAAGCGCGCCGACCTGCACCCACTTGCGGGCGACGTTAAGCGCCATGATCTCGAACGCGGGGGCCTTCTCGTTATCGCTTTCGACGGGGCGAAGGCCAAGGCGGGCAAGGTCGACGGTGAGGGTTGCGATCGAACCGATGAGCTGGCCGTTCTTGAAGGCGAAAGTACCGATGTTCATGAGCATTACTCCTATAGTGCGGGGCCTATCCCCTTGTCTTTGGTCCGGGGCCTCTCCCCTTCCCTTCCGACACACTAATCTTACTCCCTAAACTCTAAATACTGAACTGCATTGATTTCTTGACAGCTATTTACCGTACATGGTGGACCTGAGCCTAAATAGTTGGCGCGGTAGCGACATTACAAAGAAACGTCGGCCCGATAGGGCCGTCATTACTGACCAACGGAGCGCAAAGGGGTCGGTTGTCATTCACCGCACACGGAGCCACCTTCGCCTGTGTCCCAAGTGGCACGCCGGGGATCGCTCGATCAAAAGACGTCGCGCTGCGACCTAGCGGAGCTTGCCGGTCCGCGCTGGCTGTCTGCGACCAGCAGACAAAAGCCAGCCAGCGCGGACCGGCTAGCGCAGCTTGGTTGGAGGCAGCTTTTGATTGAGCAACCCGGTGTGCGACGCCGGGACACTGGCGGGGGTGGCGCAGTGTGTGGTGAATGACCTGGCGCGAGGTTGGTGCCGGGAGCCGGCGTCCTCGCCGGTTCACGGCATAGACAAGGGAACCGGCCCCGAAGGGGACGACAACAGCCGCAGGCTACTGGCGCTGTGCGTGAGCCAGGAGCGCCGTTGAGGTGTAAAGGAAGGGCAGGAGGCTTCATTGCAGCGCAGGGCCTTCCAGGATCGTTGCAGACCCGCTGAGAGGAGGGCAGGGCGCCCGGGCAAGGGATCGTTGCCCGTCAGGGTGGAGACCCGCAGGGGCTCCATGAGCCGAAGGCGAGCAGAGCCCGGTCTCGCCGCAGGCGAGATGACCCCATTACTTTGAGATGTTGTGAAAGCCGATTGCCAAGAAGGGGTTAATGGAGGAGAATTCCGATATATCACGAAAGATCGATGATGCTTGAAATTGAGCATCAGCGGAGATTCAAGCCATGGCTTTTGAGATAGCTCGCGTTCCGTTGCCTGAAAGGGGAAGTTTCTGGTCTCCTTTCGTGTTCTTGATTCCTGCACTGATAGGCACGCCGCTGATTTATGCGTACCGCTGGTTTGTGCCTGAGCCTTATTTGCTGATTGGCGCGGGGGTGATGATTGCGGCTGTCTTTGGATACCTCTGGTACTGGTGGTTGAGCGGTGCAGATGAGCGTCGGGCGGCAGCGGAGCGTCGGGCGGTTCGTGATGCTGAACTGGCGGCATCGAAGGCGCGGTATCGCGCCCAGCAGGCAGCGGAACTGGCGGCACTGCAGGAAAGCCTGGAGCCCGCCTCGTTGATGGAGATCGAGGAGATGGTTGCAAATGCGCCGCCTGAGTGGCGCCGGGTGTTGGTGCGGCTGTTAGGGGAAGAGGCGCAGCAGGGCCGGCAGTTTTCGAAGGGGACGATTGGTCGGCTGAACGATTATGTTCATGGTCGCCTGTCTGAAGACGAGATGGCTGGGCCGCTTGTTGCATCAGATGGTCTCGAGCATGGAGCGCAGGCGGATTTCATTATGAAGTTGCGGCGTCGTTACGATCGCAGCTGGTGAGGCATGATGCGGCTTAGCCGTTTCTCTGGCCCGCAGGGCCTATCAGGGATTAGAAAGCTAGTGGTTGAGCGTAACATGCCCATGGAAGAGACTTCGACATTGACGCGCGCGGATCTTGCGGAGGCGCTGCACCGAACGATCGGAATATCACGGACCGATGCGCTTCACATGGTGGAACAGATCCTCGAGCGCATGTCGGATGCCCTTGCAGCGGGCGAGAATGTGAAGATTTCGAACTTCGGGACGTTCCTGCTGAACGACAAGGCGGCGAGGATCGGTCGTAATCCCAAGACTGGCATCGAGGTGCCGGTGTCTGCGCGCCGTGTGGTGACGTTCAGGCCGAGCCAAGGCCTGCGCGATCAGGTGGCGGGATCACGCGGAACGTAGGTTGCCAGGCCGAGCCAAGATCCGTTACCGCCGCGAAACTGGCGCACGACGTCACCTTGATCCCAATGGCCGGTGAAGATGCCGCGCCGGTTGATGCCGCCGACAGGGCGGGTGCGTGCCGCGAGAAGGCGGGCGCGGCGCGTGTCTCGATCGAGGTGCCGCAGTGGTTCCATGGCGGTGGTCCTTTCTGAATGAGGGATCGAGGAACGATCCGTGGCGACGCTTTGCCGCGCACTTCACTCAGGAAGGCGCGGCTTTGCAGATATTGGCGTGAGAAGATCGATCACGGTAATGTCGAGCACATCCGCCAAATTATGCATTGTTGCGAGGGTCGGGTTCGCTTTGCCGTGGATGATATGGGAGATGTGCGAGGCGGCGACCCCGGATCGCTCGGAAAGTGCAGTTTGGGTCATCCGGCGCGAAGCGCAGAAAGTAGCAAGGTTTGCGGCCAGCGTTTGTTTGAGTGTCGAGGCGGGGATCGTCTCGGAGAGAGGTAGTCGGGTCATATGTGCATGATCGACGAATAGATCAGGCAAGCGGCCAATAAGCCTCCAGTTATCCATGCAACGCGCGTCGGGCCGACCATGCTGAGGCATAATCCGCTGATTGAAAGCACGATGATCAGCATCCAGGGATTTTGGCCGGTGACGTAGTTGTAGACCACGATGGGCACCCCGAGGGCGAGGGGCAGCCAGATCCAGTTGCGAAGCGCAAAGCGGCGCAAGCGTTCATTTCGGGTGATCGGCGGGGCACCAGCTGGCCGAAGCTGGAAGACGCCTGATGCTCGGGTGGTGGCTACCGCCAGGGCCATGGGGATGACCGTGAACAAGATCGCCAAGGGAAGGGCGGCTTTCATATCAAATGTCATCCTTGGCGCGATGGTCCTGAACAAAGTCCGAGGCGAGAACGATCGCGGCGCCAATGATTGACCATGCCGCGATGGCGACGACTGACCAGGTTTGCCATGTCCGAACGGGCACCCCTGTAAAATTTCCGAAGAGCGTTCCGAAGGAAAAGAGGGCGATGAGCACCCCCATGATGGACATCCATGGCGTCCATAGAGGGCGATCGAGGATCTTGGTGAGCATCGATAGTTCCATCCGGTTCATGGGGAGGGCATTGGAAAAGCCGACACGATTGTCTCGGTAACTGTGAAGCATTCGGTCGACCCACAAGGCAAGAGAAAGCGCACCTGATGGCGGGTCGCCGGTCTGGCAAAGACTTTGGGACAGGGGGTGTCGGGATTGCCAGAC
The DNA here is from genome assembly GCF_001456115.1 of Sphingobium baderi. NCBI lineage: Bacteria > Pseudomonadati > Pseudomonadota > Alphaproteobacteria > Sphingomonadales > Sphingobiaceae > Sphingobium > Sphingobium wenxiniae. The sequence continues at coordinate 52,706 of NZ_CP013265.1, read as the reverse complement.
CGGCGGGAACAAGACTGCATCTCGCTCGCGAGAGCAGGATTGAGGTTCAATTCCTAACAAAGGGTTAAAATCCTTTGAGACCAAAGTTCCCGAAAAATGAAATCGCCCGTCATTTGAAAGTGATGATCGGCTTGACTGGGCCGTTCACTTAATGTTCTAAATGGCGCATAGGTCTCACCGAAGGAGGACAACCTATGAAGATGAAGGACGTACTGGAGGGGTACAATTACGATCTGCCCCTGATGGACGCGATGAACGATGTCGAACTTCGACCTGTTCGCCGGCTGCTGGCGGGAGCCCTTATGGGTGAGAGCCTGGATGCCGGATACTTCGCGACCCGTGAGATGGCGGATGCCTATTTCGACCTGTGGAACGACAACCGCAAGGGCGTGCGCTATGGCGAGGGCTATCTGGCCTTTGAGGAAATCCTCAAGGACAAGAACCCGCTGCAGATGAAGCTGTGGTATCTGACCTGCGAACGGGATCTGCAAGAGACCGTGAAGGACATGCGCTGGCTCGCGATCCTGGCGAACCGCCGCGCCTATATGGCTCGGGCTGTTCGGGAATCCGGGGCGCCAGTGCTTCATGTTTCGGCGCGCAATCTGGTCGCCGGCAAGACGCCCGCCGAACTGGTGGCGGATCAGACGGTCTGGAATTGAGCGCTCAGGCTACGAGCGCAAGGATGGTTTCCGGCTCGGTCGGCTGATGCCGCGAGACGCGGAAGGGTTGCAGAGGGTTGTCGGTGCGCACGACGAACTGGTCGGCGCCGGTGGTGTCGCGAAGCTGACAGGCGACGGCATAGCACTTCTCGAACGAGGTGAGATGGCGGCGGCGGGCTGAGAGAGACGAGATAGTCATAGGTTTGTCCTTCGGGTGATGTCCTTCGGGTGATGTGCGCAAATGCGCGGGAACGAGCCATGCAGGTTCGTTCATGTTAAATTGACCCATTTGCGATCTATTATGGATGGAGCCGGAGTCGACGTTCAGGCGTTGCTCTGGTTGATCCACGGTAATGCATGGGTCTCATTCAATCGACGGGGTCGAAGCCGCTGCTACGGTTTCGGCCCCGTTATTGTTTGCAGCCGCCTTTGTCGTTCGGCCCGTAATGCGACGACGACTTGCGGATCGGCGTGGCTCTGGATCAGACGCAGAAGCGCGTCATCGGGTAAACTGGCTGGATCGAGGCGTGGTCCTTTAGTCCTGGGCGCAGCACGGCCGAGGCCGAGCAGGACGATGCGGTTGCGCACTTCAACGAGGCGCTCGCCGCGCTCCGCGCGCGTGAAGGCTCGATCAAGGCCGTAGAGCCAACCGGAGTTGGCTTGGGCCAGCATGGCTTCGCAGCGGGCCAGATCGTCGGCGTGCCGGCAAAGCCGGATGCGCTCGACGGTGAGTTCGCGCGCCGTGCAACGCACGCGCTCGTAATGATCGCAGCTGGGGCTTTCGACTGCGAAAAGCCGGTTCATGTGTCGGACCCATGAGGCCATGCTTTCCCATGCGAACGCGGCGGGCGGTGATTTCTCGGCCTTGCGATATGCGCGAAGCGGCGGCGCCGATCGAGGCGGCTGCTTGTCGCCGAAGAAAAGATCGGGTTGACGGATTGGCATAGCAGCCTCCATAGGTTGCTAAGTGATTGATTATTAACATAATAAGTCTTATCAATCTTATGCTAGGCCCATATTGCAGGGTACGCGCGCGCGTGTGATGATCCCCCTGTCGATGCAGGAGCAACGCGGATGATGGACCCGAAACAGATGACCGACGAACAGTTGGTCGATGAATGGGATAAAGTCGAAGACGGTGAAAACCTTACGGATTTCGAACAAGCCGTGCTCGATGAAATCGAGAGGCGTAACATCGACTTGTAAAATATCGTTAGATTTATGACGATTTGTCCAAGTGCGCCGCAGGCATCTTGAACATGGACACGATAATGCTAATGGCCGCGACAGGTGCCGGGTAAACGCGACCGCCCGGCACCGCCATCATTATCGTCCCCCCTCCAAAGAAGCCTTCAGTTCCTCAGCGCCGGTTGACCGATCGCCCGCTGCGACTGAGAAATTCGGTGACGATCTTCGTAAAGAACCCGGGCGTTACCATTCCGTAGCGGTAGTCGCCGTTGGCTCGTGCGCGGACATCAAAGCCCATCCAGTCGAAACTGTTTGCCTCTGAGACAACGACAAAGCTCGAATCAGGGTACGGCAGGCCCATCGCCTTCCCGACGTCGCCGGGGATCTTGATCGTGTTGGACGGGTTGATCTCGCCTTTGGTCGTAACAGCAAGGACGATATAGCCTTTGCCATCGGCAGCGATAACGATGACAGGACGTTCCTTGAGGCCCTCGTCTCGGCCTCCGGCTTGCTCGGCTGCAAAAAGGTAGACGTAGTTTATGACCTCACCGCGCCGCGGCGGCAGATCGTCACTGCTGCCAGTCGAAGCGGCCTGCTGCGATTTCGGCTTCGCTTGGAAGGCTGGCTTCAATACGCGCCGCGTCGTCATCGGTCATGGTCTCACTGGTGAACACCCGGCGATTGGCGTGCAACGCTTCAAGCGCAGCTGCAGCACGATCGAGATAGTCGATGCTGACCACGGCCGCATAGCGCCGCCTGTTCTTCGTCAGCACGACTGGACCATGCTGGCTTTGATCGACAACAGTGCCAGGGTGGTTATGGAAATCGGTAAGAGCAACGGATGCGAAGCTCTCGGCATTGGTGGCCATGATAATCTCCGTCGAAGCCTTCCAGCCAATATAGCCAGAATGGCCAGAATGGCAATGCGGCTAAAGATCCTCACGGACCATGATCGTCATGACCCTGCGCGTGACGCTGGCGTCCGTGGGATCGGGCGAACCCCATTTCAGGTCGGCGTCATAGGCGTCGATCTGGAAATAGACGGTGGTGCCCCGGTATTCGATCTGGCCGCGATCGCGCTCGGTCCTATCGTCGTCAGGATAGGTGAATTTGCGCACCTCTGCGAGGATCTGGGCCTGGGCGACCAGTTCGGTCATCGTATTGTTGGCAAAGGTGCCGAGGCAGGTGCGGGTGATGACGATGCGCCCGGTACGGTCGAGACCGTGCCGGCAGCGATCGTTGAGACGTGCGATGATTTCGCGTTCGGACATGCCGGCTGCGACGGTTGCGAGGGACATGGCATTTCTCCTGTGGGTCAGGCGGCGAGACGGGGGCGCTGCGATGCGGGCACCGCAGCATTGAAGCGTTCGATCCAGCTGCGCATGGTCGGGCGCTCGTCGACGGGGATCGAGGCGGCGACGTCCTGAAACTGGATCAGGTCGAGCGGGGCTTCGCTGATGATCCGGTCAATGTCGTCGGCGGGCAGCAGCCGTTCATGGCGGATGAAATCCGTCATGCGGCCCGGCCTCGCGCGCGTGGATTTGCGCCAGAGACCTTCAACCGTGTGAAGGCGCGGCGCGGCGCGTGCTTCAACAAGGACGATCAGGCGAAGGCACCATACCGGCAAATCGCGGACCTCTGAAGGCGACATTCCTATGCAAAACCATTATGTCGCCATTGAGACGATTCATTCTCTTTGACGGGCTATGGATATTGCCCCATCATCGATCGGGTCGGGGCAATAAAGCGGAAGCGCCCAGTGACATATCGAGGATTCAGTGCATCTTTTTCCGTTCGATCCTTGGCTCGGCGTCGAGCCTATATTTGTTGATGGGATGATGATCCGGCCTGCGCTTGATGACGCCATAAAGCAGGACGCAATCAAATACTTACCCGAAACAACTCTCCCTTCTCTCCTTCATTCCGACGGAAGCCCCGTTGTCGAAGTCAATTCGTTCATCACGTTCCTGCGATCCGATGGCGTGTCCCTTGCCAGCGCGGGCCACTATGCTCGGGATCTTCAGGTCTTTGCCCGCTATCTGCGGGATGTGCGTTCAAAGTCGTTACTCGACGCATCCAGTGTCGATGTAGGGAAATATCGCAGCCTTCGGCTCGAGGGGCCGGGCGAGCTCCGACTATCGGGATCGTCTTGGAAGCGCACGTCTGCGGCGTTGACGCGGTTCTTTCAATGGGCCGCCAGCGAGGAAGTGAGACTGATTTCAGTGGCGCCGAAAACCAGATTCCGCCGTGATGGCGCGGTTGCCGAAGATACGATCCGCATGATCCCGCTCGAGGATTACATTCTGTTCCGAGACCAAGGCCTGTTGGACCAGGGTCAAGCGAGCGGTATCACTCAACGCCGGAATCCGATGCGCGATGCCGCGTTCGCCGAGCTACTCGTGACCACGGGTGTCAGACTTGAGGAAGGCGCCAGCCTTCTGATCGGAGAACTGCCGACAACGAATGCCTGCGTCTTCCAGGGCAGTCGCACCGCCATGATCGACCTTCCCGCCACAATCACCAAAGGGCGCAAACCTCGATCGGTGCCGTTCCCGAGGCGGGTCGCCGGTAACTTTATCGACGCCTATGTTCGCGAGGAGCGAAGCCAATTGGTCGATCGCTGGCGACGCGCGGGTGGGGTCCGGACCATGCGGCAGCCGCTCATCGGCACACTTGCGGGCGGGCAGCGCGTTTTGATCCAGGGCGAGCAACGCCCGCGGTCGCTGGCGACTCTGCGAATCGACGAACGACGGAATCTCCTATTGCTGCCCGGGTCGGGCGCGCCATTGGAAAGTGCGCAGCCGGCAGCATTATGGCTGGCGCAGGACGGCCAAGCCCTCACCCCCGCGGCATGGCAGTCGATCTTCCGGCGTACCAGCAAGAAGTTATCGGAGAACATGGGCTGGGACCTACAGGTATCGCCTCATACCCTCCGGCATACCTTTGCCGTCTACTGGCTTACGCACCTCATCAAAGCGGAAGTGAAGAGGCTCGACGGTCGATCTGTCCCAGATCGAACCGAGGAAATCTACATGAAGGTCGTCAGCGACCCCTTGCGCCGGGTCCAGCGATGGCTGGGTCACGCCAGCATCCTGACCACTGAAAAATACCTCACCTACCTCGATGAAGCCTTCGAACTCGTAGATCAGGCGGCCGAGGCGCTGGACTCTCGTCTGATGGGCTTCTTCTAGCAGTGGGACGGCCTCGCCTATCGTTCAGCGATTTACCTCCGCAGCAGGAGGAGCCGCAAGCTGACGCAATCCTAGCCTATCATCATCGTGACGGTGTCGGGCGCGAAATGACCTGGTTGCTGCACGAGGTAGGGAACGAAGGTCTGGGCCGCGATCTTGCCTTGTACCTTGGGCCGATGATGAACGAGCTGTTCGCCGGCCTGGCCGTCCCGAGTGTCGAACAGTATCGACAGAGCTGGATCCCGCTCGGCAAACATCTGTCCTCCAGCGGGCGCCTCGACGGGGGGCTTCGCGTGATTACGGCCGCTGACATCGATGCTTGCGACGTTCGGGGCCAATACTCCCGGTTCCGTTGCCTTGTTCACGGCCTTCGCGCGATAGACGAACGCAACCCTGATCTGCTACGTCCGGATCTGAAGGCGCGGATCAACTTCACGAGCCGTCACAATGGAACGGCATTACGGCCCCGCGAACCGTTGACACCGTTCGTCGCTCGCGTCCTGAAAGAGGCCGCTGATCGCAGCGTGATAGCTACACGCGAAAGGATCGTGGCGGGACGCGAGCAGATCGAAGCTTTGCGAAACAAGCTGGAGAGGAGCCGCTTTGAGAATGTGTTCCTGAAAGTCGCCGACGGCACGCGTGCCGCTCGAAGCGAGTTCGACATGTTCAAATATCGCAAGGTTGCCATCGCCGCCGCCAGCGATCTTCTCGTTCTCACACTGCCTGATGCGATCTGCTTCATCATCGCCATCGCGCTCCGGGTCGAAATGCCGATAGAATGCCTGCGGACCCTGCGGCGCGACTGCCTGAAGAACCCCGCGAGAGGATATGTCTCCATTGAATACACGAAGGGGCGAGGCGGTCTGCGCGCCAAGATCAAGCGCGAACGCGTGCGTGACGGTGGCATCAATACGCCAGGCGGACTCGTTCGCCTTGCCCTTGAACTATCCCGGCCCGCCGCCGAGCGAATGGCCGATCGAGGCGACCCGAATGCGGATTACCTGTGGGTCGGCTTCGTTGCAGCCGGACTGCCGAGCTGGCGGCGGTTCAGCCTTTCTACCCATAACTTCTACGCCGCTATCAGAAGCCTCGGCCTCGTCGATGAAGCGGGTAAGCCGATAACCAAGATCGTTCCCGCCCAGCTAAGAAAAACGGTGAAGCGGGACAATTACGTGCGCCACGCAGGCCACCTTCGCCGCTTCGCGAGCGATCACTCGAAGCCAGTTGCCGCTCGGCATTATGCCGCGGTGGACGGGCTTCGAGAAGAGCATGCGCGCTCGGTAGAGGTCGCCGAAGGTCAATTGTTCGACATGGCGATGATACCGTTGGTCCTGCCACCGAAGGAGGAAACCAGCGCGCTCGTAGCCGGCCTCTCGATCGGAAACCAAAAGCTCGACGCAGGCGCTGTCGCGTCGTTGATCTCAGGCAATGCCGATACGTTCCTCGGCATGTGTTCCGGATTCTGGTCGAGCCCACTTGGGCGGAATGACGACGGCTCCTGCGCCACCGCGTTCACTGGCTGCCTCCATTGCCCGAATGCTGTGTTCACCGCACGGAAGCTGCCAGCGTTGCTGACCTATCTGAGATGGCTAGCTGATCGGCGCGCCGTCATGACGGAAGCGGAGTGGCACGAGCGCTACAGCGCCGACCATGATCGAATTATGGTACAGATACTCCCCGTGTTCGACGCTGGCGATATCGAACAGGCTCGGTCCACAGTGGGAAATACCGCTGTGGCGCCAGCTCTGCCGCCACATCTTCAGCGGGGCTGAGCATGCGTCCGGTTCTGGAACGTGCCGAAGCATCTTGGCGGATTGACCGTTCGGCATTGGTGATTCCGCCCCACATGGTCGTGAGTGGCCGTGAGCAGCAGAATATCTCTCTGGTCGGGGACGATAAGTGGCTGCTCGAATGTGCCATCGCGCGGCCGAAAAAGGCCCATGAAGCCTGTATCTGCTTCGGTCGGATCGCCGATGCTGATGAGCGGGAACTCGTACGAGAATATCTGTTCCTGTCTTTGAACTACGACTCCCGAGACAAGGTGCGCGGCCGCCTCGGCGTCCTGAAACCTGGTTCGCTGATGCAGGTCGGCAATATCATCCGGTATTTTTTGCAAGAAGTGCGGGAAGCCGGATTTCAACTACACGAGATCGATCAGCCTTGGCTGGATCACTGGCTGTCCGCGAAGCGGCACCTCGCACCGGCAACTCTTGTCTACAAGATCCTCTGCGTACGGCGACTTGCGCTCTATACGCCCTACCTGTCGTTCCGGGGGATCGGGATAGCTCCTTGGGGTAACCGTTCAGCGACTCGGATCGCGGGATACCGGGGTGGCCGAGAAAATGTCACACCGCGAATACCGGAAGCCATTAGCGCGCCGGCGTTGCGGTGGGCCATGTTCTACGTCGATCATGGGATCGACGATCTCATCGCCCGACATCGAATAGCTGGCGTCAACATCGCCGCGCGTCGGCAAAGAGTGTCACCGAAACTAAGTGACCAGCGCTTGCGCGCTTATTTGGATGCACTTGAAGCATCAGGCTCTGGAGTACCGGCGACCCAAGATGGTCGACCCGCGTGGCCAGAAATCTGCAAGGCCAGCGGTCTCGGCGTGGAAGTGCTGAAAGCACGCTCGGCTATGCTCGAGAAGGCAATCTCGCAACTCGGAACCGAGCGCCCAGGCGCAAGCAGTGTTTGGGCCAACATGCCAGGAACAAACACTGCGTGGCGGTCGCATCTTCCTAGCTTCAGCAGTCGTTATACCTTCATACCGGCGATGGCCGCGTGCTATCTCGTAATCGGCCTATTATCCGGAATGCGAGGCGAGGAAGCGGCCGCGCTCAAGCGTGGTTGCCTAAGACTCGTGCGAGACGAACATGGGAAGGTTAAGGGCTACGAACTCGTCGGAAGAATCTTCAAAACCCGCAAAAACGTCGACGGCGCTGAACATCGCTGGACTGTAATAGAGCCTGTTGCCAGGGCCGTATTGGCAGCAATACGGTTGCAGGACTATCTACACAACAGCGCCGATCGAACGGAAGCGCCGCGAGATGATGAGCCCCTGTTCAAACCGGCCTTGATTCGGGGGGTAGGCAATGTCCAGCTTACGGCACATCAATCGACCGTATACCTAAACTACTTCGCCAAGGAGTGTCGCCGGCTCGCCGAAGAAATGGCAGCGGCGGCGCCCGCCGAAGCCGACCGCATACTGGCACTATATCATATCCCGGACGAGGGTGATAAACCCTGGCGGTGGCGTACGCGTCAGCTCCGCCGCACCCTTGCATGGTACATCGCCAGCCAGCCCTTCGGCGTGATCGCGGGCATGATACAATATGGGCACGCGAGCGCCATGATGTTCGAAGGCTATGCGGGCACTTCCCAATCCGGCTTCCGTTCGGAGATCGAAGAGGAACGTCGCCTCGCTCAGCTCAGCGATATCGTCGAGATGTACGAGGACTGGAAGGCAGGGATCAATCCAGGCGGCCCCATGCGCTCGAAACTCGTCGCCGAATTTACAAGCATCAGGAGCAAGATTGGTGATCTGCCCGGCACGGTCGTTGATGATCGGCGCCGCGCAAAAATGCTTTCAAACACTGCCGTCACGCTTCATCCGGGTTATATCAACGACTGCTTCTTCTATGCCGACCACGCCCTCTGCTTGAAGGTGAAAGGAGCTGAGGTGCAGCCGGCATTTACGAGGTGCCAGCCTGCTCGTTGTCCGAACAGCGTGGTGGCGAGGCGGCATGTGCTGGCTCTGCAATCATGCATCGCAGATGCCGAGACCATGAAAAATAGCAAGAACATCAGCCCGATCCAGAAACACGCCATTGAGGCACAGATCGTTATTTACAGACAGTTGCTGGAACAGGTCGAACGATGACGAGGAAAGCGAACCCTCCCCGAAAATCGCAAACCACCGTCGCGCTGCTTGACGCCTATAACCGCTTGCGCGACGGCAAAGGCACCGCGACGAATGGCAAGCTGAGCATAACCAATGTTGCCCGCGAGGCGGGGGTCAGTCGAGCGACGGCCTATCGATGCTCCAAACTTCTCGCTTTGTTAGATGAAGCTCCGAAGCCGCCGAAGGCCAAACCACAAATCACGAGCGGTAAGGCCGAGCTGCGCAACGTGATCAACCAGTTGCTCAATCGTATCATCATGCTGGAGGCTGCGTTGGAAGCCAAAGAGGCGGAAATCCGGCAATTGCGTTCAATGCTGCCAAAACCAGGGGCGGCCAGCTCATGATGCGAGCGAGCCCTGAGGACATTACAATCGACGCCACGTTGCACGCTCAATTCGCTCTACGCTACATGGCGACGCGAGCCCGTCACGGGCGGGATACCCATTGAACGCAGATTCAGTTTAGAACCCTCCCCGCTTGCGCAGCACTGATCCTGCCCTGCACAACGCTTGATGGATTTTGGTTGGGCCCATCGCTCGACGAAAAATTCTCTCAATCAACAGCCTGCCTGCGACCAGCAGCTTGAACGGGTATCTCGCATGTAAATGACCGCGATGGGCCGCTTGCTGTCCGACCGGTTCTGGTTTGAAAAACGAAGAAAGCTGCCGTTGGCGAAGTGATGTCGAGCAGGCGCAACTGCTGTGTCTGTGCCGAGAGGGCTATCGTTGAGAGATCTCGGCGCAGACAACAGTTCGCGAACTCAGGCTCAGGTGGACGCGCGCGCCCGCTGTGGCACAGTGTCAGGGAACCAGCGCCGTCCAAACCAGAAGGCAACATTGACCAGCAGGATCAGGACCGGCACCTCGACCAGCGGCCCAATCACTGCAGCGAACGCAACCGGCGACGAAAGCCCGAAAGCCGCAATGGCAACCGCGATGGCGAGTTCGAAGTTGTTGCCTGCCGCTGTGAAGGCAACGGCCGTCGTGCGCGGGTAATCGCTCTCGACGAGCTTCCCCATGAAGAACGCGATCGTGAACTGGACGACGAAATAGATCGTCAACGGGACCGCCACGCGCAGGGCATCACCGGGCAGCGCGAGAATTTCGCTTCCCTTGAGGCTGAACATAGCAACGATCGTGAAGAGCAGCGCGACCAGCGTCACGGGCCCAATCTTCGGCAGGAACGTGTGCTCATACCACTCGTTGCCCTTGGCCTTCGTCAGCACCTTTCGGGTCACGAAGCCGGCGAGGAACGGAATGCCAAGGTAGATCAAGACAGCTTGGGCAATCGTCCAGAAACTCACGTCGATCACGCTACCTTCGAGCCCGAACAACGGCGGCAGGAAAGCCAGGAAGAACCAAGCGTAGACGCTGAAGAACAAGATCTGGAAGATCGAGTTGAACGCGACCAGCGCTGCAACGTACTGGTTGTTGCCCTTCGCAAGTTGGTTCCAGACGATAACCATGGCGATGCAACGCGCCAGACCGATCAGGATCAGGCCGGTCATGTATTCCGGCTTGTCGCGCAGGAACAGGACCGCGAGGGCGAACATCAGGACTGGTCCGATAAGCCAGTTCTGGATGAGCGAGATCACAAGGATGCGCTTGTCGTCGAGGATATGAGGCAGTTCCTCATACCGTACCCGCGCAAGCGGCGGATACATCATGAGGATCAGGCCGATTGCGATGGGGATGTTTGTCGACCCCCAAGACAGGCTGTCGATTGTCTTTGGTAGGCCGGGGAACACGGAGCCCAAGCCTACGCCCAGCGCCATGGCCAGGAATATCCAGAGGGTCAGATAGCGATCAAGGAACGAGAGACGTTCCGGCTTGGGCTCGATGGTCATGGGTCCTGCTCGCTCAGCCAGCTACGCGATTGCCGGCCGCATCGACCACCTGTTCGCCGTCTTCCTTCGCGAAAGCGCCTTGCTGCGCAGCGGGAATGAGGTCGAGCACTTCTTCGGACGGACGGCATAGCTTAACGCCGAGCGGTGAGACGACCAGCGGCCGGTTGATAAGGATCGGATGCTCCATCATCGCATCGATCAATTCGGCATCGGTGAGGTCGGCATTACCCAGGCCCAGTTCGGCATAAGGCGTGCCTTTCTCGCGAAGCAGCGCGCGAGGGGTCATAGCCGCACGCGAGATCAGGCTTTCCAGCAATGCGCGCGAGGGCGGCGTCTTCAGATACTCAATGACGTGCGGCTCGATGCCGGCATTGCGGATCATCGCGAGGGCATTGCGCGACGTGCCGCACTCCGGGTTGTGGTAGATGATGATGTCGGTGGTCATACTGTTTGCTCCAGCTTTGAGGCTCGCACCTTCGCTTTGGCCGATTTCGAGAAGTTTTTGCTGCATCGCCATCTTGTCGATGCTGTCGTGCGGGAGGGTGAGGAACAGCGAGATGCGGTTGTGAAGATAGCGCAGCGCCTTCAGGAACGCCTCGCGCTGGCCTTCGCCTTCAACTGCGGCCGGGTCCTCAATACCCCAATGCGCCGTGATCGGATGTCCGATCCACACCGGGCATGTCTCACCGGCGGCGTTGTCACAGACGGTGAAGATAAAATCGAACTTAGGAGCGCCGGGCTTCGCGAACTCGTCCCAGCTCTTGGAATACATGCCCCGCTTGTCGATCCCCATTTCATCGAGAACCGCAAGAGCCATCGGGTGAACCTTGCCCTTGGGCTGGCTGCCGGCGCTGTACGCCACGAAGCGATCGCCACCGAGCTGGTTCATGAGCGCTTCGCCCAGGATGGAGCGCGCGCTGTTACCGGTGCATAGGAACAGGACGTTGTAGGTTCTGTCGGACATGGAGCACCCTCAAGCTGATGTATCGCAGCGAATCTTGGCGATCAGGTCCGAGCACATCTCCGGCGCCCCCTGGCAGCAATCCTGCATGAGGAACGTGAGCAGCCGCTGCATTCCGGCATAGTTGGCGCGGTAGCGGATGAGGCGGCTTTCCCGTTCGGATTGAACGAGGCCTGCGCGCTCAAGCGTGCTCAAGTGGTGGGACATCGTCGACTGCGGCACGCCCGCGCGCTCGGCAATGGCGCCCGCGACATGGCCTTCCGGCCCTGCCTGGATCAGCATGCGGAACACGGACAAGCGCGTTTCATGCGCCAAAGCGCTCAATGCATCGACTGCCCACACCTGGGAGTTGAGGTCATTCATGATTCGTCGATCCTTCTAGGATTATCGAAATATGGGCGCGCCGAAGGCTCGTCAATCGATATTTCCAAAACCGTGGAAATATGGATTCACCGTGCTATTGCGGTCCTTAGAGGAATGCACGTCGTTCAAAGTTATGCGAGCTCAAGCAAGCTGCTGCGGCGCCAATGCTTTCTCCAGCACTGCCTCGATCCTCGGAATGGGAGCGACCGAATGAAAACGCACGACATCGTCATAGTTGGCGGCGGGCAAATGGGGCTGTCGTTGGGCTATTATCTACGCCGTTCCGGGGCAGATTTCGTGATCGTCGATTCAGAAACCGGTCCTGGCGGCGCGTGGCGGCATGGCTGGGATTCGCTGCGGCTGTTTTCTCCAGCGGGATACAGTTCATTGCCCGGTTGGCTGATGCCCCCGCCCTCACACAAGGGGTATCCGACCCGCGATGATGTGCTCGATTACCTGAGCCGCTACGAGGAACGCTACAAGCTGCCCATCCAAAGGCCCGTACGCGTAGAGACCATCCGCCGGTCCGGCGCTCATCTGGAGGTTGTGACGGAGGATGGGCCCTATTTTGCTCGCTTCGTTGTCAGCGCGACCGGTACTTGGTCGCACTCCTATGTGCCTGAGTATCCCGGTCACGATCTGTTTGAGGGGACGCAAGTCCACTCCGCGCTGTACAACCGCCCGGAGGCCTATGCCGGGCAATCGGTGCTGGTTGTCGGGGGTGGCAACAGCGGCGCGCAAATCATGGCGGAGATTGCTCCGATTGCCAGCGCGACCTGGGTTACAACACATGACCCACTGTTTCTTCCCGATGATGTCGACGGGCGGGTACTCTTCGAAAGGGCCGTGGCTCGGATGAAAGGGCCGCCAGATGGAGAGCCTGTCGGCGGTGTCGGCGACATCGTGATGGTTCCTCCTGTCAAAGCGGCGCGCGATCGCGGCGACCTCTCCTCGGTGCGGCCATTCACCCGAATGACGGCAACAGGCGTAGTTTGGCCCGATGGATCGGAAACAGCCGTGGATGCGGTGATCTGGTGCACCGGATTCAAGCCGGCGCTCGACCACCTGCAATCGCTGAACGTGGTGGAGGCCGATGGCAGGGTCCACGTTGAGGACTATCGCTCGATCAAAGAGGAACGCCTCTGGATGGCCGGATACGGCGATTGGACGGGGCCTGGCTCCGCGACCCTGATGGGCGCTGCACGAACCGCACGCGATGTGTCCGCGCTGCTCACTTCGGCGCTGGCGGAGGCTGCCGACAGCTGAGGCACCGGCCGGCTTTTTATCGGGAATTTCCGATTCAATATTGACGATCGCAATCCAATCGGTAAATTACGATGAATGAACACCGAAGAAGCCCTCGCTCTGCTTTCAGCGCTCGCGCACCCTACGCGACTGGAGGCCTTCAGGCTGTTGATCCGGCATGAGCCCGGTGGGCTTTCCACGGGTGAATTGGTCGAGGCATCTGGGCTGAGCCAGAGCACATTTTCGACGCACCTCGCCGTCATGGTGAAGGCGGGTCTCGTCATCGCCGAAAAGCGCGGGCGACAGCAAATTCAGCGCGCCAACCTGGATTCCTTGCGCGGCGTGATGGTCTTTCTCGCCAAGGATTGCTGCCAGGGTCGAACCGAACTCTACGAGCCGCTGCTGGCTGAGCTGACCTGCATCTGACGGGACGCGAGTGAATCCCGTTCCTGTAAGTGCGCCCGCAGTGCAGCGAACCGGCCAGCGTTTGCCTGCCATGTTGAACCTTAAAAGCCCACTTGGAGTACGCCAGTGACGATCTCTGTTCGAAGCGTGACCGTCGATGACGCGGAAGCCATCGCTGCCATCTACGCCCATCACGTACTGCACGGCACGGCGACCTATGAGATCGTTCCGCCCACGGTTGCCGAGACCACCGTCAAGATTGAGACCATCACCGACCGGAATTGGCCTTTCCTCGTCGCCTGCGAGGGAACGGAAGTTGTCGGCTATGCATACGCGACGCAGTTCCGAGATCGTCCTGCCTACGCTTTTGCTTGCGAGAACAGCATCTACATCGCGCATGATCGACGGGGCTCCGGGATCGGCAAGCGACTTCTCACGGCTTTGCTTGATGCTGCGGAAACTTACGGCTTCCGGCAAATGGTCGCTGTGATCGGAGGCGGCGAACCTGCTTCCGTTGCGCTGCACGGATCCTGCGCCTTCGAACACGTCGGCCGACTGACAGGCATGGGCTGGAAGGCGGGCCGATGGCTCGACACCGTCTACATGCAGATCGCGCTTGGCGGCGGCACGGCTTCTGCGCCGACAGCGGATCGACCGGCCTAGAGCCCAAATACCTGTGCGGTCGGTCAGTGCCGCCCGGTTCTTCGACCGCGATGCCCTGCGATCGTCCCGCGAAGAAGTGGACCGCAGTCGTGCCGGGCGAGGTTCGAACAGACATTTTGCCGCCGAAATGAAGCGGCGTGCAGCCGACTTGAGAAAGGTATTCGAGAATGAGATTGCGTGAACTCGCAGCCCCCGACCATTTGCCGGCGTTGGACAAGGCGTTCGCATTCGAGCGTCCAGCCACCGGCCTCGGCTCAGACCAGCCTCCGCCCCGCATTCTGTTGCTTTATGGTTCGCTCAGGGAACGCTCGTTCTCGCGCCTCGCCGTGGAGGAGGCTGCTCGCCTGTTGCAGTTCTTCGGCGCCGAGACGCGGATCTTCGATCCCAGCGACCTGCCGCTGCCCGATCAGGTGGCCGGAGACGACCACCCGGCCGTGCATGAGCTGCGCGAGCACGCGCTCTGGTCCGAAGGCATGGTCTGGTGCAGCCCGGAGCGACACGGCCAGATCAGCGGCATCATGAAGATGCAGATCGACCACCTCCCGCTTCAGATGCGCGGGATGCGGCCGACGCAAGGACGGACACTTGCCGTCATGCAGGTGTCCGGCGGCTCGCAATCCTTCAATGCCGTCAATTCACTGCGCCTGTTGGGTCGGTGGATGCGGATGTTCACGATCCCCAACCAGTCGTCGGTAGCAATGGCGTACAAAGAGTTCGACGAAGACGGCCGGATGCGGGCGTCGAGCTATTACGATCGGATCATCGACGTCATGGAGGAGCTGGTCCGCTTCACCGTGCTGATGCGTCCGCATGCGGTGCAACTTGTCGACCGCTATTCCGAACGCAAGGAGGCGGGTGTTCCAGTCGATGCCTCCACAGACCATTCTGCGATCGCCATCGCGCCTCAAAGCTGAATCGAAGGTCCTCTTGGCCTGACTGTCAAATGGGAGTGTCGATGAAGCGGTACTCCCAACGCACCAAGTATCCGGAGGAATGGCAGGTTTCGGGGGCGGCACGGCTTGGCCCAAACGGCCGATTTGGGCGCGTACCAGACATTTCCCAATCTGTCGGCGCAATGATCAAGGCCGCATCAGCAACCCGACAGGCAATGGCAAGTTAGTTTCTTCCGCTCAGCAAAGTCATTCCGGATGCCCCCGCGACGAGTCGCGCCGCCTTCGGCGGTTGCGCTCGGGACAGTTGCAAAGTGCAGTAGCGCTTTGCAACTGTCCCGAGCGCTTCAATGGTCTCGAATCGTCTCAAACGGCGGTTAATTTTATAGCGCATAAATAAAGGGTTGTGATGAGACGAGACACCATCTGCAAACATAAGAAGAAACAACTTGACTTACTCGGGACGGGGAGCCCCGAAGCGGTGATGCGGCGTTCGCACGCTTCACGGTCCATCCCCCATTCGCGCAGCGGATAGCGATAGTCGTAGAGCGGATCTTCGATCTTGGCGGCATGGGTGTAGCGGATCGTATCGCGCTTGCCGGCGTCGAACCCGATCAGTCGCGTCACCTTCTGACCCCTCGCCCATGCGTCGATCGCGGGCTGCCACGTTTTCAGGAAGGCGTCCTGTGGCGCCTTCTTGTATTTCAGGCTGCAACTGGAGCCACCGAGCGATTTGCTGGGCAGGGTGGCGTTGGTGAGCGCCATTTCGAGCAGAGAATAATAGGGCGGCCAGTGCTTGAAACGCCGCGGCTGATAGCGAACGATCTCGAAAGGGATACCGCGTGCGGCCATCCATGGACGGATAACGTCGAGGTACTCGTAAGTGGCCGGCTTCTCGACGCCGGTATCCGCCGTGATCACAAGGTCGGGCTTTTCGCCGCGGGCTTCCAATTCGATCAGAAGCGCGGTGGAATCGACGCCCACGCCGTAGGCGAGGACGTGCGGGGCGCGGGGCGGCAAGAGGTAGTCCGGGACGCGGTTTCTCACGTCAACGGCTTTGGGGGCGCTCTGCAGCCGTGTCATGGTGAGGTACGGGGAGCGTCTCCCCACTCGTATTCTGGCAGCTCGTCGACCTGCGGGCCATCGCAATCCCACATGATCCAGTCGCAGTTTTCGCGCTTGGCGACATGGATGGCCGAACGGATCTCGACGGGGACACCCTCGGCCTCGGTGATCCCGACGTCATCGCAGACGTGCGCCATAGTCGTCCTTGTCGAAGCAGGCCCATGGACAATGCGCCATCCAGTTTGCGGCCGTGGCGGGGCTCATATGGATGGTGCTGAGTACGAGCATTCTCGCGATCTCGAGCGGTGGCGGGACGTGAACGGCCTGGGCAAGCGCGACGGAAGGCACGTTAGAGGCGCCCTCCTCGATCCCGTCGGTGATGACGATCGGAGGAACAGCGAAATCGGCCTCGTCCAGATAGGCGTTCACCGCAGCGAGAGTGCCCAGAGCCTCGATCTTGGCGCGATCGACATAGGCGGTGCCGTCTTCGCTGCAGGGATAGATCACGGGATCGCCGGTCCCGGTGAAGATGACCTTTTCCGGGCCCCATTGCCCGGTGAAACCGTAGGAGGAACGCACGAACGGCACGCCATGCGCCTCGCAGATCGGCTCCAGTTCCTTGAAGCAGCCATTCGCGACTTCATGCGCATAGAGGCGCAAGGGCTGGCCTTCGGTAAGGTCGCTGTCGTTGAAAGGCTCGCCGTCCCAATCGGTGGACAGGGCCTCGGCCGCGATCGCGGCAGCGAGGCTCTTCCAAAGGGACAGGCTGACGGTGCCGCCGATCGTGATCGACGCGGAAACGCGGTCTACCATGTGGCGGCCCTCAGCGCAGTTCTTCGAGGACATCCGCGCAGAGCTGCGCATCCTCGCGGGCAAGCCGTTCGACGCGCGGCATGTCGCCCATGTCGATCACTTCGTAATCATCCGACATATGCGACCATTCGGCGGGATCGAACTCGTCGTGCCAGCACCAGGTTCCGTCAGGCCAGAGGACGATTTCATGACCTGCGTTCGGGTTCGGGGCGGCAGTCTGCTGAGTTTCAGGGCACATGCTGCATCTCCTGCTGGCGCGGAAAATCCTTGCCTTCGCCTTCACCCCTCCCCCTTCCCTTTCGTGTCGTCGGGCAGATTCAGGATGTCAGCGAGGGTCGGGGGTTCTGGCCAGCGAGGACGACGGCCGAAGACGAGGCCCTGCTTGCCGGCATATTTGTGTAGGGCGCCTGTTTCGCGGCCGAGCGCTGCGGCAAGGTCTGCGAGGCTGATGCCACGCTCATGCGCGATCCGCAGCGCGGCCAGATGGTCAGGAGTCCAGCGCTGGCGTCCTTCGTGTATGAGGCCAAGGATATTGGCGCGCGTGAAGATGGCTGCGCGGGTGCGGCCCATTTGCCGCGCCAGTTCGGGCGTCGGGATCTTGCCGTAGTCGCGGCGAAGCCATGCTTCGTCGGCCTCGGACCAGTCAGGACCAAGGCGGAAGCCTTTGGACCGGGCATGGGTGCCGCGAAGGTTCAGATATTCCGCGCGCCAGCGGATCGAGAAGACCGATCGGCCGAGCAGGTTGCGCAAAGGTGTCAGGCTGGCGTTGTCGCGATAGGCTTTGATGAGAAGTTCATCTTCCTCGGGCATCCAGACGCGGCCCCAACCCTTCCCCTGCCCGGTTCGCTGCATAAGCGCCTGAAGCGACGACTTTGTGCGGGTGGCGAAGCCTTCCGTGCCAAGAATCGTGCCGATCTGGGTGTAGGTATGACCGGCTTGCACGAGTTCGATGGCGCGCTCGATCTCGGCGTTGGTCCAGCCCTTGGGAGTGCTCGCGTGCTTGATGCCCAGCTTTCCGGCACGGCTGTAGACGCCGGCATGGGGTCTGCCGATGATGAGCGCGACCTGTGCTGTCGGAATATCGGCCGCAAAGCCGGCGCGCAGCTGCGCATCTTCCCATGGCGTCCATGCCGGTGCTGCCTCTTCGCTGAGGCCAAGGAATGCGGCACGGGTATAGACGGCGCCGCATGAGCGGCCGAGACGCGCGGCGATCGTGGCAGCGGGCTCCTGCCCGTAAGTCTGGATCAGTTCGTGATCTTCAAGCTCGCCCCACGGCCGCGTTGAATGGCGGCGCAGGCCAAGGGTGCAAATCTTGTCCCTGACACCATGCAAGCCGCGGCCCAGGGTTTCGGAAATTTCCGGCAGCGGAGTGTCGTCGTTGAACAGCTGGCGCAGGGTGCGAACGTCCTGAGGGGTCCAGCTATCGGGTCGATACACCATTTCGGCCAGTGGCGCCGATGGCGTGGGTATTGGCGCTGCCAGCGGTACAAGTTCGACGATGATGGGTGCGGTGTCGTCGGTCATGACAGGCCCACCACATGGACGTCGCTGAGACGGGCGCGCAGGCGCGTATGGAGGCGCGCCATGCGGTCACCGGCCCGTGGCATGGTATCGACGGCCGAGAGCGCTGAGAGGACGTCCAGCGCCTGATCCACGGCCTCGCGGGTGATGCAAAGATGCTTGGCCAGTTCGTTGGCGGTCGTGGCGTTGGGAGAAATGCCCTTCAAGGCCAGGCAGACTGCCGTTGCGGTCGGCGCGATCGGATCGAGCAGGAAGGCGTCGAGGGCGCGGCTGCCGCGCGCCTTCAGATTGTCGTCGCGCCGGCTTGGGGTTTCGCGAAGATGCTCGAGGTCGAGCAGCTTCTGGGCCTCGGCATGGTCGAGGTCGGCCGCGCCGTGCAGGTCCGGGGTGGCGCCGAGATGTTCGGTGATGGTCTGGTCGATCTTGGCGAGCAGCGGTATGCGGGTGAGCGCGGGGCCGAAGGCGTAGAACTCGCCAGCGCCAAGTGTGCGCAGTTTTTCGGCCTCGCTGCGGCTGAATCCCAGAATGTCGGCCGCGCGCAGGATGTCACGGTCGAAGACGTTGATGCCGATCAGGAAGTTCTGAAGCTCGGAGACGACGGAGCTGGAGAGCTTGGCGAGGCGCTGGGTCGCGATGATAGGTGCGATCCCGCGTTTGCGGCCTCGGGCGCACAAGTCGGTGAGCGTGGCGACGCCAAGGCGGCGGGTTTCCGCGTCTTGCGCGGAACCGGCCTGATGGGGCGCGAGCAGGTGCCCTTCGTCGATCGCTACGAGAACGGTGTGATTCCAGTCCTCACGCGGCGCGCCGACAAGGCCGGCGAAGAAGGCCGATGCCTTGATGATGCGCTGTTCGGGATCGAGGTCGGTGAGATCCAGATGGAGGGCAATGCGGTGGTGCCTCGCGCGTGTCGCTGCGGCAGTGAGGCCATCGGCGGCGATTTCGGCGGCCTTGATCGTGGTCGCCCCGATGTGCGCGGCAAGGTTGCCAAACTCGCCCTCGGGATCGACGATCATGGTTTGCACATAGTCGAAGGCTTCTTCGACGATGCGGCGCATGGTCTGGCTCTTGCCGGCACCGGACCCGCCCTGAACCAGCATGCGTCCGGCAAGGACGCGGGCGAGGTCCAGTTCGAGGGGGCCATTGCAGGTTTTGCCGATGGGAACCGCGCAGCGCGGGGGCGCTGGCGGTCCCGGCAGTTTGACGACGTTGGACATGGGCGGCTCCTTTCGGGTTGCTCGCCTGTCCCCTTCCCCCTCCCCTCAAGTGGGCATCGGCGCCTCGATCAGCCTGCGGCCTCGGGCTAGAAAGTGAACTCGGAGGCAGCATAGGCCCGCCAGAGGTGGCCTTCGGCCTCGATCTGGGTCTCGAAGGTGCGGATGGTATTTCCGATGGTCACGACAAGGCCCTTCTCCTCATCCAGTTCGATATGGCCGGGTTCGTAGACGCGGCCAGGCCGGATGCAGGGGTCATTGTCGCCCATTTCGCAGCCTGCGGCGGAGAGGTCGGGTACGGTAAGCCCGGTGCAGCGCCAGAGGTCGAAGCGTTCGCCTTCGGCGCTGGCCGTCATGTAGCGCTCCCTGGCGATCGTCCATGCCGCGTTGACGTGATCGAGGTCATCGCCAATCCCGGTTATCGCTCCTCGGGCAATCAGCTGATCGCCGCGATAGGTGAGCCATACGGCCAGCATGACCATGTTGGCATCAAGGAAGTCATGCGACGCGCAGCATCCCGGCGTGATCGTCTGGTTGTTCAGCCGCATGGTTTGCCATTCGTCAGGCGTCATTTCCTGGGCGAGCGCCTTGGCGAAGGCGCAGGCAAGGGCCTCGCGGTTGGCATGTTCCATAGCCTCGGCGTAATCCTCGCCGGTGTAGATGGCTTCAAGCTCGTCCTCCGCATTGCGGCGATAGAGGCCAAAGCGCGGCTCGCTCGCAATTTCGCGCAGCGTGGCTTCGGGATAGTCGATCCACATTTCGACGGGCTCGCCCATCGGCCCGGAGCAGACTTCAAAGCTGGGCTTGGTGTCGTTGCGCCAGCTCTTGTCCGTCCAGTCTCCCGGAATGGGCGGCATGCAGGCAATTGGATAGTCGGGGAATTGTAGAGCCCACCGCGTTTCGACTTCCTGTGTGGTGTAGCCGAAGGCGAGCGATACGAACCCCGCCTTGGGCTTCAGAGCGTTGAGCGATGCGATCAGCGTGCGATCGCCATCGGCGTTTGCAAGAAGTTCTGCATGGACATGCGGCCAGGTGGCTTCGTCGACGGTGATGTTGAGGAAGCCGTTCCACTCGCTGTCGTCCGTGTAGCCGGGGAAGATCGTCCCCTCTCCGAAACTCCAGCAAACCTCACGGCGGCCGCCTATGGTGCGCGACTTCGCGCGCGGCGAAGGCTTGGCCTCGTTTCCGGCCTTGTCGAGCATCAGCACGAGGATGGAGGGGCGATCGGCTTCATTGAGTGGGCGGGAGTCGAGGATATGGCGTCCGCCACGGCCGATGCTGAAGGCGTTGAAGGTCGGTGAATGCCCGCCATTGGCATTCGGGATAGACGTGCCGGCATCGTATATCCTGACAGTCAAGCCAACTTGGGCGCTTGGCACAGTGGCAAAGCGCTACTGCACTTTGTCACTGTGCCAAGCGCAACCGCCGAAGGCGGAGTTCATCGTGCTCGGCGTGTCATTTGCTCATGCCTACCGGCACTCGTCTGAGCCCTTCAACAGATGGCAAGATTTGGCGTTTCGAATTGAGCCATATTACGGCCGTGTTGGGTGGTCAGTTGCCATTCCTCTGCGCGAGGCATGACCTTTGGGCATTTGCATCCTGCTTCATCGCAACGGCGTGGAGTCCAACTGCGAGCAGAGGTATAGCAAGGCCGACCATAAACTTCCGGGTGGAGGGCGCGAGTTTCAATCTCTCCATCAGAACCGCGCCTGCGAACAGAGCTATCACCGCCCCGATCCGCGTGATTGTGTAGAATACGCTTTCCGGCCTGCATGGCATCGCGGTATTGAAAAAAATGAGAGCGACCGCGATCAAGCCCGCCAGAAAAAAGCCGAGGCTCAAGATTGTGGCGGCGGCAGGAACGAATACGCGCTCGATCATTGCATTCACATACCGTGATTTGGAATGCCCGCAACGGGGCGCGAGCCGCCAGACCGCTTTTCTTGCCGCGCTGCGGTAAGCCGCCCTTCCGCTGACCGATGCCCATGGCCGCGCCGGGAAAGGCCGAAAGGGGTGGTGAGCGGACCGTGAGCTTAGGGTCGCTGGATAAGGGTCGCAATCCAGAATTACCGATGATATTTGACGAGAGGGGTTGGCCAATCGTGACGGCCAAATAGCTGAAAAATCGGGGGCATCATGCGATATTTGATAGCGGCTGCAGTGATGGGTTTAATTACTGTTCCGTCCACCTTGCCAGCGCAAGATATTCGCCAAGTGAAGTATCAACGATGGGGTATGTTTGGTGGATATAAAGACAAATTGATAGGTCAAAATTCATGGAAAGTAATAGCCGGTGTCAACGGAAGGGCTCCGGAAGGCAGCGCTTTTAATATTGCACTCTATCGGGCAGCAGAACTCAGCAAGGTGGCAGGGTTCAAGTATTTCCAGATCATTAATCAGAAAGGTAAGCAGTCATATGTAAGCCTTGGCGGAGCGTCTTCCAAACATAGCGCTGGAGGGGATGCAGAACTGCAGATTATAGCGGTTAACGAACCTTCTGCCCCCGAAAACTGTCTGGCCGAGAGACGGGAACTTTGTATGACGCTTGAGGTAGACGCTACCATGCAGCGAGTGAGCCCATTTCTGAAGTTCCCTCGCCTCAAATGATGTGATGCGGCACTGATCTGAGCCGCCTTGCTTAATGTCCGCAACGGGGCGCTTGCAGACCGGTAGAAAAACTTCGTTGTCGGCGATGCGCCACATCGAAGGCAACGTGCAGTAATCTGTCAACATTCGCCAGTAAACCACCATTTCGAGATCGGCCAGCCATTCTTATTTCGGTCATTTTCTCGCTGACTTTCAGAACCCCCGGGGTCGGCTGAAGGGTACTCTTTCGGCACGGGCGCGGGGATGGCGGTAAATGAGAAACCGGGAACAGGATGAGTCGGGAAGGCGTAGTTTTGGTGAAGAGGTTAGCGATGCTGCCGGGCCTACGGCTCGCGAGGATCGATCCCGGCAATTACCGCATTCAGACGGTCAAGTTCGTTCCGGAGGGCCTGACGCTGGAGATCGGATATGCGTCGCTCGCGTAAGTGCGACTTGGCATCGACAGCCGCGCGTTCCCATGCCGGCCTATGGCGCGCGGTGATGCAGGCATTGGGGCAGCGGGTCGGCTCGCATAGCGCGGTAAGCGGCTGCGAGGGATCGCGGGTCGTCACGCGCTTAAGACAGAGCGCCGTCGCAGGATCGAAGAAGCAATCGGCGAGCTGCCCAACATGGAGGGTACGCGCGACGCTGGCGAGCATCACACGTAACCTTGCTCGGTCGGCGATCATGGCAGGCAAAGGACCGAGTGCGTCCGCGGCCTCGTCGAGAGTCCGCGCGATGCGCGGTCCTGCCGGACCGCCAAGCGATGCGCCGCCTCGCCGTCGGTCGAAATAATCCAACAGGTCATCAAGCTGCCCAAGCTGGCGCTCTGCCTCGACTTCGGCGCGAAACCCGGATCTGCTGGTTCCGGAATAGCCATCGAAAGCGGCAACCGAGGCGTGTTTATACTGGATCATGCCGGCGATGGTGCCGAAAGGACGGTTAGCGATATGCCACGCGATGGTGCGACGAAACTGGCGCGGTGTGATGTGCCATGGCTTGCCATCGGGTCCGGCCGGGACGATCGGCATGTCGGCGCTGCCGAAGGCGGTGGTGACGTGATCGCGAAACGCGTTGAGATGGCGTATCACATCAACTGACAGATGCGTCCTGCCGGAACTGGAGCGTAATGCTGGCCAAAGCGTATCGCTGCCACCGGAGCGTGTCGACCTTGCCGACGCCAGGCGTTCGAGCACCGCTATGGCGTCTGCTACCGGCTCTATCGTTACCCAGCTTGCCGCCTCACCTGTGGTTGCGCGACGCTTATAGATGGTCGATCGAATACGGAATCGCTCGAGCAGGCCGTCCTCGCTGCGCTCAATCGAGAGGCAACCGAGCCGCATCGCCTGGACCTCGGAGTCGCGCATGCCGGTGAGATAGGCGCACACTATATAGGCAGCGACCTGAAGCATCTGCTCTTCACGTGCGAGAGTCTTCACGTCGAAGCGCGCGCACCAGGGCTGACCACTGTCGGGATCAATTGAGATCGGCGTGTCCATTCCGCCTGTTTCGACACCGAGGTTGGCGACGGCAGCCGCGATAATGGCGCGCGAACGCCTGTCGATTCGGAAGCTCATGGCCGGCTCCGCCGCAGCATCGACACAGGCGTGAAGCTCGAGAAGATGGTAGTTAATCGTCGGCGTTGCTTTCTGCGCGCCGACGTTGCTGTTCTTTGCGGCCCAGATTTGCATACCCCAAATCGGCACGCCACGGCCTTGCCGCGCTCGGCGGGCGAGATGGCGCTCGAGGCGAGCATGTTGTCGCCGTCGCCGCTCCGAGTTCGGCAGTCGACGCTCGATGGCGAGCAGCCGGGTGCGGCGCGCCTCGAGACGATCGAGCGCCTCTCGAGCCGCCAGGATGTCGTAGGCGAAGATGCTGACGTAGCGCAATGACCAGGCGAGCAGCGCGGCGATAACATTCTCGGGAAATCGCGGCGTGCGGTTCTCAACGACGTACCGGTGGCCTGCGACGCGAGCGGGTGCCTGTCCGGCCCAAGGTTCGAAAGCGAGACCACCGTTGGGCAAGTGGTCGCGATAGTGATAGAGATGGGAGACTGATTGCAGGTGTTGGCCGACTACTTCGGGTAGGAGGGCGAGATCGTCACGAAGATGACGGGCGTAAGCATCGACTAACGCCGGATCGATGCGTGCAAGATCAAGCCGTTTGAGCTTCAGGCGAACGAAGGCGAAGAAACGGCGTGCGCGGTCGAACGCGTGACGGATACACGTTGGCGGCAACTTTGGGGCGTAGCCGGGAAGATCGACGTTGAGGCGCGCATAGAGATAGGCGCGCATGGCGGCCTGCATATCGGCATGTTCGAGCAAGTCGAAATGCACCATCATCTGGGTGCGCTGGGTGTTCTCACGAAAGATAGCGGGACCGAGATCCCAGCTTGGATCGCCGACGCGCGATAGCTCCTCGCGGGTATAGCCCGGCTTCAGCGGCGCGCTCGCCAGCACTGGGCGATCGTCGAATGCCAGCGCGCGGACATGAGCGGGCGCGGTCATCCTTGTGCCTCCGGCGGCAAATAGAGCCGCTCGTTCTTCATCTGCTGGCGTGCATCGGTGATTACGATATCGGAGAAGGCCGGCAGGATCTGGCGGGTAATGCGGGCATGGACATGACCGAACTTGACCGCCCAGTCGCTCGCCAGCAGGCCCCGTCGCTGCTCTTCGACGAACGCGAGGAAGGCGAGAATGGCGGGAAGCTTGCGCGCGGTGATGACGGCGTTGGGACAATCGAGGCAACCCCAGAAGGGCTGCACGCACGGCGATCCGGCTTCGGTGAAGGGGCTACTATAGAAGCCTGCGCAAGCTGCGAGCCAGACATCCTGCTCGCCGTCGAGTAACGAACCCACTGTACCCGCCGGCGTCAGCGGCAAGGCCTGTGCGGGCGCTTCGCGCAGCGCCTGTTCGGCTGAAGGCGCAAGGACGATCGGCATCGCCGTAGCCAGCGCTTCGCGGAACGCATCAGCGACGGTCGCCTCATGCAGGGGCCGGAGCGATGGGAGATCGGCATAGTGCCGCGCGGCGACCTCACGGGAGTGTCCGACAGCGAAGCGAGCCATGTGGCCTTCAGTTTTGGTGTACCACAGCGCCTTGTGGGTCTTGCGGAGCCGGGAAAGCAATAGGTGGAGCGGTTTGCCGTCGTCATCGACAATATTGTGCCGCGCGGCCCAGGCCGTGACGCGCATGTTCCCAAGAGAGATACCTGTCCGAAGGCCTCCCTTTTGATGATAGGTCCAGAGACAATCGCCGGGCAGGTGCTTACGAGCGGCGGAGGTGATGTCGATCAGGCGGCGGATCAGCCCGCCGGGCGTTCCGCTACCGCCGTCGCGGACGCGCATACTCTTGTGCGCAGCGCCGCCCGCGCGGCGCTTCAGGTAGCGCAGTTCCACAGTGCCGGCACGTGCATTGGCGAGACAGTCCACGGTCAGCGCCGTTAGGCACTCGGGCTCTAAACCGGTGTCGAGCGTGAGCATGACGAGCAAAGACGGTAGATCGGAGCCAAGTAAATGATGCCGGCCATGAATGTAAGCGCTGAACCCGTCGGATGGCAAACCGTGTCGTCTGTGCAAGGCATATAGGTTTACCATGTCGCGCTGGTCGGTCAGGATAGAGCCATCGCGAGCGATGATCGCTTCAACGTTGGCTCGCGCACTCACGATTGCTGGCTTGTCGTCGTCGGTGCGATCCTCAACGCGGAGACGACGAAACATTGCTTCGACGTCAATCCGGGCTGCGTCGCGCAGTGCTCGCGCTACGAATGGGCTGTACGCATCGCGCGGGGTCGAACAGCCGACCGAGGTGGCCAGAATATAGCGTAGCCGCTTTTGCAGATCGGGCGCGATCCAGTCGCGCCCGTCGGCTTCGATTACGCGTAGCGTGTTGACGATCATGCTGACCGTTCCGTGACAAGTTCCCGCGCGTATCCCGCTCCGTTCGAGCGCTTCCGCGAAGCCATCGATGTGGATCGCACGCAGATCACCGGGACCGACCACCTCGGGAGCTTGGTCACCCAGCCAGGCGAAAAACCGCCGATAGCCATACCCATACTGTCTGACAGTCGTGGCGGCTCCCAAGGGGCCGCCGAGCGCGGCCAATCGTCGCAGTGCGCCGGCAAAGGCGATCGCTAGCGGGCGAGGATTGAACCTTGTCATATCGACCAGGACCGTGCCGCCATATCGCGCCTCGATGGTGAACTTAAGGCCGAGTACCGGATCGGGCTTCTGTGGCTCCGGCGTGATCGACGCGAAGATCACAGGACGGCCCTTTCGGGGACGCCCGCTCATGCGCCCTGCTGTCCCGGCAGCAGCGCGAGCAACTCCTCGACGGCAGCATCCACCGTATCGGCGCGGGTCGCTATATGGTCGAGGTAGATATAGGTGGTGGTGAGGCTCGCGTGGCCGAGCAGGCGTTGTACCTGTTGCAGCGGATCGCCCAAAATCAGCCGATAGCTCTCCATTGGTCCCGCTGGCAATGCCGCTTCGCGCAGCCGCTGCTGGATCAGCAATGCGAGCATATGGACGGCGAAGGCGTGGCGAAGCTGGTGCGGACTGATCGACAGCGGGAAGCCATTCTCCGCGCACCGCTTGCAGGCGCGGGTGAAAATCACCTCCCACGAGTTAGGGCGGACAGGCTGCCCGACCTCGGTCAGCCATAGCGCCGCTGGCTCGCAGGGCGTTCCATCCTCGTCGCACAGGATTAGGCGGCATCGTTCCTCCGGTGTGCAGACATCGCGCATGCGGTCGAGACCGGCGCGGGTGACAGGGATCGGTCGGGCGAACTTGGTGACACCGTCGCGCGCGGCGAACTTGGCCAATCCCGAGGCACGCTCGATGGCGACATAGGCTGCGATCTGACGCAGCAGCCGGCGCGGAACCAGAACGCTGCGTCCTCGGTCGCCCTTGGTGAGCGGCGGCGGGAGAGGCAGCCAGAGCTGCTGGGCCCGGTTGCCGTCGCGGTCGATCGAAGGAAGCTCGGCAGCGAGCAGGCACGACGCCTCTTCGAGGCGCAGGCCGGTGGTGACGAGAAGATCAGCAAACAGCGCGTTGCGCAGCCCGTTACGATCGCGAGCACCGGGGCGCTCCGTGCCGTCAGAGGTAAGGCCGCGCAGGCCGATCTCGCGGAAGACGCGGTAGTCTTCCATCGTGACGAACCGCACGTCCGATCGCTTGGCAACACGTTCATAGGCGTCGTTGCGCGCCGCGATCATGCCGCGCCGGCCTCCCTGGGCCGGTCGCCACACGGCGCGCCGGCTGAACGGCACCTCGGCGATCAGACCATGTTCCTCGCCCCAGCGGTAAAGGCGATCGAGGCTAGCCACAGCCCGGTTCCAACTTGCCGCCATGATCCGGTGATCAGCCTCATCGAGTCGTCGCTCACGATGATAGGCGGATACATCATCGCGGGTTGCTTCCCACACCGTCTTCCCACAGGCATCGAGAAAGCGAAGCCAGACCGCGACATCATAAGCATAGGCGCGAAGCGAATGACGCGAACGGACCCCCGACAGCGGTAGGTCGAGAAAGAAGCGATCCAGATCGCGATCATAGAGCGCGTCACCACACAGGATCAGTGGCACATGCGCGTCGAGACCCTTGGCCGCGCGGCGCTCGCAAACAATGATGGTCGACACCGGCGCGAAACCCTCCCCCCGGACCCCCCACCCGGAAGCTGACCTTCACACCGATGCACCCGATGGCCCGGCAGTAATAAGGCTGGCCTTCGCCAGCTCTTGGGTCAGCGCTACGGCCAGCCTGATTACTGCCTACCGTGGGCGTCCATCACCGACCCTACTACAAATTTGCGGTCGGCGCAGACTGTCCAGATAACATCGTGGTACTGGATGTCGACGAACCCGGCAGGGCTGCGCTCGCGATCGGGGAGGAAACAGAAGGTGACGCGGCGGCCGTCACTCGTTCTCGCGGTGATGGTGTATTCGCCATCGGGGACGTCGATCGGCTTGTGCGGCACGTCGTTGAATCCAGCGAAGCCGAGCGCAACGGCCTCGGCCTGGGACATGGTGGGATGGTCGGTGGAAGCGGTCATGGCAGTATCCTTTCGCGATGGGTCAGGCGCTGCGGCGCTGGTCGATGAGGTCGGCAAAGCGGTCCCGCACGGCGCGGGCTGTCGGAAAGCGATTGGCGAGCTGATGGCGCGCGAGGATCGGCGCGCGGGCCTTGGCAATAGCCGCGGCCTCGGACATGGTCGGCAAGCGCGGCGGCCAGCCTTTCACGTAGCGCAGGCCCCCCGGCATCGCGCCCTCGGCCTCGCGTCGGTCCTGGGCGTCGATCTTGGCGGCCGCTATGCGGATCTGCAGGTCGCGCGGGAGAAGATCGGGCGCGGTATCTGCAAGCCAGCGTGCGGGCTGAAACGAAAAGGTGGACTGCGCCTCGAGGTCGCAAAGGTGGATCAGCGCATCACGGTTCGCAGGAGCGCTGGCTGAAGCGCGGGCATCGGCGATCGACTGCAGGACGCAGAACCGGCAGGAAAGCCGCGAACTGGAGTAGCAGGTATAGGCTTCGTGGAGCGGGATGCCGAGATGGTCATGGGCCGCGAAGACTTCGGCCGTGGTCCATTCGACGATAGGATGCCAGAGCATCATGCGCGTGCCATGGGCGTTGCCGGCACTGGCGTAGCGCGTGTCGGCCTTCCATTCCGGCGCCTTCGATCGTGCGGTGCTTTCGTCGCGGCGGATGCCGAGCACGTTGATGATGGTTTCGCCGCGCAGCGTGCGCGCCAGGTGCGGGCCGATGACATGGGCTTTGGCCTCGGAGGTGCAGAAGCGCAGCGAGGCCGATGACCACGGCCCGATCAGGTTGTAGGTTTCAAGGGCCTCATATCGGCGCTTGCCGTTCTCGAAGCGCTGCGCCCAGCGGTCGAACAGGTCTCCGGCACCGCGGCGCACGACGCTGAGCGGAAGATCCGCAAGCGCTGCGAGGCGTTCGACCATGGCGGGCGTGCTCTCCCATTCGGCACGGCCGAGGTCGGCATGGATGACTAGGCGGCGGTTTCGGGGATGGCCGAGCCCATCGAGCACGATCGAGACGGCGAACATGGCGGCGGAGGAATCCTTGCCGCCCGAGACGTTGAAGACGATCCAGGCCCCGGCCTTGATCGCGGCGCGGATCTCGGCAGGCAGGGCGAGCGAAGTCAGTCCTGCCGGCATGGCGCCGGCAGGCTGCAGATGCTGGTGCAGCATGGGATCAGTGCGTCGTCAGATGGGCGGTGATCGCGGCTTCCTCGACGACGGGAAGCCTGCTGGCCATGTCACGCGCGATCGCTTCGCGATAGGCGACTGCCATCCACACCTCGCGCGGGTATCCTCTATATTCCCCGCCGATCAGCTCGATCTTGTCGCCATACTGCTCGATGCGTTGGCCGTTGTAGCAGACGAGGATTTCCCATTGGGTATGGCTGAAGCGCTTCTGCTCGATGGAGACGAGCGCCGGGTCGAATACCGGCTTGGGGGTCTCGGAGGGACCGGCGCCGGTGCCGAGTACCCGCCCGATGATCCCGGTCGTGCTGTGAAAATCGATTCCGGCATCGGTGATGATGACGCAGCCTCCGCCGAACTCGTCGGGCCGCAGGGCATCGCAGGTATAGGCCCAGGAGAAGGCGCAAGGGAGTGCGGACTTGCAGGCGGTGAAAATCAGGTTCGCCACCTGATCGACGCCAAACTGATTGCCGTTGAAGCTGACCTGGCAGTGCCCTTCGGCATCGGGTTCGCTGATGACGATGCTGCAGTCGAACGTCGGGAAGTCGGGATCGTCGAACAGGTCGAGAAAGCTCCCGAAATCGTCATCGTCCTTGGGCGGGAAGAGAGCGGCGAAACGCGGCCCAAGGTCGGCGTATGCGAGGTCGCGCCCGGTATCGCTTATGCAGGGGTCTTCGACGATCTCGCTCGCGCGCTGCGCCAGCCTGACCATTTCGGCATCGTCGGCCGTCATGTCGAGGATGAAGGAACTGGTGAGGTAGTTGTTCGCCATGATGGATCTCCTGCGCGCTCAGGCGGCATCGCCGGCAAGGCGCGCGCGGGCGGCCTCGGCGAGTTTGGGGAATGCGGCCGAAAGGTTGGTGTGGATGGTCTCGAACGCGGGGATGGCGAAGCGGCCGTTGGCGCCAGGGCGTGTCGTCAGCAGCGCGCCGATCGTCACCTCGTCGAGTTCGGGCCTCGGAATGCTGGCGACATTGCCGTCATATTCGACGGGGCAGGCAATCGCGGCCTCGATCCAGGAGCCAAGCCCGTCTTCTACGGCCTCGGCATAGGCGGCGACCGCAGCGTCGTTCTCGTCGTCGATATGCAGGACGAGAGTGCGGTAGGTGCCAAAATCGTGGCGATTGGGCTTGCTGGTGAGGCGGCAGCCTTCAGGGGGAAGGCCGTGGATCGCGATGATGCCGATGCGGTAGGCGTCGATCTCGAAGCGATTGACCCGCTCGAAATCCGGGGTCTGGCCAAGCTGGGCGCAATGGGCGTTCGCGGGCGCTGCGCCAATGTCGATGGTGTAGGACAAGGGAACCTCCGTCGATCCTTCATGGATCGTCTGTTCCCTTCCCCCTCATCTCTATGGGCTATGGATGTCCTGGGAGGTCAGCGGTAAATGCCGCTTCGGTGGCCGACGGTCAGCACAAGCACGACAAGCCTGCCATCCTCGATCTCGCAGACAATCCGGTAGTCGCCAACGCGGTAGCGCCAGCGCCCTGCCAAGGGCCCGGTCAATGGCTTTCCAGATGCGCGGGGATCGTCACTGGATGCAACACGCTCGCGCAGGAAGGTCATGATCCGCTTTGCGGTCTGGCGATCGAGTTTGGAGAGAGATTTTTCGGCGTTGGATGACAGTTCAATCTGCCAGGCCAAGGCGCTTCTCCACGTCGTCAAGGGAGCTTGTGGTTTCGCGGCCAGCGCGAATATCCTCGAGCACCTTGTCGGAGAGGTAGATGTCTTCCATGTCCTCAAGGCCGCGCTCGATGATTTCGCGCAGGTAATAGGCCTTGGTGCGCCCGGTGGTGGTCGCGAGATGGTCGAGGCGCTGCTCTACTTCTGGGGCGAGGCGTACTGACGTCGCCATGGTACTGTCTCCGATTGAATGCGTGTATTCACATTATCACATGGTGGCTGCCACGTCACTCCGGCTCGATCGTGAAGTTCCAGCCATGCACATGGAGCATTTCGTTCCCGTCGCGGTCGAAGGCGAGGAAGATGGAATCGAGGTCGGCGCCGGGTTCGATCAGCAATTCGAGCGTATGATGCGTGCTGTCTGCGATCACCGCGCGCGTGTAGCCGGCTTCGCGGGCTTCGGCCTCGGTGTGGATCGGCGGCGGCGATGCCTGGATGAAGGGCTTGGCGGCCAGCTGGGCGGGTCCGTCGAAGGTGCCGAGCGTCTTCAGGCGATCGGTTTCCAGCTTCGCGCCAAGATCCTTGGGCAGGTCGGCATAGTCAGCCGCAACAGCGATTGCGTCTGCAGCGGTTGGCAACTCTCCGGGGGCGCTACCCTTCCAGATGTAGGTTGCTTCCTCGCCCTCGATGCGGGGATGTGGCTGCATGACCTGCACGAAAAATGTCGACAGGGGCCGGTCGTATCCGATGGCGACGCTGCTTGCGACGCCCTTCCCGGCGAAATTGTATCGGCTCATGAGGGGATCTCCGGTCAGTTCATCAACGCCAGCCATTCCGCGTGCCAGGGGCGCGGGAACGGATTGTAGCGGATGAAGGTGGGGACAAGGGGAAGCCCCATCGCAGCGAGGCTTTCCGCCATGGAAACCCGCTGGAGGGCTTCGGCAAGGTCATCTTCCAGCATGAAGTCGAGCATGGCAGCTTCATGGACCTGTTCACAAGTGAGCATTGTCCAGTCCAGCGCATCGAGGAAGGTCTCCCGGCGCTGCACGAACCGTTCGATCCGTGCGGCATCGCTGCGGACCTGATCGACAACCTGTTGTGTGGTGAGCATGGGACGTCTCCCTAAGCGGCGATGGGTTCGCGGCTGATCGGTGCCGTGGTCTCGACGGGCACTGGCGACGACACGATGGCATCGAGGCGAAGATCGCGACGGATGCGGGCGGCAAAACGGGCACGCCGGAGGAAATCGCGCATGGGGGCAAAGCGCAGTTTCTGACCGGCTGCAGGACCGCGCTTGGCGAAGTATTGCACCTCGTTGCCTTCATGGAGCGGGCCCACGCTGAGCATGATCGAAATGTCATCGCTCGACAGCGCGACATATCCTGCGATAGCGGGATCGCTGGGCGTGGAGCTGACAGTGTAGCTGCCGGGGGCGAGGCCGATTTCCAGCGCGAGCGCCTTCATGGCCTTGCGCCCGTCGGCATGGAAACGCTCCTTGGCAACCCGGTCATGGGCGACGCCGCGCACCGCAAGGGTCAGGAGCGCGGGGAAGCGTTCGAGTTCCGTGGCGCGGCGGCTGCAGGCGAAGCGCAGGCTGTCATCATCGGCGCGGTCGGCAGTGACGGACGAGAAATGCCTTGCGAGTAGCGCGATTGCCGGATCGTGGTCGGGATCGACGCCGGCAATGCGGCAATCCTCCATGGCCCGGTTGAGGGCGTGGAGCGTCGCGGTGATGGTGGTAAGGCTGCTGGGGTCGATCGCCTGCATGTGACGGAACGGGACGTCGTAGGTCATGGTGGGGCTCCGGGTCAGACCGAGCGCATTCCCGCGCTCGATTGTCCCCTTCCCCCTCCACTCTGATGCCCTGACTTTCAGGCCGCTTCAGGAGTCTTCCGTGAACCAGTCGACCTCGGTGACATTGCCGCTGGCTTCGAGCGTCTCGATGTCGGCGATCGTCCAGCATTTGCGGTCGGTCATGCTGAGGTTGGCATAGCCGGCGTAGTAGCGGCCCTTGTGCTCGATGAACTGCGTGTAGACGCGCTGCACGACGGGTTCGCTGACGAACCAACCGGGGCTGAAGCGGCTGTAGATCGGGGGTAGGATGCCGAGCATGTGCTCGTAAAAGCGCTCAGTGACGCGCGTAAGCGGAAATTTTGCCATCGTGCGCTCGACCTCGGCCTTCTGGTAGGTTTCGCAGGTCACGAGGAAGGCTTCGGGGTCTTTCTGGCGATAGTCCGCCAGAGCCTTGGCATGGTCGGCGCCTTCCGCGACATAGGTCTGCGGGTACTGGCTGCTGGTGGTCATGATGTAATGGTCGGACATGGTGGGCTCCCTTGCGCGATTGAATTTCGCGCCCCACCGACCATCCCTCTATCCTCAAAGGCATTGGGGAAGAAGGTTCAGCATAAAGAACTCACGCCGATGTGACGGCATCCGATCGCCATATTTCGATAAGTTGAACCATAGCATCGCGATAACCAAAAGCGTCCGGGTAGACGGCACCGGGATAGGCCGCCAGATAACCAACAATAGTGGCAATATCGACACCGATGGACTGGTCCATAGCGAAGATGTCAGAGATTTCGAAATGCCCCCAATCATCTCCATTCCACCATGCGAGCAGGAAGTTTGCAACGCGACGGGACTGGCCCGTATCGGAGAGTGCAACGGCTATTAGCCGGCGAAGTGCTTCATCAGCGCTTTTATGGTCGATTTTAAGGGTGTCCATCTCGGCCTCCTTTTACAGCGTGATAATCCACATGGCTTAGTCTGCCTACTGTCATGCAACCCTGCGATGACTTCTGTACAGGTCTGCCGCCCAAGTCTCGATCCATCCAGCGGTCACTTCGTCGTGAGACAGGTCGCCGCTTTCGATAAGCGCGCGGATCTCGGCCTGCGCTTGCTGGATGGCGGCTTCCCATGGGTCGGAGGGTATTTGAGAAGGCGCGCGTTCGAGGCTGATGGCCATCGGGCGATGGGGTTCACGCAGCCGGTCACGCTGGGCAATGGTCCAGCGCTCCATGTGGTCGGCCGCAAGAGCATCGGTTTTCGATACCTGTCGGCGCCGGGCATCGCGCCGTGCTGCTGTGCCCCAGGCCTGGGAATCGAGCGAGGCGACGCGATGGGCATAGGGTTGAAGGTAAGGGATGGCCGCTCCCTTCACGCCGAACAGGTGGAGCCGGGGGCCGGGATCGGGGAGTATCCTGTCGAGGTGGGCTACAACGGCGATCAGACCGTCAGGGCCATGAATGTCGCGGCGGCACATGGAGCCGACCCCGACGACGGTGCCCGGATTCATCGACCACGCCAGCGCTTCCGCGCAGCGTTCGTAGTCTTCAGGGTAGCGGCCCTGAAGCACCGGCATGAAGCGCTCGATGATCCCAAGGTCATAGGCACGCGAGCGACATTCGCGGTTCGTCGCGATGGTGCGGGCGATGCGGTCGAGGACTTCGGCGCGATCGGCGGCAATCTCGGCCTCGCAGCAATAGTCGGCGGCCGCGAAACGGCGGAAGGGGTATGATGCGGCAAGCGCCATGTAGTCGGCGATCGACCATGGATAGCCGCCGTATTTGGCCATCAGCACGTAGCCGGCGCTGTCCAGATCGAGGCTCTTGAGCCCATGGGCATTGCCGAGCTGGCCGGTGCGCCAGCCATGCCATTCGCGCCAGCCACCCGAGGCGGTGCGCCAGCGCGAGAGGCAGTTCGCGGAAATCAGCATGGGTTGCTGCATCAGCCGCGCGCGTTGCAGGATTGGCCCTTCGTTGAGGTGGGGCAGGCCCACGATCACCTCGATCGTCATGTCAGGATCTCGGCGTCGAGTTCGTCGAAGCTGATGACGCTGGTGCGCTCTTCATAACGGGCAGCATTGACGAGGGCCTTGAACACCGGGTCGGCGTATGTGGGGCGGGCCATATGATCGACGCTGGCGAGGCGGTAGCCAAGCACGCCAACCTTGCCAGTGGGCACCCAATCGGCCCAATCGCCATAGGCGGTGGTGACAACGACCTTGCCGATGCGCGCCTCGAAGGCTTCGCGCTCGCGCCGGACGTGGCTCTGGCGGGGTTCTACGGGCTCGCTGGCGTAGGCTTCCCAGCGTTCGGGACGCCAGCTCTTGACGGTGTCGGTGGCGAGCGAGAGTTCGATGTCGAAGAGCAGATCTCCGGCAGCGGCAAATTCGGTCTGGAACGCGACGATCACGAGCGACCAGTCAACGTCGTGCTCGTACTCGGGTTCGTCCAGGCGCAGCGCCGCGGGCATGGCGGCCTGGCGCTGTTCGGACAGGACAAAACCGCCATGCGACGGGGTCGCGACGCGCCAGATACCGGGCAGGCGCTGTGTGGCTGTAACGGGCTTGCCCCAGCGGGTCATTTCGGGTGCGGGGGAGGAAGCGAATGCGGGCATAGGTAATCTCCTCGATCGTTCGCTTTCCCCTCCCCACTTCCCTCATTCGGCCTCGGAGAGCCAGGCCGCCATCGTATCGACGACAACAGGGCGCCTCTCGCAGTGCCGCCGTGCGCCCTCAGCGCTGTTGATGGCGCTGTGAAGACGGCCAGCGGCCTTGGAGGCGCCTGCCTCGCGCAGGAGGCCGCGCGCACGGCGCATGAGTTTCAGGGCATCGTCGATCTGTTGCCTGGATCGCGGTGTGGCGGGTTTCAGGCGGGGCATCTCAAGTCCTCCTGTCTCTTGAGGGCAATGCGCGCGGCGACTTCGCCGGCCGAAAGATCGGTCCGCTCAATCACGCGCCAGGGCTGCATGGCATCCCCGGGGGCGACCATGACGGCGATTCCGGCCTGCATCATGCGCTGCGCGACACGGATGGCATTCTCGCGGCTGCAGAGGCGCGCCCGCAGCGGCGAGAGGCTGGATGCCCCGCTCATGGCGGGGGCATCGCTGCAGAGGGCCGGGGCGCGAAGATCGTTCGATGCACCTTCGTTTCCGGGACGATCGACCATTCGAGGTCGCGGAAATTGCGAATGCGATAGTGCCCGTATTTCCCGACAGGACGGAAGGTTATGGTCGCGCCGCGCTTGACCACGGTAAACTCGTCACCGGCGAAGCCATCGGTGAAGGTGATCGCCTGCGGAAATTTGACGCGCATGCCATCGACGATCTTTCGGGAACGCTTCTGCAGGCGGGCGAGGCAGCGTCGGCGCCAGTCGAGTGAATACTCGTTGGTGGTGGGCGTGAGCAGGCGAAGGATGTTCTCGGGCGCCTCGGCCTCGCAAGGGCCCATGCTTTCGCTCATGTCCTTGTAGCCGAAGTGGAGAGCCTCCTTGTCCCTCGGGTTCCACTTTACGAGGCAGACCATGGCGATCACCTCGGTCGGCACGCCGTTTTCGGAGTATTGCACCGCTGCGTACCAGACCCGGTTGCCGGGGCAGGACGATGCAAGGACGCGGGCGCCGCGCGCGATTCCTTTGTCGTCCGGCGCATTGGTGAAGGTGAATTGGGCGTCGAGGTAGGACTTGGGGGTAGCGTGCCCGCCCATGTGGTGCCTGTTCATGAAGAGCCAGCCCATGGTGATGTCTCCTGATGTGTGGGGTCATGCCGCTGCCTTCAGGGCATCGCCGACAGGCGCAGTCGCCTCGGCAAGGCTGAAGGCGCGCAGATAGTTGAAGGCTTGTTCGGCTTTGGCCGAAGCGGTAAAGATGGCGCTGTGATCCGCACGGAGCACCCTGACCCAATGCGCAAGGTAGCTGGCATGGCTGTCGTGGAGTTCGGTCGGCAGGCCGAGTTCAGCGCAAATATAACTTGATGTTAATTCAGCACAAAGTTCTTCGACGCAGTAAGCATCGTCACCGAAACGCTTGCCGAACGTCCGGTTGAGCCGGTCCTTGCTCCCGCTCCAATGTGCGCTTTCGTGCCCTCGGGTAGAGGCGTAAGCGTCACCCGACTTGAAGCTGCCGGGACGGGGTAGCTGGATGTAGTCGCCCAGCGGGCTGTAATAGGCTTCGTCACCGCCATGGCGTACCCGCGCAGGGATTGCCGCGAAGAAGCTATCGATCGCGTCCTGGCGCTGCGAAAGCAGGCTCGGTGTCGGCGGCACGTCGCGGGCATAGTAGTAGTCAGGCAGGCCCTCGATCTCGTCTGCATTGTAGACGATGTAGTGGCGCAGGAAGCGGATCAGCTGGCCGGTGGCCTCGCCCATCAATCCCGGTTGCCCAGCCTTGCGGAAGCTGGAGGCATAGATCGACATGGAGGGATCGGCCTTGCGGCGCACTCGCGCTCCGAGTTCTTCGGCCTGGCGGGCGGTCATCCAGTAGCGGCTGCGGTATCCACGCGCGTCGGCGATCGTCCAGAGCCAGAGGCAGTTTATACCGTTGTACGGGGTGCCTTCATGGCGCAGAGGACGGCCGCCCTCCCCGGTCAGCGACCAGGAGCGGGTCCATGGCGTGGTTCCGGCCTCGAGGCGGGAGACGATGGCGTTGGTGACTTCGCGCGCAATGTCACGCGAATTGCGGGGCGTCTTCATGGGGTATGTCCCTTGTCCGGTGTGGCGAGAAAAGCCGCCGGTGAGCCGCAAAGCCCACCGGCGGTTCGTCAGTCAGGTTGGGGACGCGGGTTATTCCGCCGCTTCGGCCCACTGGCTGACGGCATCGTCGTCGCCGTAGACAGCGGGCGAGCCATCATCGATCTGCTGATCGTCGTCGCCTTCAGCGGAGCCCGCATCGTCGATCGAGACGCCCTCGCCGTCATCCCCGTCGTCGGGCCCGGCAAGGGCTGCGTCGATCAGGCTGGCCAGATCGTCCTCGGCTTCGCCGTCGGAGCCACGTTCGCCGGCTTCTTCGGGCGTGTCGTCGTCGTCCTGATCGGTCGTCGTCTCGGCGGGGGTGAAGCGCATCGCTGCGGGCACCCAGGCGAGCGCCTTCTCTTTGACGTCGGTCTCGATCACCGCGTCCCCGGCGAACAGCTTC
Source organism: Sphingobium baderi (assembly GCF_001456115.1). Lineage (NCBI taxonomy): Bacteria > Pseudomonadati > Pseudomonadota > Alphaproteobacteria > Sphingomonadales > Sphingobiaceae > Sphingobium > Sphingobium wenxiniae. The sequence continues at coordinate 14,443 of NZ_CP013265.1, read as the reverse complement.
TCGCAGGACGTCGAGATTTCGCCCTTCTTCTGGCTTGCATGGCGGCTCGAGAGAGCAGGACCGCCCACCTCGTCGAGGAGCGAGAGCAACGCGCCCTTCGATACGCGGTCGAAGAAGTTTGCCGAAGTAGGGCGCCACCACTTGGCAACGTCGACCTCCAGCAGGCCGGCAAGGTGGTTCTGGAGCGCGTTCTGCCGATTGCTGTAGGTTTCCTTCGACTTGAAGGACTTGGCTACCGTCCAGGCCAGCCACGCGGTCTTGGCCTCATCGCCGAGCGCGCGGAAGGCGTCGAAGCGGGCGATGATGCTCGAATGCTCCTTCCAGGAAGCGTCGAGACCTTCGCGCACTTCGGCCAGATAGTCGTGCGCGACCGACTGCGGATAGGCATCGAAGCGAACCGGATCTTCCGGGTGCGGAGCATGGATGCTGGTGCCGCAGCTTTCCTTGTAGGCGTCGGTCTTGTCGACCATGGCGAACAGCATGTAGTCGAGCGCGAGCGCCGGGTTGGCGATCATGGAAGCGCCCAGGACGTCGCGGCGCTGCACCGCAAGCTGGTCGAGGAGAACCTGGCTGAGCGCCTTGCCGCCCGGTGCGGCCTCGTCGGGAGACACTTCCTTGGTGTTGCCGGTGACGGTGGCAGTCTCGCCCTCCTCGATGCGGAAGGTCGGGACACGCGGCGCAGCATCGCCGGCAGATTCGCCCTCGATACCGTCTTCCCCGGTTTCGGCCGCGTCCTCGTCGTCTTCGTCGGGCTCGACCATGGTGACGCTGAGCGGCGTCTCGCTGTAATAGGTGTCGTCGAGTTCCATGCTGCCGTCCTGCGAGAGCGTCAGGAACAGGCCGACACGCGGGGCGAGTTCGGGAGGAAGGATCTTCTCGCGGCGGTTGACCTCGCGAAGCTCGGCGGTGAGCGCATCGTATTCCTGATCGAGCGCTTCGTAGGCTTCCTGCTCGGTTTCCTCGTCGTCCATCTCGAGGCTGATGATGCTCTGGCGCGCTTCGATCTCGCTGATGCGGATGATCTGCGCCTCGGTTAGCGGAAGGCTCGGCAGGCTGACGCGGAACAGGCCGCTCGCGACTTCCCAGGTGGAGTTCGAGGCGACGGGACGAATCCACGCCAGGCCGCGCTCCTCGCCGATCCGCTTGGCTTCGGCTTCCATCTTGGCGGCCGCAAGCGTTTGGGCGATCTCGGGGTTGGTCCAGCGATCGCCGTTGTCGCTGAACAGGTCGCGATCGACGACGCCGCCTGCAGCCACGTAGGCTTCTTCGCCAACAAGGCGCGCGATCGGATCGTTCGACTTCATGGAGTCGTTGGCGATGACGCGGCGGATGGTGTCGGCGCTGGTGTAGTAGCTGTTGGCGCCGTAGCTCTTCCAGACCATCAGCTGCCGCTCATGGCTCTCGGTGGAGGCATATGCCTTGGCCATGTCGAGCGTCATCTCGCCCGACTTCAGGGCGTCGAAGATCGGCTCGGCAAGGTTCGCGAGGCGCAGGCGCCCTTCGACGAAACGGCGGGTAATGCCGAAACGCTTGGCGACTGCCTCGATGTCGCCGCCCTGACCGAGGCAATACTGGAAGGCGCGGCATTCGTCGGCGGGCGACATATTCAAGTGATGGAAGTTTTCAGCGAGCGAGGCTTCGGAAAGTTCGTCGTTGCCGCCGCTCAGGATCAGCACGGGCACGTCGTATTCGGCCGCGTTGATCTCGCCGCGTTCGGCGAGCAGCATGAGGGCACGAAAGCGGCGGCTGCCGGCAATAACGCCATAGGAGCCGCGCGGCTTCTTCACGGAAGTCACGACCAGGTTCTGCAGGATGCCGCGCGCGGAAATGTCGGCGGCGAACTGTTCGATCAGGTCTTCGCCGCGGGTACGCACGTTGATGTCGGAGAGGACCAGCTTTGCCAGCTTGACGGTCTGGATCATGGGAACAACACCTTCTTCTCATCGTCCGGCCAATTCACGGACACCCCTTCCCTTCCCCCTCCCCTCTCCTGACCGACCCGGCCGCTTTGGCGCTCGTGGTCGATCAGGGAGGATAGGTGCGGTGGTCAGGAGGGCTTGAGGATTTCGGCGATGATGGCCTCGGCCTGCGCGACTGGGATGAAGACGCGGGTGCGGTACTGGATGATCTCGGTGAACGCGCCGAGCGACTTGAGCCATGCAAGCTGGGCTGCCGGAGCGTCGACGATCTCGACACGCGGGTTGCCGTTCACATGCGAGCGCTTGAAGGCCATCGCGAACGGGCGGGTCACGTTGACTCTGCGCCCTGCGAGGACGGCGTTGGTGATCGCTTCGACAGGCATCTCCTCGCTGCTTGCAAGGCCGAGCTTAGTGAAGAGGTCGACGGTGCTGTGCTCGAAGACGATACGGCCAAGCCAGCTGTTGCCATTCTTGTCGACGATCCGGTTGACCGCGAGGTGATCGGACGGCAGCGCCGACCAGATCGGCAGCAGGAGGCCGGTTGCGAGGCGCACCGTCTCGGTCTCCAGCTGCTCAGCCGCCTCTTCGACTTCGGCCTGCCACTTGGCCCGGAACGTGTCTTCGTCGATCTCCTCCCAGGCCGTCTCGAACAGATCCGCCTCGCGCATGGACTTGCGGCTGCAGGGGCGCTGCAACTCGATGCGAAGAATCGGCTCGCCTTCGTCGTCCATCCAGGCGTTTGCCTTGCTGCGCAGCGCTACGCGGCCCGACTTGGCGTTCATGACGAATGCCGGGTTCTCGCGCCAGCGGACCATGTCGAGGATGCGTTCGAGCGAAATCGGGTTCTTGCGCCGTGCAATCTCGATCGTGAGAAGGTGGGTGGTGGCGCCGGTGCCGGGATCGGTCCGCAGGACCGTGTCGCTGATGACGCGGGCGCTATCGGCCGTGATCGTCTCGACACCGACATCGAGGGTGCCGGCCTCGCGCGCAGCGGCGACGCGGGTTTCAACAAGGGTGAGATATTCCTCGAAGATCTTGTTCTGCAGCGCGATCGGCAGCGCCAGCAGGCGATTGAGCCAGCGCTGGATTGGCGGCAGGTCTTCCTTCAGGACGCCGTCGCCCTCGGTGATCTCAAGTCCGCTCAGGTCGACGAACTCGGTCATGTTCGTGCTCTTGAGCTTGCCATGATAGAGAAGGTGGAACCACGAGACGAGGGCGTCGCGCGCATAATCGCTTTCGAGGTTGTCGGCGGGATCGAAGAGGCCCTGGCCTCCGGTCTGGCGCTGGCCGCGCGTGAGGGCGCCAAGGCTGTCGAGGCGGCGGGCGATCGTCGAGGTGAACCGCAGCTCGCCCTTGCAGTCGGTGGTGACGGGACGAAACAGCGGCGTCGATGCCTGATGGGTACGGTGCGTGCGGCCGAGACCCTGAATCGCCCGGTCAGCGCGCCAGCCCGGCTCGAGCAGGAAATGAGCGCGCCGGTCCTGGTTCACCGCCTCGAGGCTGGCATGGTAGGATCGGCCCGTGCCGCCGGCATCGGAGAAGACGAGCACCTTCTTCTGATCGTTCATGAAGGCGCTGGCCTCGGCCTGACTGGTACGGGCGTTGCGTGTCTCGACCTTCTGGCGGCCGTCCGGCCCGGTGATCAGGCGCTTGGAACGCCCGGTGACTTCGGCGATCCGATCCGGTCCGAAATGCTCGATCAGGGCATCGAGGCCCGACTTGATCGGCGGAAGCGCGCAAAGATGCTCGATCAGGTTGTCGCGCGCGGCCATGGCTTCGGGGTTGTGGACCGGGTTGCCGTCTTCATCGCGCATGGGCCTGGAATGCAGGGCGCCAGTATCGTCCTTGAACACCTCCATCTGGTGTGTCGGGAAGGCACGCTTGAGGTAATCGACGATCTGGTCCGTCGGCGACAACTCGATCTGCGGCTCTGCGCGTTCCTCGGCCGTCATCTCGGACAAACGCCTGTCGAGGATGGCCTCGGCCGTCGTCACCAACTGCACGACCACGGAATGCTCCTGCTTCAGGTGCCCCTCGATCGCCGCGATCACGCTGGGGAGTTTCATCGAAAGCAGCACCTGGCCGAAGAAGCGCTGGCGCGTGCCTTCGAGACGCGAGCGCGCTGCCGCTTTCGCGCCCGAGTTGAGCGTTTTGCCCGCAAGGCTGTCGATCACGTTGGTCGCCTCGAGCGCGGCGGCAAGGTTGGTGTTGATGACCTGCCAGGCGCGGCAATAGGTGTCGTAGATCTCGATCTGGGCGGGCGTCAGTTCGTGGCGCAGCACTTCGTATTCGACGCCGGCGAAACTGAGCGCGCGCGCCGTGTAGAGGCCAAGCGCCTTGAGGTCGCGGGCCACCAGTTCCATCGCCGCGATGCCGCCTTGACGGATGTTGGAGATGAACGATTCCCGATTAGGGAAGGAGGTCTCCGGCCCCCAGAGGCCAAGGCGAACGGCGTAGGCCAGGTTGTTGACGTCGGAAGCCCCGGTTGCAGAGGCATAGAGGACACGCGCATCGGGAAGGTGGTTCTGAAGGAGGACGCCGCATATGCCCTGCTGGGAGCCTTCGGTCTTGCCAAGGGCGCCCTCGCCCCCTGCTACACCGCCCATTTCGTGAGCCTCGTCGAAGGCGATCACCCCATCGAAGTCGGGCCCTGCCCAATCGAGGATCTGCTGAAGACGGGTTGCATCCGAGCGGCCTGATCGCAGCCCCGGATAGGTGACGAACAGGGTGCCTTCGTCCATCGTGACGGGTTGGCCGATCTTCCAGTTCGAGAGCGGCTGCACGTCGGCCGACAGGCCGCCGAGCGCTGTGACGTCACGGCGGATGTCCTCGAGCAGCGGCTCGTTCTTGGTGACGAAGATGTGGCGGCGGCGGCCCTGCAGCTTGTTGTCGAGGATGCACGCAGCGATCTGGCGGCCTTTGCCCGCGCCAGTGCCGTCACCGAGGAAGAAGCCTTTGCGGTACTTGCGACCTTCAGGGTCGATGTCGAGGCCAACGCCTTCCTTGGCGGGCTTGAAGGTGCCGGGAAGCGTCTGGTTCCAGGCATGGCCCGCATAGACGACAGTCTCGAGTTGGGAGGAGGACAGGAGCCGCTCGCTGACGGTGCGTTCGGGCAGATGTGGGATGTGCGTGGGGATCGGCGCCGGGATCGAGCCCATGGCCACCGATTCAACGAGCGCTGTCGGGTGCTCGCCCGCTGCGTCGAAGACGATACGGCTTGGCCGGTAGGGCAGGTAGACGCCGACCTGTTCGGCCAGAGGTGCCGGCGTTTCGAGCTTGCGATAGCCGACGGGCAGGACCGCATTGGCCTTGGGCGCGTGATAGGGGCGCGGCGCGGCCACCCTGGTCCTGCGCGCGGCGCCGAACAGCGAAGTCGGCATGGCAGGCGCAGAGCGAACCGGAAGGTTGGCGGAGGGCTCCAGTTTGATGCGGGCGGGGATGTCGACGACATCGAGGAAGTCGGGGACGGCGGCGCGCTCGATGACCGCAGGCGTGAGTTCGCCGGCGATCTTGTCGATGACATAGAGGCGAACGGCAATGTCGGTGGCATGTTTCCGGTAGCAGTGCTCGAGACGAAGCGATGCGCGCACGGTGCAGCCGGTCAGGATTGTCTCGTAGGCCGTGCGCAACCGCGCGCAGGGCGCGAACCAGTCGGGCATGATGGCGACGACGCGGCCGCCAGGGGTGACCCGCTTGATGGCGGCCTGCAGATGGCGCAGCGCGGCCAGGTCATCGGCGCCGCGGCCGATGCTGCGCGAGAACGGCGGGTTCATGAGGGCGACGCTCGGGCGCGGAAGATCCGCGTGAAGCGCGACCAGCGCAGCGCCATCATGGCCGGTGATCGTCGCATCGGGAAAGATGTGAGCGAGCCGTTCGCGGCGGCGCGGGTCGATTTCGTTCAGCTGAAGGACGCGGCCCCGCGGGGCCTGGGCGATAAGGAGGCCGTTGCCGGCACTCGGCTCGAGTACGACGTCCTCGGCGCCGATCGCGGCGAACAGCATGGCCAGGGCGGCAATGTCGGCGGGGGTAGAGAACTGCTGCAGCTCGATCTGTTCTTCGCTGCGCACGGTCTGGGTCGGTAGGCGCTGCATCAGTGCGCTGGAGGCGGCGATGTCTGCCAGTGTGTCGACACGATGCCCATCGCTTGCAAGGTGAAGGGCAAGGGCGTGCTCGAGCATCTCGAAGCTGTCGCGCTGGGTCCAGCGCCCGTCCGCATCGCTACCCCCGAATGCCTGCACCATGGCATCGTTCAATTGGCGGCGGGTGATTGCGCCATCGGCGGCGAGAAGGGTGGCGATCGTGCGCGCTGCCGGCGCATCATTGACGTGCGTGAGATCGAGAAGGTCGCGCATGGGGGTCTCCTTGGGCTCTCTGCCGAACGGCAGATCACCCTTCCCCTCCCCCTCCCCTCTTCTGCGCCTCGAGGGCTTCGAGCACTTGGGCCCAATCCTTGTAGCCCTTGGGAAAATCGACGCGGATCACCCGCTTGTCGCTGGCGTAGCGTTGCGATGCCCGGTTTACAGCCCGGCGACCCGCCGTGTCGTAATCGCCCGCAAGGATCAGTTCGGTCACGCTGTCAGGAATCGTCACCAGGCCAAACCGGCGCGAGCCGAGCGTTGCCCAGCACGGCAGGTTGTTGATGCGGCTCCAGGCGCGAGCCGTCTCGAAGCCTTCGGCAAGGCCGATGGTTGGACCGATACCGCCCCCGCGCCACGCACCCATGCCGAGGGAACCGATGGTGGCCTTGGCGGTATAGCGCGCGGTTTCGGGATCGAGGAAGATCCGCTGCAGGGCGACAAGGCGCTGGCCTTCGCGCACGGCGACGAGCAAGGCGGGCTTGAACACGGTGTTAGGCTTCGCGCCATGTGGGCAACGCGGGTGAAAGCGCACGTCACCGGGAACAGACAGGAGAAAGCGCGAGCCGAGATAGCGTTCGCCAAGCGTACCCGGCACGGATTGCGCCTGCGACCAGAGCCTTTCGATATTCGCGGTGCCGGATCGGGCGTTATCCGGCGGCGGTTCGTAATGGCGCGTGATCGCGATGCGATCGAGTTCGCGCAGCACGTCGATGGAATCGCAACCTGCAAAGCAGGTTACGAGAATGCCGCGATCCCCTTGGCGAAGGGACAAGCTCGGTTCGTGGTCCTCATGGCACGGGCAACGGCACATCGCCCGGTTTCCATGCCAGGTGCCGCGCAGGGTGCCGACAATGTCGATCAGCTTTTGCGAGGGGCGTCGCGCAACGATGGTCATTGGTCGTTACCCGGATTTGCCAGCGGCATAACACGCGCGATGGCGTAGATGGCCTCGCTGTCCGCGAAATAGGAGGCCACTGCCTGATCGTCGTCAGGATGGGCATCTTGGCCATTGATAGCCGCGCGGGCTCGCACATAGTCTACAAGCGCACTCTCGGCTGCAGGTTTGCTGGGGTAAATATCGACGATGTCCGCTGAGCCGGGTTCGCCGATGAAGAGAACAAAGCGTTGCATGGGGAGTTACCTCCATGTTGCAGATGCCGGAAGGCACCAATGGTAGGTTGAAGGGCTTTGGCCGATCTTCTCGGTCCACTCCCTCTCTCCCTCTCCACTCTTTGCGCGATTTGTCTGTGAAAATACTTGATAGACCAAGGATTTTAAGGGGTTTCCTGTAAGAATTTGCTCGTCGGATATGGGTGCCCTGGTAGAAAGTTACAGGTATAACAAAGGCCGGATGTCTCAGTTTACGCCCCTCGAAATCGCCAACTGGATGGCAATCTATCTCGCGACCAGCCTGTGCTGCGCGATCGCCATGGTGCTTTCGGTGAGCGTTGCTCTGCATGAACTCTGGAAGGATCGAGTCTGGGAGGATGCGCGCAGCGTGAAGGGAGCGGCGCTGCTGTTGCCCCGGATCTGGTGGCGCTGGCAGAAACTCTATCTGCTCTCGACGCCGGTGACGCTTGGCATCATCGGCTATTTCGCAGCCAGCCTGTCCTGGCGCTAGAGCGTCAGAGGCCAAGCCCTTCAAGAAGCGCACGCCGTCCTGTGTGGGCATCATCATCCTGCCTGTCGATCGTCACGATCTGACCCAGGTGCGCCATACGCGGATGTGTGATGGCCTTACTCGCCTCGTATTCCTCGGTCTTGAAGCCCATGGCCTCGACGACAAGGTTGCGGATCTCGCCGGTCTCGCGTGATCGCGCTTCGATCAGGAAGTCGGGACGACACGGCCCATCCGGCGTCAGGGTGTCGAACACCGGCTTGTCGATCGCGAGGTCGATACCGCGGCCGTGAAGCTCCTGCTGGGTGCGCAGAATCGTGCGCAATACGTCGCGTTCGAAATCGGAATCGACAGGTGCGAACAGCCGCCCATTGAGGATGGGCTGGGCATAAGCGCGCAGCGGCGCGTAGCCCTTGGCCTCGGGATATTTGCCGACGACGATGATGACCAGGAACGGCCCTGCAATCGGATTGCCGCGCACCGATGGCGACTGGATGCGGTTGGCGATCGTGACGGTGTCGCCGTCAGGCAGCGTGATTTCCTGTCCATGAATGCCTTTGGCGTAGAGAAGGACAAAGCCTTGCGGCGCATGATCGCGGGGCCATCTGTCTTCCAGCGCGCGCAGCGTGGCGTAGACGGCCCGCGCCTGTAGGGGCTTTGGGTGGGTCCAGAAGGCTTTCTCCAGTTGGATGCCCGGCGCGATCTCGATCAGCCCTGCCGCTCTGGTGAGCGCCGCGAACTCATGCCGGATCGACCATTCCTCTCGATAGGCGAGCGGGGCAATGCGGTTGACGCCGGCAGCGGCCATGAGACGCCATAGCAGGCGTGCAAGCCTCGGGATCGAGGCGTGCCGGGTGCGATCGTCGTTGGAGTCGTCCTCGGGACGCTGCGCGAGTTTCTCCGGCGCGGGTTTAAGCACCTCGAAGAAGCCTGAGGGTGGCTCGAGCGGCGTCGATCGCGAGCGTACCTCGCTGATGCGGATCGTCACTTGGTCGCGGAAGAACGGGCAGTCGGGCAGATGTTCGGGGCGTTTCGAGCTGGTGAGCCGGCGTAGATAGTAGGTTTCCGCCTCGGAGAGGAATGCCGGGGTTAGGATGGCGGGGGCCTTGTCGGCGCCGAGGCAGTCGCAGGCGATCCATTTGTGGCCGATGCGCGCCTGCTGAACGAGGGTGATGCCGGCCTTTTCGTCGTGGACGGTGCCCTTGCCAACGTACCAGCGGATCAGCGCTGCGCGCAGCTCGGGGGGCAACGGGATGCGATTTGAGCCTTTGCCGTTGGTGTCGCGGGGTACGAGCCACATGCTGGAAGCCCTCCAAAGCCTTTTTCAAAGAAATTGTTCGTGAGCTTGTCGGCGTTGACAAGGGCAAAGGCGGTGAACTCCAATTCTCTTACCAAGGCTTTGGAGGGTTTATATGCGTGTCTATCGAGCATCGGGATTGATCGCGTTACTGTGCTTCGTTCCCAATAGTGTAAGCGCGTCTGAAGTAAAAAAGACGCGAAAGGTGGAACTTGTCGTCATGGGACAACCGGCTCCGGCAGCGGACGGTACGCCGGCGATGCCGGTTGCTGCACCGGATGCGGGGATTCCCGAAGCCTTTCGGGTGCATGACCTGTCGCGCCGCTATGTCGAGTATCAGATGGGGCAGGAGTTTGCTGCGTCGGCAGAGGGCCAGAGCGAGGTTGCAGCCTCGTATGATGTGGCGGCGGCCGGGGTTGCACCGGTTTCCTCGATCGCGGTGCCAGGATGGATGAAAGGGCAATATCCCGCGCTTGCTGCAGTGCCTTACACGCCGGGATGCGCCTCCATTCCCTATCGTCCGGCGGGCTTTCTGAAGCCGGATGCCGAGGCGCGCCGCGCTGCCTATTATGGAATGATGAGTGCAATCGCCTGCGAACACGGCATTCCGACCGGGCTGTTTGACGCGATGATCATTCAGGAGAGCCGGTATAATCCGGCAGCGATCTCGAAGATGAAAGCCTACGGCCTGGCGCAACTGATGCCGGGGACTGCGGCCCAGCTTGGGATTAACCCCTATGATCCCGTCCAGAATCTGCGCGGCGGCGCCCGTTATCTGCGGACCCAGCTCGACACGTTTGGTCAGGTGCATCTGGCCCTGGCGGCCTATAACGCCGGGCCGGGCCGGGTTAAGGGCGGGGCTGTTCCGCGGATCAGGGAAACGCAGGGTTACGTCGCGACTATCCTCGATAATTGGTCGCGGCTGCGTGGATATGGCGCGGTACAGCAACGGGCCCGTTTCGTGCCTGAGCCCAAAGGCCGCACTGTCGCGGTATCGTCATTCTGATCCCTTTGAATTTCGCGCCGTTCCAACCCTTCGTTTAGCGCTAGGGCATGAAAAGAGGGCGGAAGAAGTCGCATGCTCCCCCTGGGAGCACGTGGCGGCGTAGCCGACACTCCTGAGGGCGCGGTTTAGTGAGTGGGTTTTTTGAGTGAGCTGTTTATGCGGCTTTGGATCGTCAGATCGGTGCGTTGGCCGACTTAGGCCAACTCCTTTTTCCATTATATAAATATAATATCATTGCGGTTGAGAACCATAATGAACCTCGCGCTATGAAGCACATGAAAGGGCCACCTTTGCCCTCGCTGATGCTTGGCGTTCACGGTTTTCCTTATTGTCCATTGCAGCGCCAAGCTGGGCAAGGACGCCGCCGAGCACGCCGCCCACGGACATCTTTGCAAATTCCTTGCATGAAAGGGACGCAACCATCGCGCTGACCTGCTCGGCTTCATCCGAACGGCGCCAGTCATCGTCGGCGGGGGGTGGTGCAGAGCGCATCCAGCGAGGCGTATATCGATGCACACTCTTGGGCGTTAGAATGCGGTAGACGTTGGAAGTCTGCTTGAAACGAGGTCCAGGACCATCGGCTTCAACCCGTTTGAACCGGCGCTGCCGGATGATGAAGCCGATGACTTCCAGCACGGCGAGAGCGCGCCTGACAGTCGAACGGCCAAGACCCGTTGCCTCAACAAGATGGTCGTAACTGGGGTAAACCTTCCCGGCGCACAGGCGCGCCAGCTTGGTCAGCTCTTCGTAGATGCGCACAGCCGAGGCCGTCAGGGTCGTGAGCAGCCGTTCAGATGCAGTGAGGCTGCGTAGGCCCGCCTTGTACTCGCGCAACAGCTTCCTGCCGGCATCGAGTGCATACCTGGCCGTGGCCAGCATGCGATCAGGCTCACCCTTGCTCGGCACCTGAAAGAATGTTTCTTCGAAAGTGTTCGCCTCGAGGCTGCCCGCCCTTACAGGCGCGCCGGTGCGATGCTTCGCGCCGGAACGGGACTTCTTCGTATTCACAGGGACACCGGACAGCACACTTTGTGCCGTATCACCGACTGCATAGATCCCCATCGTCATCCTCCTTGATGGAGGCTGGACCAGGCAAAGAGGTTCCGTGGCGCAGAACGCGCATCCTTGCATCGGGGACCGGGATCGGTTATGTCGGGTCTTGTATTGGTAGACCGTTAGCGGTTGGCGCCGCTGACATACCCGATCGAAATTCGATCGCTGAAAATGGGATGCCCGGCCTTAGCGCCGGGTTTTCCTTTATTTGGTCACAGCCAAAACTCCTGCTTCAGAAACAATTCACCACCGATGCGGCATTGCCTCGCTGTAGTGTAAGCATGCGATCGAGAGCTGATGCATGCGCGTAGGACAATTGAATCGGTTCTCATTGAATGGCTGCATCGCTGTCGAAGCCAAAGCGGTTTGACTCGTGCTTTGACACGGAAAACTCATTTTTCTTTCGTGCTTTGACACGGAAAAGTGTGCTTGCGATGATCGTAGGCAGAGTCCGCTTGCACCCGTTCCGCAGAACAATTCGTGTTTTGACACGGAAAACTACCTGATGGCGAGCGTAGGCCAAGTCCGGTCGCCCCGGTCCCAAAGAAGAGTTCGTGCTTTGACACGGAAAACCCTGCTGAGAGGGAGGATCTCGTCGACGGCTGCAGGGGGACGGACGATTCGTGCTTTGACACGGAAAACCTCTGATGGGGTTCTGTATTCGTGCCTCAAGCAGTAAGCAGAGATCAGGTATGACTTGTGCTGCAATACTCATGCATCAATCGAACAATGGAAGTGTCTGATTGTCCAATTGCGGGATTGGGATGGACGAGAACAACACGATCGTCTTTATCTTTGGTCGCCCACCACGAGCCGACGGTATTTTCTCTTCGGCTAGGCGAACCTCATATTCCGGCAGAGTCTGGTCTTCAGCTACGACGCGTAGTTGCCTTTTGAAGTGCTCAAGTCCCCGCTTATCAGTTGCGCATCCTACTCTTTCAGCAAGAGTTTCCATGTCAATTTCAAAGCCCGTTTCGTCAACGCAGTTGAATTTGGCTAACTCATACAATCGCCGTTCAATCGGGCCGAGTTTGAAAAATCCCAAATGGTAAGCGGCAATTCGCTTGTCCTGTAGGATGGCACGATATAGCCAATCGCATACCATCACTTCGATTTTCTTGACCCTGCGATCGCCGTTGCTTGCCTTGATGTACTTTATATCGGCCTTCAGCAGCCACGAGAACGCGCTGTCCGAACCTTCCCCGCCGGTTTCGATATTCGTGATGATCTGGGTGCCCTGAAGACGTGCCAGCGAGGCTTTGAGCATGTCATAGGAGCGCGCGGACGGGTTTGTGCTAGTCACGCGGAATAGATCATTCGCAGTGAAACTCATCACGCGGTCAACTTTTTCGCCGCGTTCCATGCGTTCCGCCATGAGGCTGGCAATATATAGAAGGATTTCCTTGTCGTATATCGTCGCAACCCCGGTTTTGCTGGGGTTTATCTCTATCCGAGCAGAGCCATTTTCAAAGACCATGGGGGTCATTTGAGGCCGTTTGGAGAGGGCGAAAAAGGGAAATTCCGCAACGGTCCGCTCGCCATGCACGTCCGCATAGAGCGGACTGTCGAGTTCGAAGAGGTCGCGTTGCTGGATTTCCATACCTATTGCCTTGAGCGGTTAGCGATCGAACCATGGTTCGCGCCTAGGGCGATGTCTATCTCGCTTTGTTCCGCACCTTAGTTTTCCGTGTCAAAGCACGAACATTTGTTGTGTGAGGACAACCAGGGATGGTCAGGGACACCTCACACGACATCATCACTCAGGATTCGTGCTTTGACACGGAAAACCCTCCAGCCTGTCGATGCTGCATCCATCGGCCTCGGTTGGTTAGAAGGTTTCCCGGTCTCTGAGACGGACTTCCTTGCGAACCGCGAAGTCTGCGTAGGCTGACTCGATCTCACTGATAATCAGGTCGATGATCCATTCGCCGTGCGAGGGGCGAATATCATCCCAATCCAGGCCGCCAAGCCGTTCGACCACCTCTTTCATATGGCCGTGGAGGCGATTGAGGACACCTGAGTAGAGTTTGATCTGGGATTCAACGCCTTCGTTGGCGTCGCCCGCCCCGCTATAAAGGTCGCTGACAAGTGCGGCTTCGAGTGGTGAGAGGTCCAGTGCAGCTGCTACTGCTCGGAACTCATGCACATACAAGGGCCGACGCTTGCTGGGTTCCGGGTGGAACACGTTATGGGTTCGGGTTTTTGATAAGCCGATTTTAAGTGCCAGATCGCGGTACTGTAGCCCGTCCTGCTTCATTCGGCACAAGACATAGTCAACGAAACCAAATGATTGGACCTGGCTTTCAGTGAGCTGGTCCGTCTCAAAACTTGGTGCCCCCATCGCCAATCCTCCGGTAATGCCTGCTAAGGGATACCGAAAGGACTGGCCGTTGCAAACCCCTCGCAAGAGCGAAGGCGCAATATCAGGGAAATAATTATATTCCGTCAGTTAATTGATTTTACTCCGGGCGCCCCGTGCTTGAGTAATTTGCGATATTCTCCGGCTTCTTCTGATGTAAGACCAATCTTTAATAGAACTTCTGTCCTGTTGGCCTCAACCATGAAGTCAAACATGATTACCGAAAGAGCGTCCGCAAATTCAATAGAACTTCCAATGGCATCCTCAATGACCTTCGTTGACCTATTTATTTTTCCTGAACTTGATTCCAGAATTTCAACCTCAAGGGGAATCCCGCCCTTACTAGGGATCATTTGAAGATGCTTAATTATGTGCTGAGGCGCCCGCCGTTTCGTCACAGAATCAGCAAGTTCCGCGCGATCATTTATCATATCGCCAAATGATGAATGCTTGCGGCAACTGTTAGAATGCAGGCGAATGCACTCCGTAGTTAGGCGGAAGTAGTATTCTGACACATCCATTCGATATGTGTTTTGATCATCTGACATATTTACTTACCGACCCCCACACGAATCAGCCATCCCGCTGCTCCCCAATCTTGTACGATATGATAGATTGCAGAATTTCCAACGATCCATGTGGGTTGTGGAGATTATGCTCAACAGTGAAGCACTTATGCGACGCTGAAACCCTTCGAAGGTGCGTTGTCCCCCATTCAGGACGGTGGTCCCGGTGGTAGGACCGTGGTCCCGGTAGCAGGACCGTGGTCCCGGTAGCAGGACCGTGGTCCCGGTAGCAGGACCGTGGTCCCGGTAGCAGGACCGTGGTCCCGG
>NZ_CP013264.1:1090000-1377500 GCF_001456115.1 Sphingobium baderi | reverse complement strand
TCGATCCGTATCCGGGGCGCGGATGCGGGCCAGAGCGTGATGGTGATCGACGGGATGCGGATTTCCGACCCTTCGTCCACGGCTGGCGGCTATGGCTTTTCGAACCTGTTTGCCGACGACATCGCCCGGATCGAGATATTGCGCGGGCCGCAATCGATCCTGTGGGGCAGCGACGCCATCGGCGGCGTGGTCAATGTCCAGACGGCGCGCGCCACCAAGGCGCTGGAGGGCAGCTTTTCCTTCGAAGGCGGATCGCGCGACACGATGAATACCCGCGCGGCAGTGGGCGGCACCAGCGACCTGATCGACTGGCGCGTGTCGGGATCGACTTTCTCCACCGACGGCATATCCGCCCGGTCCAGCGGCACCGAGGATGACGGCTATCGCCGCCGCGCGGCAAGCGGCACGGCCACCGTGCGGCTGTCATCCGAAATCTCGGTGGACTTGCGCGGCTATTGGGCGAAAGGGCGCAATGATTTCGACGGCTTCGCGGGCGACACGCCTGAATATGGCGCAACGGAGGAATGGACGCTTTATGCGGGATTGAATGCGGTGCTGCTCGATGGACGCTTCACCAACCGCCTCGCCATTCTGCAAAGCGAAACGGATCGCGAGAATTTCAATCCCGCCCGCGCAATACGGCCCATGAATTTCGACGCGCATGGTCGCGTGCGCCGCTATGAATATCAGGGCACTTTGAAGCCGTCCGACATGGTCCAGATCGTCTTCGGCGCGGAACGGGACGAACAGCGGATGACCACCGCTTCCCCGAATGACAGCGCCGCGCCCTATGTGCTGACGCCTTACCGCACCGATACCAACAGCCTCTATGGCGAAATCCGCCTCACGCCCATTGCGGGCGTAACGCTGAACGGAGGCGTGCGCCGGGACCATAACAGCCGTTTCGGCAACAACACGGTTTTCAACGGCGGGGCGGTCTGGTCCCTACATGAAGGAAATACCGTGCTGCGGGCCAGCTATGACGAAGGGTTCAAGGCTCCTTCGCTCTATCAGCTTTTCAGCGACTATGGATCGGCCGGTCTGCGCCCCGAAAAGGCGAAGGGCTGGGAAGTCGGATTTGAACAGGCGATGGGTAAGATTGCGCGTCTGTCCGCCACCTGGTTCGAGCGCGATACCGACAATCTGATCGACTTCTCTTACTGCCCGAGCGACGTGCCCTCCAATTGCTATATTCCCGGCACGACGGTCGAACGCTTCGGCTATTATGCCAATGTGAAGAAGAGCCACGCCAAGGGGATCGAACTGTCCGGCTCGCTGGAATGGCGGGGCCTGTTCGCGAACACCAATTATAGCTGGATCAAGGCCGAGGACCGGACGATCGGCAGCACCTATGGCCGCCAGCTTCAGCGTGTTCCCCGGCATATGGCGAATGGCGAGCTAGGCTATCGCTTCCCCTTCAATCTGAAGGCCAGCGTGGCGGTCCGCTATTCGGGTGAGACTTATGATCGGGCTACGGGCACATTCAAGCTGGACGATTACTGGCTGACCGATCTGCGCGCCGACTGGCAGGTGCTGCCGGGCTTGGCGCTCTATGGCCGGGTCGAGAATCTGTCGGACAAGCATTATGAAACGGCAAGCGGCTATGGCAGCCTGGGCCGCAGTTTCTATGCCGGCATCCGGAGCCGCTTCTGATGCTACAACCGGTCGAAACGGGCGCGGCCGTGGTCGTATGCAGCACCTGCCGCCTCTCGCCCGACCGGCGCGAGGATGAAGACGGGCGGCGCGGCGGCGCGCTGCTCTTCGACGCATTACGGCGCGTGCAGGAAAAGGAGCCTGCCCTCGCCGGGGTCGCGGTGCAGGAAATGCCCTGCCTCTTCGCCTGCCAGCGCCACTGCGCCGTCCATATCCGCGCGCCGGGCAAGGTCGGCTATGTGCTGGGCGACTTCGCGGCGGATGAAACGGCGGCACGGGCGATCCTCACCTATGCGGCGCTTCACGCCCAAAGCGCGGAAGGCGTCGTGCGCTATGCCGACTGGCCCGAAGGCGTGAAGGGCCATTTCATTACTCGTATGCCGCCGGAAGGATTTGTCTGCTCATGATCCATTTTCCTGAACGGGCCGCGTTCGAAGCCGCGCTCCACACACTGCCTTCACCCGATCATCTGGCGATCGAAGCGGCGGCGGCGCGGCAGGGCCAGCTTACCAAACCGCCCGGATCGCTAGGACGGCTGGAGGACATCGCGCTGTTCATGGCCGGATGGCAGCGCACGGCCCGACCTCGAATCGATACCATTCGGGCAGCCGTCTTCGCGGGCAATCACGGCGTGGCGGCGCAAGGGGTCAGCGCTTTTCCGCCCGCCGTCACGGCGCAGATGGTCGCCAATTTTCATGCAGGCGGCGCGGCCATCAATGCGCTGGCGCGTGCCTGCGGAGCCGCGCTTTGCGTGGTGCCGCTGGATCTGGACCGCCCCACCGGCGACATCAGCATCGAAGCGGCGATGAGCGAGGCCGAGTGCCTTGAGGCGTTGAACGCCGGAGCGGCGGTGGTGCGCGCCAACATCGACCTCTTGTTCGTCGGCGAAATGGGGATCGGCAATACGACCCCGGCAACGGCGCTGTGCGCGCAGGCTTTCGGTGGCAGGGCAAGCGATTGGGTCGGACGCGGCTCGGGCGTCAACGATGCCGGGATCGCCCGTAAGGAGCAGGCCGTCACCCGTGCCCTTGCTCTCCACGGCGCAGCTTGCGACGGGCCTTTCGAAATGCTGCGACGCCTGGGCGGGCGGGAAATCGCGGCCATCGCCGGGGCGATATTGGCGGCCCGCATGGAGGGTGTTCCGGTGTTGCTGGACGGCTTTATCTGCTGCGCCGCCATCGCGCCGCTTGCGGCGACGGCGCCTGCCTTCACCGATCATTGCCTGGCCGCGCATTGCTCGGCGGAAGGGGGCCATGCCCGCCTGCTGGAACATCTGCGCCTTCGCCCCCTGCTCCACCTCGACATGCGGTTGGGGGAAGGATCGGGCGCGGCGGTCGCGGCGCAGATCGTGCGATGCGCGCTGGCGACGCATAACGAAATGGCTACCTTCGCCGAAGCCTCCGTGTCAGGCGCATTGTGAACGGCATAGCCTCCGCCGCACGCAGCCTGCTGGTGCTGGGCGGCGCCCGGTCGGGGAAAAGTCGCTACGCGCAGGCGCGGATGGAGCGGATGGGCGGCACATTTGCCTTCATCGCGACGGCGCAGGCCCATGACGCGGAAATGGAGGAGCGCATCGCACGCCACCGCGCCGACCGGGACAGTCGCTGGATCACCATCGAAGCGCCGGTCGATCTGGCAAGCGCCATTGCCGCCGCCGCGCGCAAGGCGGACGCCGTGCTCGTCGATTGCCTGACCCTCTGGCTTTCCAATCTGCTGCTGGCGGGAAAAGACATAAGGAGCGCCAGCGCGGCGCTGGAAGAGGCTATCATCGCCTCGCCCCTACCCGTCGTGCTGGTCGCCAATGAAGTGGGTCTTGGCATCGTCCCCGATAATGCGCTCGCTCGGCGGTTCCGGGATGAAGCGGGATGGCTCAATCAGAAGTTGGCGCGCCTCTGCGATGAGGTCGCGCTCGTCACTGCGGGCCTTCCGATAGTTCTGAAGTCGCCGCTTTCTCCATGATGCTGCTCGAAAGAAGGCGGATCAGGTCCGCCTGTCCACGCACGTCCATCTTGCCGTAGATGCGTTTGGAATAGTTGCGGGCCGTTTCGATCGTGAGGCCCAGAAGCCTGGCGACCTCCGCTATGCTTGCGCTGTCCGCCATCCGCGCGGCGAACCTTGCCTCGCTGGGCGTCAAGGAAAACAGATCGGAAAGGATCGACGCGCTCACGCCTCTTCCTTCCCCATGCGGCAGAGCGCGAATGCGGATGAGGCAGCGGACGGTTGCGAAAGCCCGTTCCACGCCATCGGGCGGCGGCATCACCAGCATCTGCATGGGCGGATCATGCCACAACCATTCGGCGCGATGCGAAACCGGCCCGGCATTCCCTATCGCCTGCTCCAGCAGCTTGGCCGCTTCAGGAAGAAGCAGGCGCAACCGCCCGTCCGGCGCCCGGCCCATGATTTTTCCCTGGGCGATCAGCATCGCGGTCTCGCTGTCGCAATCCAGCAGATGCGCCTGTGCATCGACCAAAATCCAGCCACCGCCAAGCAGCGCCAATTCCCCTTCGGTCACGGCGATGTGGCCGCCTTCCCGTTCCAGCCGGCCCCATGTCCTCCCGGCGATGGCAAGATGGGGGGCAAGGCTCGCCAGCAGTGCCGAATCGCTCGCGCTGAAATCACCGTCCTCGCGAAAGACGGAAAGACACAGGTCGCCCACATCCGTCAGCCCGAGCCGCATATGCCGTGCTGCAGGGGAATGGGCATCTTCCAGTTCCGTGCCCGAATAGACGCGCCCCGGCCGCATCCGATCCCAGGGCGGCTCGGGCGGCACGAATCCCGGCGACACATGCCGGTCACGCATTTGCGCCGCGAGCATCCAAGCCTCTCCACCAACTGGGCGCAGCATGAGTTGGGCGACGTCCGCCTCAGCACGCGCGAGCAGGCGAAGCAAGAAAAGCCGCCATGGCTCCTCCCCCAAAACACCACCGTAAAGCGCCGTCAGAAGCTCATTTTCATCCGTCCGCGTCAGAACCACGGAAAATACCTCCCATATGGGAGGTGTGTTCGCATCACGGACGTTTATGTCAAGCGTCACCTTATCTTGAAGGAAAGATGCCGGCCCCATGACGACAGCTACCGGACAACTGGACGCCACTCGCCTGACACATTTGGAACGCCTGGAGGCAGAGAGCATACATATATTGCGGGAGGTGGTGGCAGAAGCCGAACGCCCCGTGATGCTCTATTCTGTGGGCAAGGACAGCGCAGTGATGCTGCATCTGGCGAAGAAGGCTTTTTACCCTTCGCCCCCGCCCTTTCCGCTGCTGCATGTCGACACGACCTGGAAGTTCCGGGCGATGTACGATTTGCGCGACAAGGCCGCGAAAGATGCGGGCATGGAACTGCTCGTCTATCATAATCCGGAGGCGAAGGAGCGCGGGATCAACCCGTTCGACCATGGCCCGCTGCATACCGACATGTGGAAGACCGAAGGGCTGAAGCAGGCGCTTGACCTTTATGGCTTCGACGCGGCTTTTGGCGGCGCGCGACGCGACGAGGAGAAGAGCCGGGCGAAGGAACGCATCTTCTCCTTCCGCACCGCCAGCCACCGCTGGGATCCCAAGGCTCAGCGCCCGGAACTCTGGCATCTCTACAACGCCCGCAAGAGCAAGGGCGAATCGATGCGGGTGTTCCCGATCTCCAACTGGACCGAACTGGATATCTGGCAATATATCCACCTCAACAATATCGAGATCGTGCCGCTCTATTTCTCCGCGCCGCGCCCGACCGTGGAACGCGACGGCATGCTCATCATGGTGGATGACGACCGATTCCCGCTCCGGCAGGGCGAAGAACCGGTGATGCGCTCGATCCGCTTTCGTACGCTGGGCTGCTACCCGCTGACTGGCGCTGTGGAAAGCGAAGCGGCGACGCTTCCGGAAATCATCCAGGAAATGCTGCTCACCACCACCAGCGAACGGCAGGGCCGCGTCATCGACAAGGATGGCGGTGACGCTTCCATGGAGAAGAAGAAGCAGGAAGGGTATTTCTGACGCGAACCCCGTTCGCCTGATCCCGGCGCTGGCCGGAATCGGATAGCCCAAGCCGCACCCCTACCCCAAAACCAACGAGATGCCGGCCTTGGTCCGGCTGACGGGACAGACATCATGACCGACACCGTTGCAGACCCCATTTACCGCACCGACGCCCTGATCGCCGAGGATATCGACAAATATCTGGACGTGCATCAGCACAAGACGATGCTGCGCTTCATCACCTGCGGGTCGGTGGATGACGGCAAATCGACCCTGATCGGGCGGCTGCTCTACGATTCGAAGATGATCTTCGAGGATCAGCTCGCCGCGCTGGAAGCCGACAGCAAACGCGTCGGCACACAGGGGCAGGAAATCGACTTCGCGTTGCTGGTCGACGGCCTCGCCGCGGAGCGGGAACAAGGCATCACCATCGACGTCGCCTATCGCTTCTTCGCGACGGAAAAGCGCAAGTTCATCGTCGCGGACACGCCCGGCCACGAACAATATACGCGCAACATGGTGACAGGGGCATCGACCGCCGACCTTGCCGTCATCCTGATCGACGCGCGCAAGGGCGTGCTGGTGCAGACCCGGCGGCACAGCTACCTTGCCCACCTGATCGGCATCCGCAACATCGTGCTGGCAGTCAACAAGATGGATCTGGTCGATTACGACCAGGCCGTGTTCGACGCCATCGTGAAGGATTATGCGGAGTTCGCGCAATCGATCGGCATCGACAATTTCGTCGCCATGCCGATCTCGGGCTTCAAGGGCGACAATATCACCGGTCCCAGCGCCAACACGCCCTGGTATACCGGCCCTGCACTGATGGAGCATCTGGAGACGGTGGAAGTCGACGCCACCGCCGATACTGCCAAGCCCTTCCGCATGGCGGTGCAATGGGTGAACCGACCCAATCTCGACTTCCGGGGTTTCTCCGGCCTCATCTCCGCCGGGACGATCCGGCCGGGCGATGCCGTCCGCGTTCTGCCTTCGGGCAAGACCAGCACGGTCACGCGAATCGTGACGCTGGACGGCGATCTGGAGCAAGCGGTGGCGGGCCAGTCGGTGACGCTCTGCTTTGCCGATGAAATCGACTGTTCGCGCGGAGACGTGATTGCCATTGCCGATGATCCGGTGCAGACCGCCGACCAGTTCGAGGCGACCGTCGTCTGGATGGATGAGAATGAACTGCTGCCCAGCCGTCCCTATTGGTTGAAAATCGGCACGCAGACTGTCACCGCGACCATTCAGCAGCCCAAATATCAGGTCAACGTCAACACGATGGAGCATCTGGCGGCCAAGACGCTGGACCTTAATGCCATCGGTGTCGCCAATCTGTCGACCGACCGCCCCATTCCGTTCGAACCCTATACGCAGAACCGCGATCTGGGCGGGTTCATCCTGATTGACAAGATGACCAACGCCACCGTGGCGGCTGGCATGATCCACTTCTCGCTGCGCCGCGCGGACAATGTCCATTGGCAGGCGACGGACGTGACCCGCGAGCATCATGCCCAGGTCAAGAACCAGAAGCCCGCTGTGCTGTGGCTAACGGGTCTGTCGGGCGCGGGCAAATCGACCATCGCCAATCTGGTGGAAAAGAAGCTGGCGCGGATGAATCGCCACACCTTCCTGCTGGACGGTGACAATGTGCGTCACGGCCTCAACAAGGATCTGGGTTTCACCGACGCCGACCGGGTGGAAAATATCCGCCGCGTGGGCGAGGTCGCGAAACTGATGACGGACGCGGGCCTCATCGTCATCACCGCCTTCATCTCGCCCTTCCGCGCCGAGCGCGACATGGTGCGCCAGATGATGCAGCCCGGCGAATTTGTCGAAGTCCACATCGACACGCCGCTGGCGGAAGCAGAGAAGCGCGACGTCAAGGGCCTCTACAAGAAGGCGCGGTCAGGCCAGCTCAAGAACTTCACCGGCATCGACAGCCCCTATGAGCCGCCTGCCAACCCCGAAATCCACGTCGACACCACCAGCATGACCGCGGAAGAGGCCGCGGAAGAAATCATTCGGAGACTCATCCCTTAAAATCATATGCCGGCATGACGATGCGCTGCCTGGAGCAAAACCAGGTGGCGCATCGTCATGAAAGCGGTTCCTACTTCTCGGCCGAAGCGGAGAATCTGTGATGCCATGTTGTGAGACGATCGCGAATCGGCGCGTGCTGTTCGTGATGGCGGCAGAGCAGGAATATGGCTCTCATCTGCGCCGCCGCTTCACGCCGCTGATGACCGGCGTTGGTCCGGTGGAGGCCGCGATGGCAACCGGCATTGCCCTTCATACGCTCGATCAACGGCACGCCCTGCCGGACCTCGTCATATCGCTGGGGTCAGCGGGATCGCGGATTTGCCGGCTGGGTGAAGTCTATCAGGTTCTCAGCGTTTCGTGGCGCGACATGGATGCGTCGCGCATCGGCATTGCCAGGGGCGTGACGCCTTTTCTCGATCATCCGGTCGACATGCCGTTGACGACCCCTTTGTCCTTGCAAACTGCGCGCCTTTCCACGGGAGCCAATATCGTGGGTGGGGAGGGCTATGCCGCGATCGACGCGGACATGGTCGACATGGAAACCTTTGCGATCGCCCGGGCCTGTCAGCGTTTTGAGGTGCCCTTGATGGGACTGCGCGGCATTTCCGATGGCCCGGGAGAACTCAGCGGCATATCGGGCTGGACGCAGTTGCTTTCCCTGTTGGACGAACGTCTTGCCGAAGCAGTCGATCTGCTGGGCGAGACGCTTAGTGGCCCGCGAAAGCCATGATGGCCGCCGTGGCGACGCCATCTGCCTCCAACGCCAGCCTGCCGCCCAGATCGGGAAGATCGATGGCGAAGATGGCCATCAGCACGTTTGCGCCCTGTTCCCGGAGCAGTTGCGCCGCTGCCTGAGCCGTCCCACCGGTCGCGATCAGGTCGTCGACCAACAATACGCGCGCGCCCCGCGGCACCTGTCCTTCATGCAATTCCAGTCGATCGGCGCCATATTCAAGCACATAATCGATGCCGACCGTGCGTCCCGGCAGCTTTCCCGCCTTACGCACGGGCACGAATCCCTTGCCCAGCGCGTGAGCCAGCGCCGCCGCGAGAATGAAGCCACGCGCTTCCACCCCAACCACCAGATCCGGGTCGAGCGGTTCCACAATCCGCGCCATATGATCGACCAGTTCCCGAAAACCCGCTCCGTCCGCCAGCAGGGTGGTGATGTCGCGGAACTGGATGCCAGGCTTGGGGAAATCCGCAATGGTGCGAACCAGGGCGGTCAGGCTGTCGATGCTCATCTGTTCCTCACATGAAAAAGGGCGCGGCCCCTGCGGACCGCGCCCCTGAACATTCAAACGCCCTGGCGTTCCGCCATCAGGCCGCCTTCTTCTTGTCCGCCCAGATGTTCTGATAGGACATATAGGCAAGGCCGGTGGCGATCAGCAGGAAGATGATCGTCGCCAGGCCGGCGCGGCGGCGGTTTTCCAGCTTCGGTTCCGCCGTCCAGCTCAGGAAAGCCGCAACGTCCTGCGACATCTGGTCCACCGTCGACTTGGTGCCGTCGCCATAGGTTACCTGGCCCTCAGCCGTCAGCGGCGGCGCCATGGCAAGGTTCAGGTTGGCGAAATAGGGGTTGTAATGCAGCCCTTCCGGCGTCTTGGCATCCGGGAACTCCTTGAGCAGTTCGGCCGGTTGCGACTGGAAACCCGTCAGCAGCGAATAAACATAGGCGGAACCATGATGGCGGGCCTTGGTCATCAGCGACAGATCCGGCGGGATCGCATTGTTGTTCGCCGCGGCCGCTGCGACATTATTCGCGAAGGGCTTGGGGAAATAATCCGCCGGGATCGGATCGCGGGTCGACATTTCACCCGTCTTGGGATCGACGTCGGGGGTCTTGATCGCCCACTGCTTGGCGATCGCCTTGATCTCCGCCTCGTTATAGCCAATGCCCTTCAGATCGCGGAAAGCGACATAGTGCAGGCTGTGGCAGGCCGAGCAGACTTCCTTGAAGACCTGGAAACCACGCTGAAGCTGCGCCTGGTCGTACTTGCCGAAAGGCCCGTCGAACGAAAAAGACACATGCTTGGGATCCCGGTGGAATTCATGCTCCACCGTCTTGGCCGGCGGGTCGGTGACAAAGGCCACCGCGCCCACCAGAAAAGAGATCAGCAGCCAGCCAGCGAAAAAGAGGCCGACGAGAAATGCGCCGATGCGAACCATGGTTGTATCTACCCCTTATTCGGCCGGGACCGCGGCGGTTTCGCCGTCGGCATGGCCATATTTCGCAAGGACCGCCTCGGTGATCGAGTTCGGCAGCGGCAGCGGCTTTTCAAAGCGCGAGATCAGCGGAAGGATGATCAGGAAGTGGGCGAAATAATAAGCCGCCGCGACCTGAGAGATCATCACATAGGGTTCCGCCGCCGGAGCACCGCCGCAATAGCCCAGGATCAGCACGTCGATGACGAGTATCCAGAAGAACTTCTTGAAGGTCGGACGATAGCTGCCCGAACGCACCGGCGAGGTATCCAGCCAGGGCAGGAAGAACAGCAGCAGGATCGACGCGAACATCGCGAGCACACCCAGCAGCTTCGCCGGAATGAAGAAGAAGTCCACGGTGAAGGCGCGCAGGATCGCATAGAAGGGCCAGAAATACCATTCCGGCACGATATGCGCGGGCGTCGAAAGCGGGTTTGCTTCGATATAATTGTCCGGGTGGCCGAGATAGTTCGGCGCATAGAACAGCAGGACCGCGAAAAGGATCAGGAACACGCCCGCCCCGAAACCGTCCTTCGCCGTATAATAGGGGTGGAAAGGAACGGTGTCCTGCGGCCCCTTCACTTCCACGCCGGTCGGATTCGAGGAACCCGGAATGTGCAGCGCCCAGATATGCAGGATCACGACCGCCGCGATCACGAAGGGCAGCAGGAAGTGCAGCGAGAAGAAGCGGTTGAGCGACGCGTTACCGGGCGCAAAACCACCCAGCAGCCAGGTCTGGATCGGCTCGCCCACGACGGGGATCGCACCGAACAGGCCAGTGATGACCTTCGCGCCCCAATAGCTCATCTGCCCCCAGGGAAGCACATAGCCCATGAAAGCGGTCGCCATCATGAGCAGGAAGATGACGAGGCCGAGCAGCCACACCATTTCGCGGGGCGCCTTGTAGGAACCGAAATAGAGGCCGCGGAAGATGTGGAGATAGACCACGATGAAGAAGAAGCTCGCGCCGTTCGCGTGGGCATAGCGCATCAGCCAGCCCGCGTTCACGTCACGCATCGTCTGTTCGACGGTGCTGAAAGCGACCAGCGTGTTCGCGCCATAGTGCATGGCCATGACAACGCCGGTGACGATCTGAATCACCAGCGCGAGGCCGGCGAGGACACCGAAGTTCCAGAAATAGTTGAGGTTGCGCGGGACCGGATAACCGGCGCCCACCGCGTTGTAGACGAGGCGCGGAAGCGGCAGCTTCTCGTCGACCCACTGCATCAGCGGATGCTTGGGAGTGTAATGCTCAGCCCAGGGAAAGCTCATCGTTTCTTACCTCAGCCTACAAGAATGGCAGTGTCGGAAGTGAAGCTGAACTTCGGCACTTCCAGGTTCTTGGGCGCGGGGCCCTTACGAATGCGGGCCGCGGTGTCATAGGACGAACCGTGGCAGGGGCAGAAATAGCCGCCATATTCGCCGCGATTCTCACCCTCGCCCGCGCCCAGCGGCACACAGCCCAGATGGGTGCACACGCCCATGGTGATAAGCCACTGCTTCTTGCCGTCGACGGTGCGTTCTTCCAGCGTCTGCGGATCGCGCAGGGTGGAAATATCGACCTTGTCGGCTTCAGCTATTTCCTTGTCCGTCAACTGACGCACGAACAGGGGCTGCGACCGGAAGGTCGTCTTGATCGCCTGTCCCGGCTGAATCGCCGAAAGATCGACTTCCGTCGATGCCAGCGCGAGCACGTCGGCGCTGGGATTCATCTGATCGATCAGCGGCAGGACGACGACAACCGCGCCGACCCCCGCAAAGCTCACCGCGGCGATGTTGATAAAATCGCGGCGGCGCACTCCGTCTCCGCCGGCTTGTATTTCGCCGTCCGTATGTTCAACGCTCGCCATGCACCTCAACCCTTGCAAGAACGTCCCTGATCCCGCCGCATTGCCGTCTCCGGCCCTGATTATCAAGGAATTTGGGTGCCTATAAAGCGACGGCCCCCGCTTTCCCCCTAGCGTGTTCGCGGGCCTGATAACCTCAGGGAGCGCATTTTGCCAACAGCAATTTGGACATGGCTATGACAATTTGCCCTGCTGCTTTATGCGCGCGGCATGCGTATCGCCCTTTATCAGCCCGAGATTGCGGGAAATGTCGGCGCCATTTTACGGCTTGCCGCCTGTTTTTCCGTGCCAGTGGACATCATCATGCCGACCGGATTCGCCTTTTCCGATTCTCGCCTGAAACGCGCCGCGATGGATTACGGCGCGGCGGCGGAGGTCACGCGCCATGCGAATTTCGAAGCCTTCGACGCCCTGCGCCGCTCTGAAGGCCGCCGCCTGATCCTCATGAGCAGCCACGCATCGCAACGCCTGCCTGACGTCGCCTTTCAGGAGAGCGACGTCCTGCTGATGGGATCGGAAAGCGCGGGCGTGCCGGTTGCGGTGCGCGACATGGCCGATATTCGCGTGCGTATTCCGATGGCGCCGGGATTTCGATCCTTGAACATCGCCGTTTCGACGGGCATCGCGGTGGCCGAAGCCCTACGCCAGACTGGAAAGTTTCCGCAATGACATTGACGCTCGATCCCAAACAGCAATCCGCCCGCGACTGGTTCGAATCGCTGCGAACCCGCATCTGCGAGCAGTTCGAGGCCATCGAGCG
Organism: Sphingobium baderi; assembly: GCF_001456115.1. Taxonomy (NCBI): domain Bacteria; kingdom Pseudomonadati; phylum Pseudomonadota; class Alphaproteobacteria; order Sphingomonadales; family Sphingobiaceae; genus Sphingobium; species Sphingobium wenxiniae. The sequence continues at coordinate 1,365,015 of NZ_CP013264.1, read as the reverse complement.
GGAAGCGGGAAGCGATGCGCGCTTCGTTTTCACCCCTTGGGATCGCGAAGCACCGGGCCTTGTTGCGGGCGAGGGCGGCGGCGGCGTGCGCGGCGTGATGAAAGGCAAGGTGTTCGAGAAGGTCGGCGTCAACGTATCCACTGTCAGCGGCGCTTTTGCTCCCGAATTCGCAAAGACGATCCATGGGGCAGACGACGATCCCGCCTTTTTCGCGACGGGCATCAGTCTGGTTGCTCATATGGCCAGCCCGCATGTGCCCGCCGTTCATATGAACACGCGCTATCTGGTGACGGCCAAAAGCTGGTTCGGCGGCGGCGCGGACCTCAACCCGCCCTTGCCGCGCGAGGAGGATACGGCCCATTTCCATAATGTGCTCAAGGCCGCCTGCGACGCCCATGACCCGGACTATCACCCACGGTTCAAGGCATGGGCGGACGATTATTTTTTCATCCCGCATCGCGGCGTGCACCGGGGCGTTGGCGGTATCTTCTACGATCATCTGGAGGGCGATTTCGATGCCAATTTCGCCTTCACCCGTTCTGTGGGAGAGGCTTTTCTGGAAGCCTTCGCGCCCATCGTGCGGCGGCGGATGCACGAAAGCTGGTCGGAAGAAGAATATCGCTCGATGCTGGAATGGCGGGGACGCTATGCCGAATTCAACCTCGTCCACGATCGCGGCACGCTGTTCGGCCTCAAGACCGGCGGCAACATCGACGCGATTCTGATGAGCCTGCCGCCCATGGCAAGCTGGAGCTGAAGCTCATGAGCCTGACGCCCGTGGCGAAAGGACAGGTCGCGGCCATCGTCACCCATCTGGAAATGCGCGAACGGCCAATGCCCGCCCCCATCCCGCCCGCTCCGCTGCGGCTGGCGCCGTGGAAAGAGCCTGGACTGGATGCCTATCGGACGCTGTTCCGCCGGATTGGCACGCCCTGGCTCTGGTTTTCGCGGCTGGTGATGGATGACGCCGCGCTGGCCGCCATCATCCACGATCCGGCCGTGTCCATTTATGCGGTGACGGACCCGCGCGGCGTGGAAGTGGGCCTGCTGGAACTGGATTTTCGGTCGCTGCCCGATTGCGAACTCGCCTTTCTAGGCCTCATACCCGGCCTCAACGGCAAGGGATTTGGCCAATGGCTGATGATGCAGGCCAAGGCGCTGGCATGGCGCAAGGATGTGGAGCGTTTATGGGTGCACACCTGCACGCTCGACAGCCCCGCGGCGTTGGGCTTCTACCAGAAACACGGCTTCCGCCCCTTCGCACGGGAGGTGGAGATTTTCGCCGATCCGCGCCTGGCCGGCATATTGCCTCGCGATGCAGCGCCGCAGGTGCCGCTGCTGGACTGACGCGGAGGGGCGCTTATGCCCCCTCCAGTTGGCGATAAATGCGCGCGGTGAACACCATCAGATAGACGTTCGCAGCCCCCGCCGCGAGGGCGACGGCGATGTCGCTGACCGATCTTCCGCCTTCCTGCCCCAGAATCAGCGTGCCGACGATGCCGAATATCGACTGCACGGCGATCTGGACCACCAGAATCAGCATCATCGAAACGAGGATGAAGGCCCCCAGTCGCCCGGCCTGCCCCCGCGTCAACGACAGCGTCTGCCTGAGCGCGGCCATCACTCCCTGCCGATGATCGATGACAAGGGCGCTGAGCGGCAACATTCGTGCGCTGACATAGAGCATCGCCGCCAGCATCAGCGCGGCGGCAAGGATCAGCCCGCCCACCTTGCCGATCGCGACCGACAGCAGACCGCCGATCATCGCCGCGCCGAACAGGACGAACATGAGCGCAATACCGACAAGCACAGACGCGCCCAATATCACCGGCAGCCGCTTGATGGCGAGGCGGATCGCCTCCGCCACGCTGATGCCCGGTCGCAACGCCAGCGCATAGACCGCGAGCGATCCAATCAACATGACGATCCCAGCCACGATCATCGCAATCTTCACCGTCCCGGGCAGCGGCGGCAGCGAAGCCAGCGTCTGGCCCGGCGCCATCCGCATATAGTCTGGCGGGATCATCAGTTGCAGGATGGCCATCGGCACAGACAGGAACAACAGGGCGACGGGAAACAACAGGCTCCCTTCGCGCTTGATGAAAGCCAGGCTGTCTTCCCATGCCTTGCCGATCGACAATGCCGCCATATCTTTATGCCTTCATCCCTTGCGCGAAAATGCGCTGGAGACTTGATCGCTCGCTTCGCGCAAGTCAAGGAAACGCCATGACCGCCCCCTCTCCTTTTCCGTCCGTGTCCGAAGCAGCCGGCCGCGTCGAATGGCGCGCCGAAACCGCACAGGTGGATTATCCCGAAGCCTTGGCGGACATGGAGGCGCGTGCCGCCGCGATCTTCGCCGGGGAAGCGAAGGAGCGCATATGGCTGCTTCAACATCCCCCGCTCTATACGGCGGGAACGAGCGCCGATCCGGCCGAACTGATCGATCCGCGGTTTCCCGTTCACGTCGCGGGCCGTGGAGGCCGCTACACCTATCACGGGCCGGGCCAGCGTATCGGCTACCTCAACATCGACCTGCGCGACCGTGGGCGGGACGTGCGAAATTTCGTCCATCATCTTGAAGGATGGATGATCGCGGCGCTCGCTGATCTGGGTATCTCCGCGCGGCGGGCGGAAGGCCGCATCGGCATCTGGACGAACGATGAGCACGGCCGGGAAGCAAAGATCGGCGCTCTGGGCATCCGTGTGCGCCGCTGGATCACGCTCCATGGCTTTTCCATCAACGTCGATCCCGACCTGTCGCATTTTGGCGGCATCGTGCCGTGCGGGATCAGCGAATATCCGGTCACAAGCATGGCCGCGCTGGGCTGCAAGGCTGGAATGGCGGAACTGGATGCTGCGCTAAGGGCTCATTTCCCTGCATTTCTCGGTCATCTGGGCCGGTGCGGCACGGGGGGTTGAGCAATATTGAACGGGCCGTTAGGGTCGCCGCTTTGCCGGGCGGGGGGCTGCCGGGCTTAGCCATTGAACAAGGAGACCCGGATGCATGCCACGGCAAAAATCCTCATTAAAGCCGTCCTTTTGAGCGGCTGCGCCACCCTCATAGGATGCGGCGGCGGGGATAAGGGCGGCAACGCCGTGCAGATGAAGGATATGGAAGTGATCGACGGCACCGCGACCGACGCGATGACCGATCTGGATGGCGTCCAGAGCGAGGGCACCGCCACCGTCATGCCGGCCGGAAATGCGAGCAATGAAAGCGTCGCTACGGCCAGGCCCGACAGGAAAAAGGAAGAGATCGGCGAATCAGCCGATCAGGGCGCCGAAGTGGTCGCCGACCAATAAGGGCGTGGCAAACGGACACAAGATGCAGGCGAACCTCGCAAAGCTAGTGACCAGTGCCATGCGGGGTGATATTCCGCCCTTCTTCGGAGAAGGATTTTAGATGACGTTCCGCTTTGCCACACGCCACCTGCTTTCAGGCCTCGCCATGGCCGCCGCCATGGCGGTCCAGCCCGCCGCCGCCCAGTTCTACTGGTCGCCCCCGGACCTGAGCGCGCCGCCCCTGACCGACGATCAGGCCGCTACCGCCTTGGGCCTGCCAGGCGCCACGGCTGCGGAAATCCGCGCGGGTCTGGTGTGGAATCTGCGCGCGGCGCTGAATGTCGCCGCCCTGCAATGCCAGTTCGAGCCGACGCTCCTCGCGATCAGCAATTATAATGCGATGATCGCCCATCATGACGCGGAACTCGACGCGGCGATGGCGACGGTGCTGGGCTATTTCCAGCGGACCGTGGGCAAGGGCAAGCCGGGCCAGTCGGCCGCCGACCAATATGGCACCCGCATCTATTCCGGTTATTCGACGGTTCAGGCGCAGCGCGGATTCTGTCAGGCTGCCGGTGAAGTCGGGCGGCAGGCAATCTTCGCGGATCGCGGCAAGCTGCATGAAGTGGCGCGCAGCGGCCTGCCATCCATCAAGAAATCCCTGATCCTGGCAAGCGATCAATATTATGGCGATCCGGGCCGCAGCTATTCGCTATCGCTGCCCTCGCTCGATGCCAAATGCTGGAAAAAGGGCAAGCTGACGCCCGCCTGCCAGCAGCAATGGGAAGCCGGGACGAACGCACGGCCCTGACGAAACGGTCTCAACGCAGACCCAGATATTTGTGGGACTGGAGCGTCAGCCGCCAGCGCGGGCGCTCCATCACAAAGGCGATGGCGGCTTTGACATTGTCCGCCGCCGCCGCATCGTCGAGCGGCTGGACCAGCAGATGACCGAACGCCCATTGCTCCATGGCGTCGACCTCTTCCACGGAATGGCCCGCGCCCGGCTGCGGCCATACAAGCTTTAGCTCATCGCCACTTTTCTGGACGACATCACTGCCGGCCTTGGGGCTGATGCAGACCCAGTCGATTCCCGGATGGACCGGCAAGGTTCCATTGCTTTCTATCGCAATGGTGAAGCCACGATCGTGCAGCGCATCGACCAGGGCATCGTCGATCTGCAACATCGGCTCGCCCCCGGTCAGGACGATGTAACGCAGCGCCCGGTCCTGTCCCCAAAAATCCTGCGCGGCATCGGCGAGCGCGGCGGCGTCCGGGAATTTGCCGCCGCCTTCGCCATCGGTGCCGACGAAATCGGTATCGCAAAAGCGGCAGACGGCGTCGGCCCGGTCACGTTCGCGGCCGGTCCAGAGGTTGCATCCGGCAAAACGCAGGAACACGGCCCGGCGTCCGGCATGCACCCCCTCTCCCTGGAGGGTCAGGAACATTTCCTTGACCGCATAGCTCATCGCATGAAGCCTTCAGGGCCGCGTCGCATAATGGGTGGGGTCGGTCAGACCCGCTTCCTGAAAACCCTTGGCCCGCAACCGGCAGCTATCGCACAGGCCACAGTGCTGGCCGTTGGGCGCGGGATCATAGCATGACCAGCTCATCCCCGCATCCAGCCCCAGCCGATGGGCTTCCCGCACGATGTCCGCCTTGCTCATATGCTGAAGCGGTGTGTTGATGCGAACGGGTTTGCCTTCCACGCCCGCTTTGGTGGCCAGCGTCGCCATCTTCTGGAACGCATCGATAAATTCCGGGCGGCAGTCGGGATAACCGGAATAATCCAGCGCGTTCACGCCGATGAATACATCGTTCGCGCCCGCCGCCTCGGCCAGTCCCAGTGTCAGCGAAAGAAATATGGCGTTGCGGGCCGGAACATAGGTGACGGGAATATCAGCCCCCACGCCTCCTTTGGGCACCGCGATGTCGGCTGTCAGCGCCGACCCGCCAAAAGCGGTCAGGTCCAGCGGCAGGACGATGTGGGACATCGCATTCAACGCCTTTGCGATACGCGCCGCCGCGCGCAGTTCCACGCGATGCCGCTGATTATAATCAATCGTCAGCGCCAGCACATGATAACCCGCCTCGCGAGCCAGCCCGCCGGCAACCATTGAATCCAGTCCTCCCGAAAGCAGGACGACGGCGAATTTTCCTTTATTTGCGACCATGGCGTGATGCGCTAACGCCCCATCCCCGCACGCGCAAGCCCGGCTTCCTAGCGGCAGGCGCCAATGCGACGAGCTTCCATGACCCGTGCAAAAGGCGCGCCGTTCGCCACGCCTTGCGATCGAATCTGCACCAGCCGCGGCGTTTCGACGCGCACGTCGGTGCGTCCTCCGCCGCCCGCCGCGCAGTCATAAGTGACCGATGCTGCGGCAGGTTCATCTTTCACGGTGAAGAAGCGGCATTGGTGGCGGGCATGTTCCGTCTGGAGGAGCTGACGCGGATCGCGCACGCAGATCCGGCGCTTTCCTCCATCCTTCTCCAGCGCGCGCAATTCCCATTCGCCCGGCTGCACCGTATCGAGCGCGACCAGCCGTTGCGGCTTTGCCGCGGCCGTTCCTGCCGCCATCATCAACGTTCCCACAATGATCGCACGCAACCACATCGTCACCATAGATCCTCAATAGCCCCGCTACGCATCGTCGGCAAACAGCCGGCCGCCCTTCCACGTCCCCAGATAAGCGGAATAGTGCCCAATTGCGGCAATTTGATAGCGCAGGAAGGATGGCCCTGCCCCAATGTGGGACATGGTCCTGCCCCGATCGAGCGGATCAGTGCCGGGTGAAACTATCGAGCGCGAGCGGGAACAGGCGCGAGCAAAAGGCGCAATCGACGCCGATCACCCCGCGTTCGTCCGCCATTTCCGCGCGCTCCTGCTCGGAAAAACGGCCAATGACGTCGCGGATATGGTCCAGGTCGCAACGGCATCCCTTGGCCAGGACAGAGCTTTCCGTCACGCGCACCTCCTGCTCCTCATGGAACAGCCGCCAGAGCATATCCGCCAGCGGAAGCATGTCGTCCGTCAGTTCCTCGTCCTTCAACGTTATCGCCAGCGCCTGCACATGCTCCCATTCGGGATGATCGTGCCGCACATGCAGCCGCTCGCGGCCGACTTCGCCTTCGGGCAGGTGCTGGAGCAGCATGCCCGCCGCGAAGCATCCGTCCGCCTCATGACGGGTTGCGATCTGGATGATGCTGGGAATTTGTTCGGACTGGAAGAAATAATGCTCCGCCGCCTGCGCGATCGATTCGCCATCCAGCGGCACGATGCCCTGATAACGCTCGCCGGTCACCGCCTGATCGAAGGTGATGGCAAGATAGCCCTTGCCAAACAGCCCGAACAGCGTGGGGTCGGCGCCAAGCTCCGCCAGACGGTCGGCATCGAATTTGGCATAGCCTCTCAGTTCGCCCGCCTTGTAATCGGCCACCAGCAGGCTCACCACGCCATTTTCCGTCTGCGCCTGCAGCGTGAGCTGCCCCCCGGCATCCTTGAGCGTGCTGCCGAGCAGCGCCGCGAGCACCAGACCGGAGGCTAGCAGGCGCTCGATCTGCGGCGGATAGTCATGCGCGGCAAGCACATCGTTCAGCACAGGCCCGAGGCGCACGATCCGTCCGCGCACATGGCGCGAGGGAATGGTGAAACCCAGAGCTTGGTCGACATTGGCGGAAAAGGTCAAAAACGGGCTCCGATTATCGCCGCACGAACGGCGGGAGAGAAGGACAGCATCCCCGAGGGCGGGGATGAACCCCGGCTAGATAGGAATGCCGCCGCAAAACTCAACCGAGCAGGCCGAACGCCCACAGCAGGACGGATTTCTGGGCATGGATGCGGTTTTCCGCTTCATCCCAGATCAACGACTGCGGTCCGTCGATGACCTCCGCCACCACTTCCTCGCCGCGATGCGCGGGCAGGCAATGGAGGAACTTCGCGTCCGCCTTCGCCCCGGCCATCAGCGCGGGCGTCACCTGATAGGGCATCATCGCCTTCAGCTTTTCGTCCGCGTGGGCCTGTCCCATGGAAATCCATGTGTCGGTGACGACGACATCGGCATCCGCCACCGCCGCCTGCGGATCGCGGGTCAGGGTGATGCGCGATCCCAGCGCCTGTGCCGCCTCCGCGAAGGACGGATCGGGATCATAGCCTTCGGGCACGCCGATGCGGACGTCGAACTTGAGCAGGCCCGCCGCCTCCACGATCGAATGGAGCACATTATTGCCGTCGCCCAGCCACGCCCACTGGCTGCCCGGCAGGGCCAGCCCATGCTCCACCACCGTCAGCAGATCGGCGACGATCTGGCAGGGGTGCGACAGGTCGGTCAGGCCGTTGACGACCGGAACGCTGGCATAGTGCGCCATTTCCTCGATCTTCGCATGGTCGTCCGTGCGGATCATGATCGCATCGCACATGCGGCTGAGCACGCGGGCCGTATCCGCCACTGTTTCACCGCGCCCAAGCTGGCTGGTCGCGCCGTCCAGGATCAGCGAATTGCCGCCCAGTTGCCGGATCGCCATGTCGAAGGAGACGCGCGTGCGGGTCGAATTTTTCTCGAAGATCATCGCCAGCGTCCGTCCGGCGAGCGGCGCATCCGCATCGGTCGCGCCCTTGGGCAGGGCCTTGCGTGCCGCCTTGCGGTCGATGGCGTCGGCGATCATCGCGGCGATGGCGTCGCCGCCCGCGTCGGTCAGGTTGAGAAAATGTCTGGTCATGAATAACCTCCATTCCCATATTCCGTCCGTTTCGCGCTGGTCGGGAAACGCCGTGCAAGGCTCCTCGACGTCACGCGAAGCGAACGGATAGGGAAGATGATGTCAGGCGGCCGCCGTTTCCCCGGCAAAGCTGCGCGCACCGGCTGAAATCCGCTCGATGCATTCGGCGACGTGGCTGTCCTCGATCACCAGCGGCGGCAGGATACGCACGACATTCTGCCCCGCCGACACCGTCAGCAACCCGTGATGATCGCGCAGATGCGCCACAAAAGCGCGCGCATCATAGGCGTCCTTCATCTTGACGCCCAGCATCAGCCCCATGCCGCGCACATCCTCGAACATGCCGTCATGATTGGGGATAAGCTGCTCCAGCGCGGAACGCAGCCGCGCGCCCATCGCCTTGACGCGATCGAGGAAACCGTCCGCCAGCACTTCGTCCAGCACGGCCAGGCCCGTCGCCATCGCCAGCGGATTGCCGCCATAGGTCGAACCATGGGTGCCGAACACCATGCCCTTGGCCGCGTCCTCGGTCGCAAGGCACGCGCCCAGCGGGAAACCAGCGCCGATCCCCTTGGCCACGGCCATGATGTCGGGCCTGACGCCATATTGCTCATGCGCGAAGAAGGTGCCGGTTCGCGCATAGCCGCATTGCACTTCGTCCAGGATCAGCAGCAGCCCCTTCTCGTCGCACAGCTTACGCAGACCAGCCAGAAATTCCTGCGTCGCGGGCGTGACGCCACCTTCGCCCTGCACCGGCTCCAGCAGGAAACCGGCGGTATCGTCGTCAACGGCAGCCGTCGCGGCTTCCAGATCGTTGAACGGCACGACCGTGAAGCCCGGCAACAGCGGCTCGAACCCGTCGCGCATCTTGGGCTGGCTGGTGGCCGAAATGGTGCCCAGCGTCCGCCCATGAAAGGCATTGTCGAAGCTGATGATCTTATACCGGTGCGCCGCGCCGTTCACATAATGATAGCGCCGCGCCGTCTTGATCGCGCATTCCACCGCTTCCGCGCCGGAATTGGTGAAGAACACCGTATCGGCAAAGGTCGCGTCGACCAGGCGCTGCGCGAATTTTTCGCCCAGCGGCATGCCGTAGAGGTTCGACGTGTGCATCAGCGTGGCGGCCTGATCCGCGATCGCCTTCACGATCCGGGGATGGCCATGACCCAACAGGTTCACGGCAATGCCGCTGGCGAAATCGAGATAGCGTTCGCCGCGTTCGCCGATCAGGTAACAGCCTTCGCCTCGCACCGGACGGACATCGCACCGGGGGTAGACGGGCATGAGCGGCGGTATCGACATGATGCTTCCCTTTCTGGGCTGATAAATATTCGTCCGATAGACATTTGGCGAAACGCAAAAAGGCGGCCCCCGCCGGGCCGCCCTTTGCGAGAGCCGCCTATACAAGGGCGCCTGTAAAGGCGCAACCCCGCACAGGCGGACCGGATGACGGCTTCAGCCGATCTGGCCCCACGCATCCGCGATTTCATCGATCATGACGCGGGCCTGTTCGACGGCCTCGGCGTTGCGTTCCTTCGCGCCCACGAGCAACAGCCGCCGCGCTTCGCGATAGATTTGGGCAAGGCCGATGGCGATGTCGCCACCCTTGTCGAAATCGAGACTGGATTCGAGCGCAAAGAGGATGGACATGGCGCGCGCCTGCTTGTCCGACACCTTCAGCCGGTCGTTCTGCCGCTCGGCCAGCACGGTGGCTTCCAGCGCGATCAGCAATTCGTCGAACAGGATCTTCACCAGCGCATGGGGCGTCGCGCCTTGCGTTCGCGCACCCGAATGGACGGCCGCATAGCGCCGCGCCGCCATATTGCCCGCATATCCCTGATTATAGAACATTGCCCTTGCGTCCCTGCTTAATTGTCGCTGTTGTTCCAGGAGTCGATCTGCTGTTTCAGATAGCTCTGGGTGGCCTTGAGCGCGGTCAACCGCGTTTCCATGGCCGTGTAGATTTTCGTGAGCTGCGCCTGATAATCCGTCATCTGGTCGCTCAGTTTCTCAAGCTGCGCGGACAGGTTCTTTGCCAGCGCATCATATTTGCTCTGCGCGCTGGCGAGGGGACCGTCCTTCTGCTGGATATTGTCGCGCACATTGTCCATCAGACCGGCCAGACCCGGATTGCTGCCGGATTTGACCGCCGGATTGAGCAATTGCGTGATCGCGGACGGATCGGCCGCCATCGCCTTGTCCAATGTCTTGGTGTCCAGCGTCAGCGTGCCGTCGCGATTGGTCGTGACGCCCAGATCCGCCAGCGTCTTGTATGCACCGGTGGGAGACAGCGCCGCCGACGTCATCTGCGAAAGCTGGCGCTTCATGTCGCGGATGGAGGATTCGCCGTTCAGCACGCCCGCGCTGGAGGAATCGGCGCCTTTCGACGTCGCGGTGTTCAGCGCCTTCATCAGCGTGTTGTAGGCATCGACGAATTCCACCATCAGGTCGCGCATCGACGTGGTCGGCTCGGTCGTGGCCAGCGTGACGGATGTGCCCGGCGACGCCTTGTTGAGGTCGATCCGCAGATAGGGAATGGCCGTATCGACGGTGTTGGTGGCGTAATGCTGCTCCACGCCGTCCAGCAGGATGATCGCATCCTGGGCCGTCGACGCGGAAGTGAAGGAAGAATTGGCGTTCGGCCCCGCCTTCGACCAGGCGAATTTTTCCAGTTCGGCGGAATCGGCGCTCAGCGAGAAGTCGTTGGCCTCTCCGCTCGCGCCTTTCATCACCAGCCGCGTTCCCTGCGTATCGGTGACGAGCGAGGCGGTAACGCCGGTTCCGCTGCTATTGATGGCGCTCACCAGGTCGGCATAGGTGCTCGATGCGGTGAGGACGATATTCTTGGGCGCGCCATTGCCCACCGTCAGGGTCAGCGTGCCCGCCCCGACGAGGGCCGTGGCCGACACATTGGGGTCCGGCGCCGTCGCAAGCGTGCGACCGGAGGCAAGCTGCTGCACCTGAAGCTGCGCGGGCAGGCCCTGCGGCGTGCCGCCCGGCAGAGCGCTGACCGTCGCGACGCTGGGATCGTTTGAGGCGGGCACGCCGGAATAACCCGTGCCCGAAAGCAGGCTGTTCAGCGCATCGGCAAACGCATCGAGCGAACTGGACGCTGAAGCGAGCGCGGAAATACGCGCGCTGTTCAGGCTCTGGCGGTCGGTGATGACCTTTTGCTTGGGATCGCGGGCGGCGCTCACCAGGCTGGAAACCAGCGCATTGGTGTCAATGCCCGACCCGACGCCCAGCGCTGTTGAGATACTGCTGCTAACCGAGGTCATGTGCCCGTCCTTTCAGAATGGAAGAACGGCCCTAGCGCCAAGACCTTTAGGAAAGATTTTCGTCAAGCGCCGCCCATCGGCGGCAATGGATTTTCAAACCACCGCGGACAGGATCTGATCCACCGTGCCGCGTTTCATATGCGCCTGCGCCGCATGGGCGTAGCGCGATTGATCGGCCATCCGCCGCGCGAGCATCACGGTGCTTTCCACCGCTTCCTTGCTGGCGGGCGGCAACGGCACGATGATGATCGGCGTCGGCAGCATGGCTTCGATCCGCGAGGTCGCCGCGGCCACCGAGGCGGCCGGGTCGGTCCGCATATCGGCCATGATGTCCGCGATTTCCGCATGGATGCGCGCATATTCCGCGGCGCCCGCAATCTCTTCCTCGAAGGCCGCCTGATCGCGGGCCGGCAGCGCGGGAGCGCGCCCGCGAGAGGCTGCGGCATCGCCATTGTCCGGCTTCACGGTCACGGACTGGGCGGCCGAAACGGCGGGCACGGCATTGGGCCGGGCCGATGCCCGATCCGCAGAGGATATCTCGCTCTTCGACAGATAGTCGCTCATGACGCACATCCTAATGCGTCCCCATGAAGGGAATACGGATGATCGCGGCTAAACTTTAATTCACCATATCGCGTTTTTTTGCCGGCCTGTCACATCTTCTGCCCGTCTGCGTCGAAACGCAGGTCGTCGGGCACGGTGATGAAGGGCCGGTCCATTTCGCTCGCCATGCGGTTTTCCACGCGGAAAACGAAGGCCAATACGGTCGCAACCGCCATATATAGCCCTTCATTGATGACCTGCCCGGCCCGCGACGTGAAGTAGACCGCGCGCGCCAGTTCGGGAAATTGCATGACGGGAACGCCATTTTGATCGGCCAGATCACGGATGGCGGCCGCGATGGCGTCACAGCCGCGCGCCACGACGATGGGCGCTGGGTCTTCGCCCGGCTTGTAGCGCAGCGCGACGGCGAAATGGGTCGGGTTGGTGATGATGACGCTGGCTTCGGCCACGGCCTGACGGGTCGACCCGTTCAGCACCTCATATTGCTTGCGGCGGATATGCCCCTTGAGTTCGGGCGATCCTTCGCTTTCCTTATTCTCGTCCTTCAAGTCCTGCTTCGACATGGCGAGACGCTTGCCCCGCTGGAAGATTTGCGCGGGCACGTCGATCCCCGCGATCAGAAACAGCCCGCCCGCCATGATGAGGCAGGTCATGATGAACATGTCGCCCAGGCTCGACATGGCGGGCGCGACGCCAGCCTTGCCCAGCCCGACTATAGCCGTCAGCCGGTCCCAGATCACCCACGCGCCGATCGCGCCGAGCAAGCCGACCTTCGCCATGGATTTCATCAATTCGATAAGCCCGTTGACGCCGAACATGCGCTTGAGGCCCGATGCCGGATTGAGCTTCGACGCCTTGGGCGCGAACGCTCCCGGCCGAAACCCCAGCGATCCCAGCAGCGCGGGCGCGGCGATGGCGGCGATCAGCGTCGCCAGCAATATGCCGCCCACCGGCAGCGCGATCCCCGACAGCAGCGCCATGCCCCGGTCGGCGGGCGCGAAGTCGACAATATCCTCCCGCCGGAAACGCAGCGCTTCGATCAGCATGTGCGACAAAGCCTCGACAAGCGAAGGCCCCATCACCGCCAGCCAGCCGATTCCCGCCATCACCACCAGCGCGGTTCCCAGCTCGCGGGACTGGAGGATGTCGCCCTTCTTGGCGGCGTCCTGCAATTTCTTCTGTGTCGGCTTTTCGGTCTTTTCGCCGCTATTGCCCTCCGCCATGGCTCAGCGTCCTTCCGCGATCGACTGGGCCTGCTCCAGCCCGGCCTTGAGCGCGGCGGCAATGCCCTCGCCCATCACCGGCGTGGCGATGGCGAGCAGCACCAGTCCCGCCATCAGCGCAACCGGCATCCCAACGGCGAACAGGTTGAGCGAAGGCGCGGTCCGCGCCAGCATTCCCATCACGATCTGCACCAGCACCAGCGCGAAGCCCACCGGCAGCGCGATGGTCACGCCCGCCCCCAGCAGCGCCCCGCCAAATTCGATCAGGTGCCACACCGCATCGTTGCTCAGCATCGCCGCGCCCGGCGGCAGCGCCTGATAGCTTTGCACCACGAAGCTCGCCAGCATCAGATGCCCGTCCATCGCCAGCAGCAGGAAGGTTGCGAGGATGGACAGGAACTGCCCCACCACCTGTGTCGACTGGCCCGATTGCGGATCGACCATCGCGGCGAAGCCCAGGCCCATGCTGTTGCCGATCGCCTCCCCCGCGACGAAGGCGGCGGCATAGCCGATCTGCACGGCGAACCCCATGGCAAGCCCGGCCAGCACTTCCCCCGCGACCAGCATCACGCCTTCGAAGCTCGCCACGCCGTCCTGCGGCAGATGGATCGGCACGGCGTTGAGCGCCGCCAGCCCCAGCGCCAGCGACAGGATCAGCCGCAACTGCAACGGCACCGCGGGCGCACCGAATACCGGCGCGGCGATAAAGGCCGCTCCGGGCCGGATCATCGCGATCAGCCAGATCCAGAGCTGTGTTTCCACGCCCGCAAAGCCGGGCGCCATCATTGCAGCAGGTCCGGTATCCGCTCAAATATTTCGCGAGTGAAGTCCGCGACCAGCACCATGATCGACCCGCCGAACAGCGCCAGCATGGCGCACACCACGATGATCTTGGGAATGAAGCTCAACGTCTGTTCGTTGATGGAGGTCGCGGCCTGCACCATGCCGATCAGCACGCCCGCGATCAGGGCCGGAATCAGGATCGGCGCCGCCGCCAGCGCCGTGATCCACAGCGCCTGCTGCGCCAGCCCCATGAAGAAATCGGCGTTCTCCATCGGTCCGGCCCTATGTCGCGAAGGAGCCGGCGAGCGACCCCATGGTCAGCGCCCAGCCATCGACCAGCACGAACAGCAGCAGCTTGAACGGCATGGATATGATCGTCGGCGACAGCATCATCATGCCCAGCGCCATCAAGGTGGACGCCACGACAAGGTCGATGATGAGGAACGGCAGGAAGATCATGAAGCCGATCTGGAAGGCGGTCTTGAGTTCGCTCGTCACGAAGGCGGGCAGCAGGATTGAAAAGGGAATGTCGGCGGACGACCGGAAAGCGGGCGCTTCGGCCATATTGGCGAACAGCTTGAGGTCCGTCTCCCGCGTCTGCTTCACCATGAAGCCGTGCAGCACCTTGCCGGAGCGGCCCACCGCTTCCTCGATGGAAATCTGGCCCTTGCCATAGGGATCGAACGCCTGCGCGTTGATCTGGTCGATGGAAGGGCGCATCACGAACAGCGAGAGGAACAGCGCGAGGCCCACCAGCACCTGATTGGGCGGCGTCTGTTGCAATCCCAGCGCCTGCCGCAACAGCGACAGCACGATGATGATGCGCGTGAAGCTGGTCATCATGAGCACGAGCGACGGCAGCACCGTCAGCAGGCTCATCAGCACCAGGATCTGCAAACTCAGCGACAATGGGCGGCCATCGCCGGAAATCTGCCCCATGGCCCGGCTCAGCGCGCCGCCATTGTCGACGGGTGCCGCCGGAACCGCCTGCGCCAACGCCGGATGGACGAGCAGCAACCCGCCCCCCAGCAGTGCAAAACCGATCAGAAGCGTCTTAACGCGCACGGAACGGATCGCCTTCCGCGATCTTCTCGATCCGCCCGCGCGTGACGGACAGCAGGATTTTCTTCCCCTCAAACTCCACCACCGCCAGCTTGCCGAACGTCCCCATCGGCAATGCCTCAAGCAGTTTGAGCGACCGGCCGTCCTGACCCGCCATCATGCCGGGCTGATATTTGCGCCACAGCCACAGCGCGCCGAAGGCCATGCCGCCGACCAGCGGCAGCAGGATCAGCAGTTTGACGAAGTACCAGAACATGAAGCGGCCCCGCGACTATGGTTAATGCGCCATCCGATCCGCAAGAACGGCCCGCAACGCAAGCGAAAAGACTTGCGCCTGCGATCAGCCGCGCCGCTCGACGCCCGCCAGACGGGTTTCGGTGGCGGCAATATCGACGATGCGGATGCCATATCGGCCATTGACCGTCACCACCTCGCCCTTGGCGATCAGCGCGCCGTTCACCATGATGTCGAGCAGATCATCGGCCTGACGGTCCAGTTCCACGATGGAGCCTTCGGCCAGGTCCATGACCTCCGCCAGGCGCAGGGACGTCGATCCCACTTCCACCGACATGCGGACGGGAATGTCCGCCAGCAGCTTGAACTGGCGGTTGGAGGCCATGCCGACCGCGGCATCCTCATGCCGGTCCATGCGCGGCGCTTCTGTCATGTCACTCATTGATCCGGTCCTTGTGCAAGCTTTTCGATCTGGAAGGCGGCGCGGCCATCCTGTTCACCGATGGTTCCGTGCGCCACGATACGGTCGCCGACGATCAGCGGCAGGCTGCGTCCGATGGTCACGGGGATGACGTCGCCCGCCTTGAGCTGCATCAGATCGGCGAGCGAAAGATTGGGCCGCGCCAGCACAGTGCGCGCTGGCAGGCGGATGTCCTGCATCTGGCGGGCGATACGCGCCTGCCAGACGGGATCGACATGTTCTTCGTCCGTGGGCATCCGAACGCCCATCAGCGCCTCGACGCCCCGCAGGGCGGAAAGCGGAAACAGCAGGTCGATCGGCCATGACTGATCGCGGCTGAGGCTGATCGTGAAGCGTTGCAGCACCATCTGGTCGCTCGGCTGCGCGGCGGCGGCAAAACCTAGCCCGGTCTCACGCGCGACCAAGCCGGCGTCGAGAGCGATCACCTCGCCCCAACATTCCATCAGCCGCGTTACGAGCGCTTCGGCGATCCGCGCGATCAACCGGTCTTCGGTAGGCGTGAATTCCCCCTTGGACGGCATGGGGCGATTGCCGACGCCGCCATAAAAGCAGTCGACCAGCACCGAAATCATCGCCGCGTCCATCCGCAGCAGCATCTGCCCCTTGAGCGGGGTCAGGCGATAGAAGGAAATGCTGGAGAAGTCGGGCAGTTCGCCCGACCACATGCCGAATTCCAGCACGCGGGTCGCTTCAGCGGTCACATGCGGGCGGATGCCGGAAATCGGCTCGATCAGTGTGCGGATGCGCCGGCCAAGCTTTTCGCCCAGCCGGTCGAGTCCGGACAGCATGACCGGAGCCTGCGATTCCCCGCGTCCCAATGCATAGGATTGAACGTCGTTCATGAAAGTCCCCAGCCCGTTCGTCGGGGGACTTCCCGACGTTCAGGCAGCCCTATTGAATAACGAAATTGGTAAAATAAACGTTATCGACGCCGCCATAACCCGTCTTTTGCTTCAAAACATCGTTGATAACGGCCTTGATCTTGACCTGAAGCTCTTTCTTCCCGTCAGGCGTCGCCAGCATGGTTTCGGGCTGTTGCGCCAACAGCATCAGCACCTGGCTGCGAATCGCCATCTCATGCGTCTTGATCGCCTCGATCACGCGCATGTCGTAATAGGTCGACACGGCGAGTGAAATCTGCGCGAAGGCGTCCGTATCGGACATGTTGGACGTGAAGGGCGTCTGCAGTTGGAAATAGGTCGCCTGATAGGCGGTCGGATTCGTCGGCGTCGGCAGGTCGATGCCCTTGCCCGGCGCATGGCCCGCGACAGCCGCGCCACCCCCTCCATGCCCGCCGCCGCCCATGCCGTGGGCCTTGGCGACTTCCTCGGCATTTTCGCCCGCCAGCACCAGCACAGGCTTGGTTGGATCTTCCTTGGGGCCTTCTTCCTTGTGCGAGAAGAAACCGGCCGCATAGAGCCCGCCGGCGGCCCCCGCGCCCCCGACAAGCGTGGCGATGACAAGCATGATGATCATTTTCATGCTCCCGCCTTTTTTCTTCTTGGCCTTCGCCTCATCGCTCATGGTTCATGTCCCCTGGAACTGGTCGATCACGCATAGCGCGCGCGGCGGGCATCGCCTGCGCCGTCACCTGCGTCCTTTTGGTTAATAACGGCCCTGTCGGCGCTTCCTTTATGGCCGGAGGCGATATTTTCCCGCGCTTGCCATTGGCCCTGGCGTTCCGACTGGGCCATGCCTTGCCCGGCGCCTTGCCCGGCGCCCTGCCAGCCTGACGCAGACCCTTGCGAAGAGGATTGCTGCCCCGGCTGCTGCTGCCCCGATTGCTGGTTGCCGGATTGTCCCGCGCCGTCCGGGCGGGCGGCTTCCGCCACATGCGGCGCGCGCTCGATCTTCACGTCGGCGATACGAACGGCCGCCAGTCCCGCATCCAGCCGAAGGCGATCGCTGTCCTGCTTGAGGGCGATCTCCGCCGCCTCATTGGCGACCGTCAGGCTGACGGCAGCACCATCGGCGCCCTGCCGGATATCGACCTGAACGGACCCCAGCTGACTGGCGTTGATCTGGAAGCGTCCATGCGCGCCATTCTGCGCCAAACCGGCAATGTCGCGCGCCAGACCGTCGATCCACTGCCCCGACACGCCCATATCGACCACCTGCGCGCCCAGCGATGCACCGACATCGACGGTCGGCATCATGGCGGCGACCGCAGGAGCCGGAACACCGGTGGCCACAGGCTGCGGCTGGGCGGAAGCCGTTGCGCCCGCAGGATCGGCATCACTGACGGCTATCGCGGGCGGCATGGTGGGTTCCGCGATCGTCGGCTTACCATCCCGTCCGCCTTTATGCGCCGCCGCCATCGCTTCAGGCACGCGCGCGGTTTCAGGAGAAGTCCGCGCAAACTGTTCGCGCACCATCTGGAGCAGCGAAAGGGCTTCCGACCGCGCCAATTTACCGGCGGGCGCGGCGGACGGCGAAACTGTTCCCACCACGGGAGAGGCCGCCGCCTCATCATCGGGCGATAACAGCGCATCCTTGCTGGTGACTTTGCCAGGAGCAATCGACGGCTTCTTGTCCGTCAAAACGGTATTTTGGGTTCCGTCATTCGGCACGGCGGGTTCTGCCTGCGGTTGAGCAGCAACCTCCGGCTTGCTCGACGAGCGTACCGTCCCCGCCGGTGCAGGAACGGACGGCGTGGAAACCGCCACCTTGACCTTTTCCGCAGCCATCACAGGCTGATCGACAGGAGCGGGGCGCACCATTTCAGGCACAGGCGCGACGATCACTGGCTGGGCAGGGACAGTCGGCGGAGCGACCGCTGCCACATCCTCGCCCGTTTCCTTCACCTCATTTTCGTCAGCCGGTTCTCCGCCCTCCACAGGTTCGGCCTCATCGATCTTGTCGTCCGGTACGGGACGGGCAATCGCGGGCTGCTCCGGCAAATGATCCACGGCGGTCCTGGGCTTGTAATCCGCGATGATCCCGGCGCCGGAAACAGCGGTCTGGTCCGTGGCTTCGCCCTTCTCCGCGTCGTCCACCGGCGTTCCCACAGGCGGCACGGCTGTGACCGGTCGCTCTACAGCCGCGGAAATATCCGGAACGATGGATGGGATAGCCGGAAGGACCGGCTCTTCCAGCATCTCAGGCGCAATGGATGGGGCGTCAGTCGCGGGCGGCGCGGCGGGAGGGGGCACGGCAACATCCGCCCCTGCGTCCACGACCCCCTCCTTCGCAGTCGCTCCGGCGGAAAACGCCGGGGTATCGGAAACCGCGACATGCCCCTTCATGGAACCGTTCAGCAATGCCGCGAAATCAACCTTTCCCGCCGGAAGGGTCGCGCCGGACCCGTCACCGGCCAGAGGCATCTTCATCGCGGCGGAGGAAAACAAAAGCGTCTTGAGACTGGTCAACATGTTCATGTCACGCATCTCCCCTGCGTTGCATCCGGCGATAGCTTGGCAGCGCCGCCAGCCGGCTTTCACGCCATTCATCCAGGTCCGCCCGAGCGCGGTCCTTCAATCGTGTCGCGATTTCCTTGTCGCGGTTCGCCGCGAGGCTGAGATTCTCTTTCACCTCCACCTTGCGCCGCGCATCATAAAGCGCGCCGTCAAGCTGGCGTCCCGCCTGCTCCAGCCGCCCCGCCAACTCCTGCATCGCGGCGAAGGACGCGCCACTCGCCGCGCCCTCGGCCTGGAACAGGTCGCTCCGCACTCGGCGCAGGCGTTCGGCATTATGGGCGATGCCCTCCGCCTCGTCCCGCGCGCGCGCCGTTTCCGCCGCCGCCATGGCATGTTGCACATGGCGCACGCGCAGCACGCGCTGGCGGCGAGCGACAAGGCCCTTCACGCGCCGAACTCCGCCATCAGCGCGTCAGCACTGGTGGAAAGGTCGACGCGGCTTTTCTGGTCCTGCTGGATGAAGTCCAGGATTTCCTGCCGCCGCTGCACCGCTTCGTCGATCACCGGATCATTGCCGGGGCGATAGGCGCCCATCAGGATCAGGTCGCGATTTTCCTCATAAGCGGCCCAAAGCCGCCGATAGGCCGCCGCCGCCATGCGATGCTCGTCCGGCACCACATCGGCCATGACGCGCGAGAGGGACTTGCCGATGTCGATGGCGGGAAAGATCGCCTGCTCCGACAGATGGCGGGAAAGCACGAAATGGCCGTCCACAATGGCCCGCGCCGCATCCACGATGGGATCGTCGGTGTCGTCGCCATCGGCCAGCACCGTATACAGCGCCGTAATAGATCCACCCGTGCGCGAATCCACGCCCGCTCGCTCCACCAGACGCGGGATCAGCGCCAGCGCCGAAGGGGGATAGCCCTTCATCGCGGGCGGTTCGCCCAGCGCCAGCCCGATTTCCCGCTGGGCATGGGCGCAGCGCGTGAGGCTGTCGATCAGCAGCAGCACCTTCTTGCCGCGCGCCCGGAAATATTCGGCGATGGCGGTCGCCCGCGCCGCCGCGCGCAGGCGCAGGATCGGCGGATGATCGGCCGGAACCGCGACGACGATGCTCTTGTGCATCGTGCCCTTGAGCTTGGTTTCGAGAAAGTCACTGACTTCGCGTCCACGCTCGCCGATCAGGCCCGCGATCACGATATCCGCTTCCGCGCCCGCGATCATCTGGCCCATCAGCACGGATTTGCCGACGCCCGAACCCGCGATGATGGCGATGCGCTGCCCCCGCCCGGCGGTCAGCAGCGCATTGACGGCGCGCACGCCGAGGTCAAAAGGCTCAGTCACGCGCCCGCGATCCAGCACATTGCCCTGAACGCCGTTCAGCGGCCAGCTTCCGCCCGCGATGATCGGTCCCTTGCGGTCGAGCGGCTGCCCCATGGCGTCGATGACGCGCCCGATCAGCCCTTCGCCGACCTGCACCATGTTCGCCTGACTGTCCGGTTCGACCCGCGCACCATTTTCCAGCGGCGCGCCATTGTCGAGCGGCACCAGCAGCGTGCGTTCCCCCCGGAAACCCACGACCTCCGCCCGCGCGATCGTTCCATCGGAAGCGATCACCCGCGCGCCCGCGCCGATGGGGCGGCGGAAACCCGTCACTTCCAGCATACCGGCATCGTGGCTCACCAGCCGTCCCACATGGCGGGGCTGGCGGTTCTGCACCTGCAAATGATCGAACAGCGTCTCCGCCTGGGCGATGGCGGCCCGGATCATGCCTTGCCCTCCATATCGTCGAGCAAAGCGCGCAGCCGGGCGAGCCGCACGTCCGGCCCATCCTCGACCCAGCCGTCAGCCGTATCGAGCCGCACGCAGCCCCGGCTCATCGACGCGTCCGCGACCAGCTTCACGCCGACCTGCCCGCCATCGACCAGCGGCATGTCGTCGGGGTGCAGGTGCAGGGCGCTCTTGCCCTCATTCTCGTCGATGAAGGCCGCAATGGTTTCGCACCGCTGTTGCAGCAGTTCCGCGTCGATCGCCACTTCGCCCACAATCTGCGAGACGAGCCGGATGACCGTGGCCGACAGCATCGTGGCCAGGGTTCCGCTGGGCGCGGGCGTCAGCATCTCCAACGCCTCGGCCAGCCGGTTACGCGCTTCCGCATCGCTGGCCATGCCCTCTTCGGTCACGCGGCAGCCTTCATCGAAGCCCTGCGCGAAGGCTTCGATCCGCGCCTGCTCCAGCGGATCGCCTTCCGGTTCCGCATCGGCATAGGCCGCCATCCGCATCGCCTGCGTCTGCGCGCCCGGCGGCGCGGTGTAGAGGCTGCGGAAACCGCTGCTTTCGATCCGCGCCACGCCTGCGACGGGGATGCTGGCGATGTCGCTGCCGCTCTCGGCCGCCCAGAAATTAGACAAAGTCGTTCCCCTTGCCGCCCAGCATGATCGTGCCCGCGTCGGCCATGCGGCGCGCGGTGCCGATGATGAGCTTCTGCGCGTCGATGACTTCGGCCAGGCGGATCGGCCCGCGCTCCTCGATCTCGTCGGCGATGGCCTGCGCCGCGCGGGCGGACATGCAGGCGAAGATCTTCGCCTTCAGCACCTCGTTCGCGCCCTTGAGTGCAACCACCAGCACCTGACTGTCCACCGTCCGCATCAGCGTGCCCAGATTCTTGTCGTCCATGTCGATGAGGTTGTCGAAGACGAACATCTCCTCCTCGATGGTCTGGGCGATCATCTTGTCCCGCTTGGCCAGCGCCTTGATGATGCGCTGCTCATTATCCTTGCGGACATTGTTCATGATCGCGGCCGCTTCGATGGTGCCGCCCCGCTGCGACGCCGCGCCCTGCTTCTTGGTCGCCGGGCCGCGCATCAGAAGCTGTTCCAGATCGTCCAAGGCCTCGTTGGAAACCGGTCCCAGCGTGGCGATGCGATAGACGATCTCTTCCTGATATTCCGCCGGCAGCAGTTGCAGCACATCGGCCGCGACGGGCGCTTCCAGATGGGCAAGCACAATCGCCATGATCTGCGGATGCTCCGCCTCGATCAGGGACGCGATCTCCTTCGCATCCATCCATTTCAGCATCTCAAGCTGGGTCGAGCGGGTCGGCGGCGTGATCCGCGCCAATATGGTTTCGGCCCGTTCCTCGCCCAGCGCCTTGGTCATCGCGCCCCGGATATGCTGGGTCGCGCCATAGCCGATGGTGGTGCGCTTCTTCGCCTTGGAAACGAAATGGTCGAGCGCCTGATTGACCTCGTCCACCTCGACATCCGCGACGTCATACATGGCGTTGCCGAGCTGGCGCACTTCGTCGGGCTCCAGCCGCGAGAGGATCTGTGCGGCCTCATCCTCGTTGAACAGCATCAGCAGGACGGCGGCGGCGGCGCTGCCTTTCAGCGCCGCGGGAGTTGCGGAGGCGGCCTCAGGCATTTTCCTTCTTCCCCTCCTTGAGCAGGTCGCGCACGACCAGCGCGGCCCGGTCCGGGTCCTGCTTCACGAAATTGCGGATCAGATCGGCGCGCTGGCTATAGTCCGGCGCTGAAGAGATCATGTCGAGCGTGATCGGCTGCCCCTCGCCGGGATGCTCGGCGGCATGGCGCGTCAGTTCGCCGGAAATCTCGCGGCCGATGCGCTGGCCGTTTGCAGCGGCGTCAGCGGCGGCGGCCTCCTGCGCGGCGGCCCGGCGCTTGAGCAGCGGGCGGCCAATGCCGAAGATCAGCAGCAGCGCAACCAGCAGCGCCGACACATTGCGGACCAGCGGCGACATCCAGTCGGCTTCATACCAGGGGGCCTTCACCTCTTCCGCCTTGACGAAACCGCGTGAGGACAGGGCCACCACGTCGCCCCGGCTCTGGTCGAAACCGATCGCGCCCTTCACCAAGGCTTCCAGCGCGGCGATTTCCTGCGCGCTGCGGGGCTTGCCGTCCGCGCCATTGTCGAGCGCCACGGCGACCGACAGGCGCTTGACCGTGCCCACCGCGTCGCGGGTGACGGACACTTCGCGGCCCAGCTCGAAATTGCGGTTGAAGGTTTCCTCGGTCTTCAGGACCGGATTGGGCGGCGTGCCCGGCTGAGCGGCGGCGTTCGCGCCATTTCCGGTCTGCCCCTGCTGCACGGCCTGGCCGTTGGGATTGGTCTGCGTCACGGTCGGATTGACCGGCGCCTGATTGCTGAGCGCGCCGGGGATGCCGCCGGCCTCGCCATTGCCCTGACCGCGCGGGTCGGACTGCCAGCTTCCCTGCTCGCTGCGAAGGCGCGCCTCATCCTGCGGATAGGTTTCCCGTGTCGCCTGACGCTCGGCAAAATTGAGTTCGGCATGAACCTCGGTCGAAAAATTGCCCGCGCCCAGGATCGGCGTCAGCAGCGCGACGACCGATTGGCGATAGCGATCCTCCACCCGGTCCTGCACCGCAAGCTGGCGGTCGTCGGCGGAATTGGCGTCATTATTGCTGAGCAACCGGCCATTCTGATCGACCACCGAAATATCCTGCGGATTAAGCTCCGGGATGGACGATGCGACCAGATGCACGATGGCGCTGACCTGCTGGTCGGTCAGCGTCCGTCCCTGCGCCAGACGCAGCATGACGGAGGCGGTGGGCTTGGCCCGGTCGCGCAGGAACACGCTGGGCGGCTCGACCGCCAGATGCACCTTCGCGCTTTCCACGGAATCGATCGCCTCGATCGTGCGGGCAAGGTCCATTTCCCGCGCCGACCGCAGCTTTTCGCCTTCCACCGCGCGGCTTGCGCCCATGGGCAGGCTGTCGATCATGCTGTTGCCGTCGGGCGCGCTCTTGGGCAGGCCCTGCGCGGCGAGCATCATCTTCGCCTTGAAATAATCGTCCTGCGCGACGGTCATCCCGCCCGCATTGTCGAAGCTGTAGCGCACGCCGTTCTGGTCCAGCACCTGCGCCACCGCCGATTTGTCCCCATCGGGCAAGGCGCGAAACAGGTCGCGCTGCGGCGGTTCGCGCAGCGCCAGCCAGGCAAGACCCGCCATGGCTACCACGCCCAGCAGGCCCAGCAGCGGCAGGCTCTTCGCCACCGCAGGCTGCTTCATGAAGCCGGTGAAGCGCGCCTTCAGCGCATCGACGCCTTTCGCGCCGCCGCCCAGCGAGGATGCCGGGAGGGCGGGAGCAGCGGCCGCGCCGCTATCGAGGGTAAGTGCGTTCTCGCTCATATTACACCGGCATGCTCATGATGTCCTTGTAAGCGGACAGCAATTTGTTGCGGACCTGAAGGGTGGCTTCGAAACTGACCGACGCCTGCTGCTTTGCCAGCATGACGGCGGCGATGTCCGTCGTTTCCCCCCGTTCGAAGGCGGCGGCGGCTTCACCCGCCTGACTTTGCAGGCCATTGACCTGATCCAGCGCGGACTTGAGCGCCTGCGTGAAATTGCCGGGCGCCGTCGCATCGGCGCCGCCCGTTCCGGCCACGCCGCCGGCATTGCCGGTCGAAGCGACGTCGCGCAGCGCGGCGTTCTTCTGAAGGATGGCGTTGCGGATCGCCATCACGCTGTCAGTGGGAGAGATGCTGCTCATCCTCTAACTCCTTACGCGGCGGCCAGTTCGCGCATCTCGGCCAGCCGATAGCGCAGGGTGCGTTCCGAAATGCCGAGCTTGCGGGCGGCGGCGGCGCGGTGGCCGTCTGTCTCGCGCAGCGCAAGGCGGATGGCTTCCAGCTTGGACATGCGCGCCACGTCGCGCAGGCGGACCGGCTCGTCCGGCACCAGGATCGGCGCGGAACGGCGAACCGGCTGCGGCGCGGCGGCCAGATGCAGGTCGTCGGCGTCGATCCGCGCGCCGTCGCGCAACACCAGCGCGCGCTGGAGCACATTGCCCAGTTCGCGGGCATTGCCCGGCCAGGCATGATCCTCCAGCTTCGCCAGCGCTTGCGGAGTCGGCCAGACAAAGGCGTCCTTCGCCAGATCCTGATGACGCAGCAGCATGGCGGCGGCGATGGCGGCGATGTCGCCGGGACGCTCCGCGAGCGGACGCAATTCCAGCGGCATGACGTTCAAACGCCAGTAAAGGTCTTCACGGAACCGTCCGGCGGCGCATTCGTCGGCCAGATTGCGGTTGCACGCGGCGATCACGCGGACATTGACGGGCACCGGATGGGTCGCGCCGACGGGAAGGACTTCGCCCTCCTGCAATGCGCGCAGCAGCTTCGCCTGAAGCGCCAGCGGCAGTTCGGCGATCTCGTCGAGGAACAGCGTGCCGCCGTCCGCCGCCAGGAACAGCCCTTCGGACGCATTGGCCGCGCCGGTGAAGCTGCCCTTCTTGTGGCCGAACAGCATCGCTTCCATCATGGTTTCGGGCAAAGCGGCGCAATTGACCGCGATGAAGTCCCGCGAAATACGGCCCGACTGGGCGTGAAGGAAGCGCGCCATGCCTTCCTTGCCGGTGCCGGTGTCGCCCTGAATGAGCACGGTGGCGTCGCTGCGCGCGACCCGCCCTGCCAGCGTCATCAGCCGGGCGCTGGCGCTGTCGCCGACCGCCGGGATGACATCGGGCCGCGCCAGTTCCGCGATCAGCGCGAAGGCGAAACCCATATCCTCCAGGCCGAAAGCCACGCGGGCGGGCAGGCCATTGGCGGCGGGCACCAGCGAAGGCGCGCCATCGATCAGGTTGATGAGGATATCGCGATGGGTCGCATGGGCGATCTCGCTCGCCAGCAGCACGCGCCGGTCATCCCGGTCGCGCGGCGCGGCGGCATCCACCGCACGCACGGCGAAAAAGGCATTTTCAAGCCAATGCTGCAACCCTGGAACCAGCGCGCAGACCCTTTGGCTCACGTCGAGAGACGACATGCACATTCCCCATCATTTCGGCTGTCTGGTGCCCCCGCACTTTTCAGCCCCCTTTCGATAGGGTCTTTTTGCGCCTTGCATGGTTATCATATGGTTAACTCTGCCTGCCCCTTGCCGCCGACCGGCAATTTTTTTCCGCCCCGGCAAGGGAATTTGCCGCGCTTCTTATATAGGCGCGCGCGTAAGAGGCGGTTTTTTCAGTTATTTTCGAAAAAATCGCATCTGCCCCTAAAAGCTTTTTTCGCGCCGCCGTTATTCCCTTTCGAGGCCGCAAGCAGCCTGATGGCAGCGACCTGATGTTAAACGAAAGGGAACACCATGACTGTTATCGGAACCAATTCTTCGGCCCTGCGCGCCACCAACGCTTCGGCCGTTTCGAGCAAGGCGCTCAGCACCGCGATGGAACGCCTGTCGACCGGCAAGCGCATCAACAGCGCGAAGGACGACGCCGCCGGCCTCGCCATCGCTTCGACGATGACCGCCCAGATCCGCGGCATGACCCAGGGCATCCGCAACGCCAATGACGGCATCTCGCTGGCGCAGACGGCGGAAGGCGCGCTGGACGAAGTCACCAACATGCTGCAGCGTATGCGTGAACTGACGGTCCAGGGTAAGAACGGCACCAACGACGACGATTCCAAGGCCAATATCAAGGCGGAACTCGACGAGCTTGCCAAGCAGATCGACAATGTGATCACCAACAGCAAGTTCAATGGCATCGAACTCTTCGGATCCGGCGCTGGCGACGTCACGATCCAGGCTGGTGCGACCGCCGATGACACGGTCACCATCTCCCTGAGCACGATCGACCTGTCCGCCGTTGCCAGCTCCACCGGCGCGGCTGAAGAAGCGGATGGCGATCTGACCGTCTATGATGACGCGCTCAAGACCATCGCCACCACCCGCGCCACGCTGGGTGCCGCGCAGAACCGCCTGGAATCGACGGTCAACAATCTGACCGCGAACGTCACCAACCTGACCGACGCTCGCAGCCGGATCGAAGACGCCGACTTCTCGACGGAAACGACCTCGCTCGCCAAGGCGCAGATCCTGAGCCAGGCTTCGACCGCGATGCTGGCGCAGGCCAATCAGAGCCAGCAGAACGTCCTGAAGCTGATCCAGTAATCCGCTTGCATAAGAATGCACGGTGAGGTTTGGTCGCCTCACCGGACATGGAGCCTCCGGCACATCAACAGTCCCCACCGTGCCGGAGGCGACACCTTTCGATCAAAGACCAGCTTTCCGAAGCCTCCGTCCCCCCGGACGGAGGCTTCATCGCATTTGCGCGGGCCATGGCTTGCAAAGCGCGCCGTCCTTCCCATGATGGGGCCATGACCATGATCGACCGGCGCGCGATGATCGCCGCCTCCAGCGCCGCCCTCCTCCTCCCTCGTCCGCTTATGGCCCAGAGCAAGGGTGAAGCCTTTTCCTGGGATGCGCTGGTCGCCATGGCCCAGCGGCTGGCCCGCGCGCCCTTTCAGGAAACGCCCCTTCATCCCGGAGCGGCGAAGGTCGATTACGACGCCCTGCATCAGGCCCGCTTCCGCGAGGAGCGCACGCTCTGGGGCGATCTTCCCGGCCATACCGGCATCCGTTTCTTTCCCCTGAGCGCCAACGCCGCCCAGCCCGTCTCCATCGCCATCGTGGAAAATGGCCGCGCGACGCCGCTGCGCTATGATCCCTCCATGTTCGACACGCCGCCGGGCAATGCCGTGGCCGCGCTTGGCCCCGATGCGGGCTTTGCGGGTTTTCGCATCATGAATGCGGCGCGGGACGGGGACTGGCTCTCCTTCCTGGGCGCCAGCTATTTCCGCGCCCCCAGCCCGCAAAAGCAGTTCGGCCTGTCCGCCCGCGCCGTGGCGATCAACACCAGCATTGCGGGGAAAGAGGAATTTCCCCGCTTCACCCATTTCTGGCTGGAACGCACCGGCGCGGACAGCGTCACCGTCCACGCGCTGCTGGACGGCGCATCGATCACCGGCGCGTTCCGCTTCGTCAGCCAGCTTGGGCCGCAGGGCGTCCGGCAGGACGTGACCGCCGCCCTCTTCCCCCGCAGGCCCATCGAGGAACTGGGCCTGATGCCGATGACCAGCATGTTCTGGTACGATCAGGCGAACCGGACGCAGGGCACCGACTGGCGGCCGGAAATCCACGATAGCGACATGCTCGCCATCGCCAGCGCGAACGGCACGGCGCATTGCCGCCCCCTCACCAACCCTGCCGCACCGCGCGTCGATGTCTTTGCCGAGCGTGATCCAGCCGGTTTCGGCCTGCTACAGCGCGACCGCGATTTCAGCCATTATCAGGACGACGGCGTCTTCTACGACCGCCGCCCTTCGCTCTGGGCCACCCCGTCGAAGCGGCTGGGGCCGGGCGAGGTGCGCCTCTATGCCTTTCCCACCGACAGCGAATATACCGACAATATCGCCGCTTACTGGACCCCTTCCGCCTCCGTCCGCCCCGGCAGGCGGATCGACGCCAGTTATCGGCTCGACTGGTCGGCGGCGCAAAGGCCCGCATCCGCCGCGACGGCATGGGTCAAGGATGTCTGGCGCGGGCGCGGCGATCAGGCGGGTCAGGACCGGCTGGTCATCGACTTCGCGGATGTGACAGAGGCAAAGCCCGAAATCTGGGCCGATGTGGCGCATGGCGCGCTTCTCAAAAAGGCCGGTTATCCGGTGCTTGGTCAACGCAATCTCTTCCGGGTCGTGCTGGATGTGGCGCGTCAGGGCGGCGGGACGACGGATATTCGGGTCCAGCTCCGCTCCGGCAATCGCGCCATCAGCGAATATGTGCATTATCCGCTGGGCGCATGATCGGAACCCTTGGCTTGCGCGAAGGGTTGAGCGTGCGGAACAAATGGATACGGGTCTGGAATGAAGGGCACGGACGGCATAAGGCCGCTGCATGAACAATCGCAAGACGCATCCGTGACGCGGGCATTCGAACAGGTTCCCGCCGAAATGCCGCTTGCCATGCCGGTGCAGGATTTTTCCTCTGCCCCGGACGATGTGCCGGTGCGCGCGCGCAATATCGACCTGTGGGCGCGGCGGCTTCTGGTGGTGCTGCTCGCTGTCCTCCCGGCGTCCATGGCCGCGCATGAAATGCGCCTTTCCATCGGCCTCGACGGCATTTCCCTTTGGGAAGGCATCTATCTCGCGCTGTTCATTCCCCTCTTCGCCTGGATCGCCTTCGGCTTCGCGACCAGCTTCATCGGCTTCCTGTTGCTGACCATCGGGCGCGGCCGCGGCGTCCAGCCTCGCGCCCTGCGCCCTGGCGATCCGCTGCGCGGCCAGACGGCCATATTGCTGCCGGTCTGCAACGAGGATTTCCTGGGCGTGCTGGGCCGCCTTTCCATCATGGAGCGGTCCCTGACGCAGGTGATGGGCGGCGAACGCTTCGAATTTTTCATCCTCAGCGATTCCAATGCCGAAAATGGCGAGATCGAACGGGAAGCCTATCAGGCGATCCGCCACAGCTTTTCCCGCGCCGTGCATTATCGCCGCCGCGCGCTCAATATCGGGCGCAAACCCGGCAATATCGCCGAATGGGTGCAGCGTTTCGGCGGTGGCTATGACTATATGATCGTGCTGGACGCCGACAGCGTCATGAGCGGGCAGACCATGGCGCGGCTGGCGTCGGACATGGAGCGCCATCCTTATCTCGGGCTGATCCAGACCGTGCCGACGGTGGTGGGCGCATCCACGCTCTTCGCCCGCTGGCAGCAATTCGCCAGCCGCCTGTTCGGCCCGATCTCCGCCGCCGGCATGATCTGGTGGGCGGGGTCCGAAGGCATGTTCTGGGGCCACAACGCCATATTGCGCGTGCGCGCCTTCGCGCAAAGCTGCGGCCTGCCCGAACTGCCGGGCCGCGCCCCCTTCGGCGGCCATATCATGAGCCATGACATGATCGAGGCTGCCTTGCTGCGACGGCGCAGCTGGGACGTGCACATGGTGACGGCCGACGACAGTTTCGAAGAATTCCCGCCCTCCCTCCCGGATCTCGCCACGCGCGACCGGCGCTGGTGCCAGGGCAACATCCAGCACGTCCCCCTGATCGCGAAGATCAAGGGGCTGCATCCGGTCAGCCGCTTCCAGTTGCTGGTCGGCGCTTCGGCCTATTGCACTTCGCCCTTATGGCTTGCGCTGATCCTGGTCGTGCTGGGCGGCGCGGTCGCGGGCCTGTGGCCGGCCAGCGCCGTATTGCCCTCGGGCGGGCTGCTGGCGCTGACGGCGGTGCTGCTGTTCGGTCCCAAGCTGCTGTCGATGATCTGGGCGCTCGCCGACCCGGCCCACCGCATCGGTTTCGGCGGCGCGGCCCGGATGAGCCGGGGCGTGCTGGCCGACATCATCCTGTCGATCCTGATGGCGCCGGTCAGCATGTTGACCCAGACGATCAACCTTTTCGGCATATTGATGGGCCGCAAGAGCAGCTGGAACGGCCAGACCCGCGACCGCGACGGCATGGCGCTTATCGGCGCCGTCTGGCTGTTCAAATGGCATATTCTGCTGGGCCTTGGCCTCACATTGCTGGCCGTGCGGGGCGATACGCCGCTGGGTTGGGTGACGCCGGTGGTCGCGGGACTGCTCCTCGCCCCTGTCCTCGCCGCCATCACGGCGCGCAAGGGATTGGGCCGCTGGGCCGACGAACATGGCCTGTTCCAAGTGCCCGAACCCTGGTGGCGCACGCAAAGCTATCGCCCGCTGCGCTATCGCCTCTCGGTCAATGGAAAGACCATCACGCCGACCTGGCCAGCGAACGACGGTTAGAGGGTGAAAGGCAGACTGTCTGCTATCCCCATCTCCGTTCGCCCTTCGACAAGCTCAGCCCGAACGGAGGTGGGTCGTGCGAAAACGGCCGAAACCCGCTATCGCAGGATCAGATTTTCTAATCCCAATCCCTCAACTTCTCGCGGAGCTTGTCCAGCGCCGCTTTCTTGATCTGGCACACGCGGGCCGCGCCGATGTCCAGCACCTGCCCGATTTCCTCCAGATTGAGTTCCTCGACGAAATAAAGTTGCAGCACCAGCGCCTCGCGCTGCGGCAGTTCTCCGATATGTTGCGCCATGGCCGCCTTCAGCGACTCCCGCTCCATCACATCGTCGGCGCGGTCCTCGACATCGGCGAACCACATGGACTGATCGGAATAGACCTCGTCCATGCTCATATGCTGGACCATCTCGGCCCCGTCAGCCATCTCGCGATAGGCCGCCGCGTCCAGCCCCATCTCGTCGGACATTTCCGCTTCGGTCGGCATCCGGCCCAGCCGCTGCTCCAGCTTGCGCCGGACGCCCGCCAGTTCCTTGCGCCGCGCCATGGCGGACCGGCAAAGCGTCGCCTGCCGCCGCAAATGGTCGATCATCGCCCCGCGCACGCGCATCTGGGCATAGGAGGCGAAACCCAACCCGCGATCCTCGAAGCCATTGGCCGCCTCGACCAGCGCGACCATGCCGATCTGGAGCAAGTCCTCGATCTCGATGGCGCTCGATACGCGGCCATGGACATGCCAGGCGATCTTGCGGACCAGCGGCATATATTGCCGCGCCAGTTGCTCGGGTGAATTGACGGTTCCCCGCCGTCCGTAGGTATGGACGTCCGATCCGGCGGCGACTTTGCTCATATACATGGATCAAGTCTCCTCAGGCGACCCGCTCGCGCGCGGGTGCGGGATCATGGCGCGGGATGGGCCGCTGCTCGCCGCCGACCACGGCGACGACCTCGACTCCCTTGCCGTCGGGAATTTCCAGGAAGGACAGCACCGGCGTTTCCGGCAGATGCGGCTTGAACAGCCGCGCCAGCGCCCGCCGCGCGATCGGCGACGTCACGATGGCGAAGTTGCGCGCCTGCCCCAGCAGGGGCCGCGCCGCCTGCACCACCGCTTCGATGATGCGGTTGGCGAGCGCAGGCTCGATGGGATGCTTGGCGTCGCCCGCCACCCGCATCGCCTGCGCCAGCAGCGCCTCCAGATCGCCGTCCAGCGTGATGACGGGCAGCGGCATCTTCACCGGCACAAGGCCCTGGATGATGAGCGCGCCGATCCGCTGCCGCACCGCTTCGACAAGCTGTTCGTGCGACATGTCGGGCCGCGCGGCGTCGACCATCGCCTCGCAGATGCGGCGGAAGTCCTTGAGCGCGATCCCTTCGGACAGCAGCGCCCGGCACAGCGCGGAAATCTGCGTGAGGCTGAGCAGCCCCGGCGTCAGCCCATCGACCAGTTGCGGCGCGGCGTCCTTGAGGTTGTCGAGCAGCTTGCGCGCTTCGTCCAGCCCGAACATCTCGCTCGCATTCATGGCGATGAGCTGGTTGAGATGGGTCGCCACCACCGTCGGCGGATCGACCACGGTATAGCCTGCAATCACCGCTTCGCTGCGCCTGGCGGGCGAAATCCACACCGCTTCCAGCCCGAAAGTGGGATCTTTCGTCTCGCGCCCCGAAACCGTGCCTTCCAGCGCGCCGCTGTCCAGCGCCAGCAGATCCTCTGGCCAGATCTCGTCCTCGCCCACGACCACGCCGGCGATGGTGATGCGATATTGATTGGGTTCCAGCGACAGATTGTCCTTCACCCGCACCATCGGCACGACAAAGCCCAGTTCCTTGGACAATTGCCGCCGGATGCCCGTGATCCGCGCCATCAAAGGCGCGCCCTTGCGCTCATCGACCAGCGAAATCAGGCCATAGCCGATCTCCAGCCCCAATATCGCGCCGTCCGACACGTCATCCCATTCGATCAGCGCCGGATTGGCGGGCGGCGGCGCGGGGGCGGGTTCCGCCGCCTTGCGCTGGCCTGCCTTGCGGAGCTGCCATGCGATCCCTCCCGCCACGGCGGCGGCGGTCAGGATGATGAAGTGCGGCATCCCCGGCA
Source organism: Sphingobium baderi (assembly GCF_001456115.1). Lineage (NCBI taxonomy): Bacteria > Pseudomonadati > Pseudomonadota > Alphaproteobacteria > Sphingomonadales > Sphingobiaceae > Sphingobium > Sphingobium wenxiniae. The sequence goes on along the minus strand of NZ_CP013264.1, from coordinate 1,332,370 downwards.
GCACGCCCAGGAAAGCCAGGATCGCCGCGACCGGCACCCAGGCGCGGCCCGAACCGAACTGGCTGGTGATCTGGCCTCCCAGGTCCTGCTCGCTGCCGACGCGGGTGACGATGGCCGCCGCCGCGATGGACAGCAGCAGCGCGGGCACCTGCGCCACCAGCGCATCGCCGATGGCCAGCACGATATAGGTCTGCGCGGCCTCGCCCATCGACAGGCCATGGCTTACCACGCCCAATATGATGCCGCCCACGATGTTGATGGCCAGGATCAGTATGCCCGCGACCGCATCGCCCTTCACGAACTTGCTCGCGCCGTCCATGGAGCCGTAGAAGTCCGCTTCCGTCGCGACTTCGCGGCGGCGCACCTTGGCTTCCTCCGGCGTCAGCAGGCCCGCGTTCAGGTCCGCGTCGATGGCCATCTGCTTGCCCGGCAAGGCGTCGAGGGTGAAGCGCGCCGACACTTCCGACACGCGCCCCGCGCCCTTGGTGATGACGACGAGGTTGATGATCATCAGGATCGCAAAGACGAAGATGCCGACGACATAATCGCCGCCGATCAGGAAATGGCCAAAGGCTTCGATCACATGCCCCGCCGCGTCCGATCCTTCATGCCCCTGCACCAGCACCACGCGCGTCGACGCGACGTTCAGCGCCAGCCGCAGCAGCGTCGCGAACAACAGCACCGTCGGGAAGCTCGAAAAATCCAGCGGCTTGGCGGCGTTGAGCGCCACCATCAGCACCGCCAGCGAAATCATGATGTTGGTGATGAACCCGATGTCCAGCATCACCGCCGGCACGGGCACCATCATGAACAGCACGACCATCAATGTCGCAAGGGGCAGCACCGCCCCCTTGGCGGCGTTCGTCCAGATCTTCGCTTTGACTTGGGCAGGAGTCATGAGAAGCCGTTACCTTCCGAGGGTGGCGAGCATGAGATAGGCGAGGCGCGCCGTCTGCGGCTGGGGCGTCACGGTGACGTCCGCCGCGCTGGCAAGGCGCTGGGTTTCGATCCGCACATAATCGGCGGGCTGAATGGTCTTGGCATTGGCGGGCAGGGACGCGGAGGCATCGGCATAGCGGACATCGCCGCCGATCGAATCCATGCCTTTTTGCAGCTTGCCCGCGAAACGGTCGCGAATCTCGGCGAAGCTGCGGGCATGGCCCTGCCTGTCGTAGAAGATCGACCGATTGGCCCGCGCCGCCGCCGGGAACAGCGAAGCCGCCGTCGCCTGCGGCGCGCGATCATGCGTGGACAGGAACTTGGCGGCCCCGCCCACGCCCAGGAAGTGCGCGAGATAGAGGTCGACCGGCTGCGCTTCACGGCCCAGCCGCTGCTCCAGATAGGCTTTGTTGTCCGCGGCATGTTCCGCCGCCATGACCGAAGCCGTCTCCGGGTGGCTCCGCAGATCCAGTATCTGCTGCCGCAAATTCGGGTCCGACACATAATAGCGGCCATTGCTACCCCGGCTGACCGCATCGGCGGCCCAGCCAAGGCCATATTCGCTGCCATGCTTGTCGATGACGGCGAGCCAGCTCTGGTCGATGAATTGATAAAGGCCCCGCGCGGACGACGTCGACGCGCGCGCATTGGGATTGAGGCTGCTTTCGATCTTCGCCTGCCCCAGCAGGTAGCCGAAATCGACGCCCGTCCTGCGGCTGGCCATGGCGATCGCGTTGGTGACGCGATTGCCGGCCGAAGCCCCCGTTACCGTGATGTCCGCGAATGCCGACACTGTGAACAATCCCCTTTGCTAGCGGGGATCATTAGAGCAAGCCTTATGCCAATATTTGGTTAACGCGCTCGCAAGAAAATGCAGCGCCTTTTCGGAAAGGCGGATGATGGAGTGTGCTGGCGCATGGTTTTGGGGGAAAGCGAACGCTCCGCCAATCCCGACTCCGTTGGGCTATGTCCGCTCACGCCCGAAACCCATCAGCCACAAAAAAAGCGCCCAAAGGCGCCCTTTCCCATCATTGCGGGGAAGAAAAATCTAACGCCCGTAGACCAGCGGCGCGTTTTCCGCGCCACGGACCGCCAGGACATTCAGCTTCTGATTCGTGCGATCGGACAGCACCCTCGTCCGCACCCGCGCCATTTCCAGCAGAGTCGCGATGGCCTTCAGCCGTTCCGTCACGTCCGGTTCGGAACGCCATGCCCCGATGGCGCGCACCGACGCCGCCGCCTGCCCGACCTTCGCGCTGGCCGCGTCGATCGCGGCGGCATCATATCCGTCGAGCACCGCCCGCAAATCCTCGCAGGCGGTCCGCAGATGATCGAGGGCGGCAAGGCCGAGCGGCATGAACTAACCCGCGACCGGCAGGTCGAGCGCCAGCATCCGGTCGGCAATCGCCGCCGGATCGACCGGATAATTGCCCGATGCGATGGCCGCCTTGATCGCCGCGACGCGATCCATGTCGACCGGCGCGCCTTGCGCCGCCATGCGGGCCGCCGGGCTTGCCGAAGCCGCCGATGAAGCGGGCGCGCCAGCCGTGCCCACGGAGGATGCGCGCACCTTGCCGCCATCCCGGATGCGGGAAGCTTCGACTGCGGCGCTCAGGCTCTGGCCAACTGACTTGATCATGGGTTCAATCCTTCACTCGTCCCTACCGTCTATAACGGACAAGTTCAAAAATCATTAAATCCCGGAACGCGCACAATTCCCATTTCCACGACCTGCGCCAAAATGGGCGACGATTTCCTGTCCTCGCGCACGCGGATCGTCTCTCCGACCGCGCCATCTTCGTCCGCGATCATCATGCGCGATACGCTGAACACCGCGTTGCCCGCCATCAATTGCACGGGGTCGCCGCGCTTGACCGCGTTTTCCTTCGGCGCCGGCCTGCTCGCCATGCCATAGCGCGCCACCGGCCCGGACGCCGCCGCCGCGCCGCCGGGGACCAAAGGCACCCGGATACGCCAGCCCAGCGCATCGCACTTCACCATCGCGGCGCCGAAAACCGGCCCCTCGACATTGGGCGTGGTGGGACAGGCCGCCAGTTTCAGCCGCCGGTCGACCGGCGCGGCGGGTCCGCCCGGCTCGCCCAGATTGGCGCCCACGGTCATCGCCACCAGACTGTCGATCCGATCCAGATTCTCGAATTTCTGCTGCGCCAGCGCCGGTCGGGCGCTCATCATGACGAAGGCGACAAGGCAGAATGTGGACAGTTTCAACACGATCAGTCTCCGAATGCGGATGTCTTTCGTGTATTTCAGCAATTTTCGTGCCAGTTTTCCGAAACCGAACGCAACGATCCCGCGCTCCTGTAAAGGCAGGAGCCCAGATCACAGCACGGGACCAAGCGGCGTGGACAAAATCCGATGGGCTGAAAACGGCCAATAGTCGCCACTTTACCTCTGTTCGGGCTGAGCGAAGTCGAAGCCTGTCCTGAGCGACACCGCAGGCGGCGTCGCAGGGCCTTCCACTGAGCAAAGCGAAGTGGCCTCCCTACGATCGGCCCTGCCCTTCGACTTCGCTCAGGGCGAACGGAGATGGGAATAGCAGACCGTCCACTTCCCACCCATTTTAGCCGTCCCCGATACACGGAATTTGTCCAAGCGCCCTAGGCTCCTGCCTTCGCAGGAGCATGATTTCCCTGGCGCCTCACTTAACATCAGGCGCGATGCGGATGACCTGTCCCTGCCCCGCCTTCCCTTCGGCCTGATCCAGCCCGCGGATCGCCAGACGGCTGCCCGCAATCCCTTCGGCCCGCAAGGCCCGCGCCACTGCGCCCAGCCGCGCCGCCGCCAGATCCCAGTCATCGAACCGCTGCCGCGCCGGGTCCGTGCCATGGCTGCGGACCTCGATCCCGCCGCTTTCGCGCGAAAATTCGCGGGCAATGGCCGTCAACCGCGCCTTGCCCGCGCCAGTCAGCAGCGCCTCGCCCGGCACGAACAGCTCCGCCGCGCGCAGTTCGATCCCCTGCCGCATCGGCCGCCCGCCAAATTGCTGGCTCAGGCCCGCCAGCATGACGTCGCGCCGCTGCCCGCTCGCCTGCAACAGCACGAAGAAGGCCAGCAGCAACAGCAGCAGATCGGCAAAGCTGACGGCCCATCGGTTTCGCCGGACCATGGCTGGAGCGGGAGGCGCGCTCATGCGACCTCACGGATCGAAGCGCGCCGCAACGGTGCATTTTCGCGCCGCGCGATGGCCAGCATCCGCGCCACGGCTTCCTGCTGCCAGGCCAGTTCCCGCTCGGACAGGTCGGCCAGCCGCGCGGCAATCGGCGCGGCGACGATATTCGCGATCACCACGCCATAGAGCGTCGTCAGCAGCGCGAGCGCCATGGACGGCCCCAGCCTGGCGGGATCGTCCATCGCCGCGAACATGCCGACAAGGCCGATGATCGTCCCCGCCATGCCCAGCGCGGGCGCGGCGTCGGCGATCGACAGCCACACATTGCGGACCGCCGCGTGCCTTTGCCCGCGATCCGCCAGCGCCTGCGCGGCCCATAGCTCGAACTGCTCCACCTTCTCGCAATTGGCGAGGCGGCGCGCGGCTTCCCCCAGGAAGGGATCGGCGGTCTTGACCCGGTCCGTGCAGGAAAGCCCGCGCAACTGCGCCACCTGGTCGATCCTGAGCATCGCCGCGCGCGCCGCATCGCGATCCCGCGCGGGGCGGGCCGTGACGAGCGGCCTCAGCGCAGCGAAGGCGCGCGCGAAATGCGCCCCGCCATTCTGCAACAGCGCCACCAGCCCGATGCCCGCGACCATCGCCATCAAGGTCAGCGGATCGAACAGATGCCCCAATATTCCCACCATGACTCGCCGCTCCATCCGGGCCCGGCAAAGCCTTGCCGCCGCCCGGCAAAAAATTGCCGCCCTTGCCGCCTGCTTGAGGCAATCCCCCGGATTTCCGCCACTTTCGCCTTTGCCGATGCGTCACCCACGCAAATTGGCACGGCTCTTGCGGATATCAGGCTGGATCGCCCGCACTGCACGCCATCAGGCTTCAGAACGGCGCGGCGAACCGAAGTTTTAGGCCCATCGGGGCAAAAAGGGACGGGAAACGAAAATGTCGCTGGAAGACGGTTTGTTCGGGATACATGGAAAGGCGCTGGCGCTTCGCTCGCAGCGCCTGTCCCTGCTCGCGTCCAACATCGCCAACGCCTCGACGCCGGGCTACAAGGCGCGCGACATCGACTTCGACGCCGCGCTCAAGGAAGCGACCACGCAGGCGGGCAAATCCGCCGCCGACGTATCGAAAGCGGCCGACGATTCCATGGGCTACCGCGTGCCCCTGCAACCCAGCCTCGACGGCAACACGGTGGAACTCAGCACCGAACAGACGCTGTTCGCGGAGAACGCCGTCAAATATCGCACGACCCTCTCCTTCCTGGAGGGCCGCATCAACACCATCACCCGCGCCTTGAAGGGAGAATGAGCATGAGCGGCTCCGGTCCCATGAACGTCTTCGACATCGCCGGCCGCGCCATGAGCGCGCAGCTCGTCCGCCTCAACACCACCGCGTCCAACATGGCCAATGCGGGCAATGTGTCGGGCAGCGCGGCGGACGCCTATCGCGCGATCAAGCCGGTTTTCCGCTCCGTCACCGACAGCCCCGGCGTGTCGACCGTGAAGGTGGAACAGGTCGTCACCACCAACGCCCAGCCCACCAAGCGCCACGATCCCAATCACCCGCTGGCCGACGCCAATGGCGATGTCTGGGAAGCGGCCGTGGATAGCAATGCGGAGCTGGTCGACATGATCGAGACCGCCCGCATGTACCAGAACAACGTGCAGGTGCTGAACACCGCCAAATCGCTGATGATGGAAACCATAAGGATCGGCAAATGAGCACGACCTCGAACGTCACCGACAGCGCGGGCATTCCCGCCTATAGCCCTTCCACCGTCAAGGCGACCGGCAAGTCGGAAATGGGGCAGGCGGATTTCCTGCGCCTGCTCACCGCCCAGATGCAGACGCAAGACCCGTTCGAGCCGATGGACAATGCCCAGATGGTGGCCCAGATGGCGACGATCACCAACTCCAGCGGCATCGCGGAAATGAACGCGACGATGAAAAGCCTCGCCTCGCAGCTTACCGGCTCGCGCCTGGGCGACGCGGCAAGCTGGATCGGCAAGTCGATGCTGGTCGAAAGCAATATCGCCGCCCCCGACGCGGCGGGCCAGTATATCGGCCAGCTCACGCTTGGCAGCGACGCCGAAAACGTCTCGGTCGATCTGGTCGACGGCAACGGCAACACGGTCAAAACCATCGACCTGGGCGCCCAGTCCAAGGGCGACGTCAATTTCTATTGGGACGGCAAGGATGAGGCGGGCGAAACCGTCGCCGACGGCCCGCTCCAGATCAAGGTCAACGGCGCGAACCCCAATCGGGTCGCAAGCTGGGCCGCCATCGCCGCCGTCCAGTCGCCCGCCGACGGCAGCGCGTCCAAACTCATCACCGCGCTGGGCACCTACAGCCCCGCCGACGCCATCAGTCTCGCTTAACCTCATCCTTTTCACCCAGGGAGCAACGCCATGTCCTTCTACATCTCGCTTTCCGGCCTCAAGGCGGCCCAGACCGACCTTGCGACCATCTCCAACAACGTCGCCAACGTGAACTCCACCGCGTTCAAGCGCAGCCAGGCCAATTTCGGCGACATCTTCGCCGCCGCGCCGATGCAGACCACGACGCAGGTGTCCGGCCAGGGCGTCCGCGTGCAGAGCATCACCCAGCAGTTCACGCAGGGCACGACGCAGGGCACCGACAAGACGCTGGACCTCGCCATCACTGGCGAAGGCTTCTTCACCGTCAAGCGCACCGCCGACGATCAGGTCAGCTACACCCGCAACGGCGCTTTTTCGGTGACGAACGACCGTTATGTCGTCGACACCACCGGCGCGCGGCTTCAGGTGATCCCGGTCGATCCCGTGACCGGCGCGCCCACCGCGACCGGCACGCTGGGCACCGGCGACCTCGTCGATCTCAAGGTTCCGACCAACTGGCCCGACGGCGGCACCGGCAACCAGCTTTCCAGCGTCGGCGTGGCGGAAAATGGCGACATCACCGGCGTCTATGCCGATGGCACCACCGTCCATCTGGGCACCGCCGCCATGGCCGCCTTCAACAGCCAGGACGGCCTGCGCCAGCGCGGCGACGCGCACTGGTATTCGACCGCGGCCAGCGGCGACCCGATGTTCGGCACCGCCAATAGCGGCCTTTTCGGATCGATCCAGTCCGGCACGCTGGAACGCTCCAACGTGGATATCACGGAGGAACTGGTCAGCCTGATCTCCGCCCAGCGCAACTTCCAGGCGAACGCCAAGGCGATCGAGGCGGCGAACACGCTGTCGACGACCATCGTCAACATGCGGTCATAAACCAGCCGGAAATTAAAGCTCTTTCCCGTTCGGGCTGAGCGAAGTCGAAGCCTTCCGCTGAGCGAAGCGAAGTGCTTCGACTTCGCCTCAGCAGAGCCTTCGACATTTTGGACGAGACAAGCGGCTCGTTCAAACAGAGCGAACGGGTCGGACAAGACAGGAAACAGGACAAACCCATGGACCGGCTCGTCAACACGGCACTCACCGCAATGCGCGGCGCGATGGCGCGGCAGGCGGCGATTTCCAACAATCTCGCGAACGTCAACACCGTTGGCTTCCGCGCAGAGATCGCCAATGCCGAGACGCGCTGGATCAAGGGCGATACCTTCGACACGCGGGCGCAGGCGTCCGAACAGGTGATCGCCGCCGACATGGCGCAGGGGGCAGTCACCGCGACCGGCAATCCGCTGGACGTGGCGATGAACGGCGACGCCTTGCTCGCCGTTCAGGCCGCGGACGGCAGCGAAGCCTATACGCGCCGGGGCGACCTTAAACTCACCGACAGCGGCCTGCTGACCACCGGCGACGGCCTGCCCGTGCTGGGCGAAGGCGGTCCCATCACCCTGCCGCAGATGGACAGCCTCTCCATCGCGCAGGACGGCAGCATCTGGGGCGTGCCGCAGGGGGGCGACGCCGCCAACCCGCAGCGCGTCGATGGCCTGAAACTCGTCAACGCCACCGGCTCCTCCATCGCCAAGGGCACGGACGGCCTGTTCCGCGAGACGAATGGCGGCGCGTTGCCGCAGGATCCGCTCGCCACCGTCACCGCCGGATCGGTCGAAGGCTCCAACGTCAATGCGACAGCGGCCCTCGTCCAGATGATCGAGGCGAGCCGGGCGTGGGAAACGCAGGTCAAGATGATCGACACCGCGAAACAGCTCGATGACGGCGGCGCATCGCTCATGCGCCTTGATGGTTAATTTGGCACGAACCTTGCTTTTCAACAGGCAGGACTGAGCCGATACGGCTCCACGGAGACAAGAGACGATGACCAACGCAGCCCTTCATGTCGCCCGCACCGGCCTTGACGCGCAGAACACGAAGATGCGCGTGATCGCCAACAACCTGGCGAACGTCAACACGACCGGCTTCAAGCGCGACCGCGCCGATTTCGAAACCCTCGCCTATCAGCAGATGGTGGCGGCGGGCGCGAACTCCGACACGGAAAACAAGTTCGCGACCGGCCTCAATCTCGGCTCCGGCGTCTCGATGCAGGGCACCAGCAAGATCAACACCCAGGGCACGTTGCAGGAAACCGGCAACGCGCTCGACATGGCGATCGAGGGCGCGGGCTTCTTTCAGGTGCAGCGGCCCGACGGCTCCATCGCCTATACCCGCGCGGGCAATTTCACGACCACGGCCGAAGGCGTCGTCGTCACCAGCGACGGCCTGCCGCTGATCCCGCAGATCACCGTGCCCGAAGGCACGACCGGCCTCACCATCGGCAATGACGGCACCGTCTCCGCCACCTTGCAGGGCCAGACGGAAGCGACCCAGCTCGGCCAGATCGAGCTTGCCAATTTCATGAATGCGTCCGGCCTCCAGCCGATCGGCGGCAACATGCTGCTCGAAACGGCGGCCAGCGGCACGCCGCAGGTCGGCGTCGCGGGCCTGGATGGGCGCGGCGCGATCCGCTCCGGCAATCTCGAAACCTCGAACGTCAATGTGGTCGAGGAGCTGGTCGACATGATCGAAACCCAGCGCGCCTATGAGGTCAATTCCAAGATGATCAAGGCGACCGACGAGATGCTCCAATATGTAAACCAGCAGTTGTGAGCCGGTTGATGCGCGCCCTTTCCGCCTCCATCGCCGCCCTGTCGCTGATCGCTTCCCCCGCCATCGCGGGCAAGAAGCAGCGCGAGGAGGAACGGCAATATTACGCCCCCACGGTCGTGGCGCAGCCCGCCGCGCCCGCCGCCAACGGCTCGATCTTTCAGGCGTCGATGGGCTACACGCCGCTCACCAGCGGGGCGCGCGCGACCAGCGTGGGCGACATCATCACCATCGTCCTGGTCGAACGCACGCAGGCGACCAAGAGCAACAGCGCCGACACCAGCCGCAACGGCAATATCGGCCTGACCCCGCCCACCACCGGCGTGCTCTCCAAGCTCTTCTCCGCCAGCGACGTCGCCATGGGCGGCCAGAGCGGCTTCACCGGCAAGGGCAACGCGACCCAGTCCAATGCCCTCAATGGCGAGATCACCGTGACCATCGCGGCGGTCTATCCCAACGGCACGATGCTGGTGAAGGGCGAAAAGGCCCTGACCCTCAATCGCGGCGACGAATTCATCCAGATCAGCGGCCTTGTCCGTCAGGCGGACATCAGCCCGGACAACCGCATCGCCTCCACCCGCGTGGCCGACGCGAAGATCATCTATACCGGCAAGGGCGAAATCGCCCGCGCCAGCCGTCAGGGCTGGCTGCAACGCTTCTTCTCGATGATCAGCCCCTTCTGATGGAGATTTCCAACATGTCCAATCTCCTACAGCCGCTGCGAACAATCGTTCTCTTCGCCATCTCATTCATGACTTTGCTCGCCGTCCCCGCCCATGCGGAACGGATCAAGGACCTCGGCACCTTCCAGGGCGTGCGCCCTAACCAGCTCACCGGCTACGGCATCGTGGTGGGCCTCGCGGGCACGGGCGACGACAGCCTCGACTATGCGACGCAGGGCATGAAGGGCGTCGTCTCGCGCTTCGGCCTCACGCTGCCGCAGGGCGTCAACCCGGCGCTCAAGAACGCGGCGGCCGTGCTCGTCACCGCCGACCTCCCCGCCTTCGCCAAGCCCGGCCAGCGCCTCGACGTCACCGTCTCCGCGCTCGGCAAGGCCAAGTCGCTGCGCGGCGGCACGCTCATCATGACGCCCCTGCGCGGCGCGGACAATGAAATCTACGCCATGGCGCAAGGCAACCTCGCCGTCGGCGGCCTCGGCGTTTCCGGCGCGGACGGCAGCCAGGTGTCGGTCAACGTCCCCTCCGCCGGGCGCATCCCGAGCGGCGCGACCGTCGAGCGCGCGGTCGCGACCGGCTTCGACACCGCGCCCACGCTCACCTTCAATCTGGCGGAAGCCGACCTCACCACAGCGCTGCGCGTGGCGGACGGCATCAACCGCACCTTCGGCGACCAGCGCGCCCGCGCCATGGACGCCGTCTCGGTCGCCATCAGCGCCGCGCCCGGCGCGGAAGACCGCATCATGATGATGGGCATGATCGAGAATATCGAAGTCTCGCCCGCCGACGCGCCCGCCCGCGTCATCGTCAACGCCCGCACCGGCACCGTGGTCATCAACGGCGCGGTCAAGATCCATCCCGCCGCCGTGGCGCACGGAAAACTGACCGTCTCCGTCAACGAAGCGCCCCGTGTCGTCCAACCCGCCCCCTTTTCGCGCGGGCAGACTGCGGTGGAGCAATCCAGTTCGATCCAGATCGACGAACAGAAAAGACCGATGGTCAATTTTAAAGGTGGCGCGTCTCTGGCCGATATAGTGAAGGCGGTCAACGCCATCGGGGCTTCTCCCGCCGACATGGTCGCGATCCTCGAAGCCTTGAAACAGGCGGGCGCCATGAAAGCTGATCTGGTGGTGTTGTGATGCAGATTTCGACCGTTACAGGAACCTCCGCCTCCAATGGCGGGAACGCGGACAAAACCGCGCTGCAAAAGGCGGCGCAGCAGTTCGAGGCGATCTTCCTGCGCCAGATGATTGGCGCGATGCGCTCCTCCAGCATGGGGGATAGCCTGCTCGACACCAGCGCGTCGGAACAGTTCCGCGACATGGCCGACGCCCGTACCGCCGACAGCATGGCGCAAAAGGGCAGCCTTGGCATTGCCGAGCTGCTGCTGAGCCAGTTCGGCGGCAAGGCGCAGCCGCCCGCCACTCCCACACAGGATAAGAGCCCATGAGCGACCTCTTCGTCATCGGCGCGTCTGGCACGCGGGCCTATCGCGCCGCGATGGGGGCCGTGTCGGAAAATATCGCCAACGCCAACACCGACGGCTATTCGCGCCGCTCGGTGACGACTATTGAATCCGGCGCTTCGACCGCCACCATGGCCTTGTACATTTCAAGGGCCAATTTCGGCGGCACGCAGATCGCCGGCGTCAATCGCGCCACCGATCCCTATCTGGACACCGCGGTGCGCCTGACCGGCATGGCGCTGGGCAGTTCGACCGCGCGGATGCGCTGGCTGACCGATACCGAAACCGCGCTCAACGATACCGACACCGGCATCGGCAAGCTGATGACCGGCATGTTCCAGAATATGGACAAGCTGGCCGCCAGCCCCAGCGACACATCGCTGCGCGTAACGACGCTGGACAGCATCAGCCGCGTGGCCGAAGCCTTTCGCCAGACCGCCGCCGACCTCGGCAACGCGTCCAGCGGTATCGCCACCGAAGCCCAGGCGTCGGTGGCGAACATCAACATCGCCCTCGACCAGCTCGCCAATATCAACGGCAGTCTGCTGCGGGCGCAACCCGGCACCTCTGCTTATGCCCAGTTGCTCGACAGCCGGGACGCGGCGTTGCAGCAGCTTTCGGAAAACCTGAACGTCGACATCAGCTTCGGCGCGCATGATTCGGTGCAGATCAGCTTCAACGGGCAAACGCTCGTGCAGGGCGATGCCGCGACGAAGGTGGCGGTCAGCGCTAACCCCAATGGCACGCTCTCCTTCGAGACCAGCGGCGGCACCGCGCTCGCCGCGCCCGCTAACGGAACGTTGGGCGGCCTGTTCTCCGCCGCGCAGACCGTCACCGACCGGCGCGCAAGTCTCGACACTCTCGCCCAGCAGTTCGTGACCGACATGAACGCCTGGCACGCGCAGGGCCAGACCGACGCGCTTGCAGCGGGCGGCGCGCTCCTGTCCTATGGCGGTGGCGCGGCCAATATGGCGGCCCTCATCACTGATCCGGCGGCTCTGGCAACACGGTCGACCGACGGTACGCTCAACGGCAATCTGCTGACCGTGCAATCGGCTCTGCGCGGCAATGGCAGCGTGGAGCAGAACTGGACCGCGTTGATCGCGACCCATGCCAATCTGCTGACCGCCACCAAGGCGGAGCAGACCACCGCGCAGGGCCGCGCCGATCAGGCCGTCGCCGCGCGCGAAGCGGTGAGCGGCGTGGACCTCGATATGGAAGCGGCCGATCTGCTGCGCCTTCAGCAGGCCTTTTCGGGCTGCGCGAAGATATTGCAGGTCGCCAAGGAAACCGTCGACTCCATCCTGCAACTTATCTGAACGGGAAAGGCCTGACCGATGGTTGGCATCACCAACAAGACCCTTACCGCCGAAATCCGCCGTCAGCAGCAGCTGTCGCAAAGCATCATCGCGGGCCAGACCGCCATTTCCTCCGGCGTGACGCTGACCAGGCCGTCCGACAATGCCCTTGCATGGGTGCAGGTTTCGGACATCGGCCGCGCACAGGCGCAGCAGGCGGCCTGGCAAGCCAATGTCAGCTATGGCACGACCCGCGCCTCCAATGCCGAATCCAATCTGGACGAAATCAACAACCTGCTGGTGCGGGCGCAGGATCTCGTGATCTCGGTCCGCAATGGTTCGCTCAACGACACGAGTCGTGGCGCCATCGTCGAGGAACTCAAGACCATCCGCACCACCGTAGGCGAATTGCTGAACCAGAAGGATTATCAAGGCGTGTCGGTGTTCGATGACGGACAAAGCGTTCTGGTGCCGGTCAGCCGGGGCCTCAACCTGGCAGTGGTCGGGACACGCCAGCAGGTTTCGGAAGGGATCGACGTGGACGGCACGGCAATGTCGATCGACGACATATTGAATCAGAGCATCACGGCCGTTTCAAGCGGCAGTGACAGCGACATCGGAACGGCGCTGGAAAGCATCCAGGCGGGCCAGAGCCATATCATCGTCGAGCTGGCGAAACAGGGCGTCAGATCCGATCGCCTCGACGTGGTCGGTGCGCGGCTGACCGATGTTGATCTGGACCTGACCGAACGCCGCTCCACACTGGAATCGACCGATCTCGCGCAGGTCATATCTTCGGTTCAGGCCAAGCTGCTTCAGCTCAACGCCGCCCAGTCCGCATTCGCGCGCATCAACAAGCAGACGCTGTTCGACCTTATCGGCTGATCGGAAAAAAGGGCGCGCGCTCCTAAACTGAACGCTAACCAAACCGTATTAACCAATGAAACGGCATTGCACGGGATGCTGACGGGGTTGGCCCCTTCGGGCAAAATTTTCGGGGATTTTCATGTTCGCTATTATCGGCCTCGTCGTCCTGCTCGTCATGGTGTTTGGTGGGTTCATCTTCACCGGCGGCGACATCGGCCCGGTTCTGCACGCCCTTCCTCACGAAATGCTGATCATCGGCGGCGCAGCCGTCGGCGCGCTTATCATCGGTAATAGCGGCGCGGACCTCAAGGCGCTGGGCGGCGGCGTTGGGAAAGTATTCAAAGGCCCCAAATACAAGAAGCAGGATTTCCTAGACTGCATCTTCCTCGTCAGCCGCCTGATGAAGACGCTCCGCGTCGAAGGGCCGGTTGCGCTGGAACCGCATATCGAAGATCCGGGCAGTTCCACCATCTTCACCGAATATCCGCGCCTAATGGGCGACAAGACGCTGATCCACCTTATCAGCGACACGCTGCGGCTGGTTGTCGTGTCGTCCGGCACGCTCGATCCCCATGCGGTCGAGGAGGTTATGGACAATGCGCTCAAGACCCATCATCATGAGGCACTGAAGCCCGCCGACAATCTTCAGGGACTCGCCGACGCCCTGCCTGCTCTGGGCATCGTCGCGGCGGTCCTCGGCGTGGTCAAGACCATGGGCGCTATCGACCAGCCGCCCGCCATCCTTGGCGCGATGATCGGTTCGGCGCTGGTGGGCACCTTCCTGGGCGTCTTGCTCGCCTATGGCATGGTCAATCCCTTCGCCAACCGCTGCCGGAGCGTGATCGAGGCGGACGGCTCCATGTATCATGTCGTGAAGCAGATCATCATAGCCTCGCTCCACGGCCATCCCCAGCCGCTCGTCATCGAAGCGGCGCGCTCCAGCCTCACTCATGCGAACCAGCCAGCCTTCGCCGAAGTGTTCGACGGCATGCGGGGCAAATAAGCCATGGCCGAAAAGAAGCGCGGCGCGAACGAGCCTGAACCAAGACCGATCATCGTCAAGAAGATCATCGTCGAAGGACATGGTGGCCATCATGGCGGCGCATGGAAGGTCGCCTATGCCGACTTCGTGACGGCAATGATGGCGTTCTTCCTACTGATGTGGCTGCTCGGCGCGACAACCGAAAAACAGCGCAAGGCGCTGGCCGACTATTTCACCCCGACCCTTATCGAAATGAAGATGGCATCGGCGGGCGCGAATGGCCTGCTGGGCGGCGACAGCATCAAGGGGAAGGAAAATTACCCGACCACCGGCGGTCAGGGCACCATGTCCATGACCATCCCCCGCGATGCGAGCGGAACGGCGGATCAGGGCGGCAAGGGGTTGCGGGCGGCCGACCGCGCCAAGTTCGAATCGATCAAGAAAGACCTTGAAGCACGCATGACGCGCCGGGGCATGCAGAATCTCCGCAAGAATGTGCGCTTCACCGAAACGCGCGAAGGGCTTCGCATCGACCTGATCGACGAAGCGGATTTCGCCATGTTCTCGATGGGCACCGACCGACTACTGCCGCAGGCGCGCGCGCTGGTGGGTGAAGTCGCCAACGTGCTCGAAACCATGCCCAATCCGCTGATCGTGCGCGGCCATACCGACGGCCTGCCCTATGCGGCAGGGCGGACGATGAACAACTGGATGCTGTCCTCCGCCCGCGCCGAAGCAACACGCAAGGCGCTGTCGGACGAAGGAATCGGCAATGCCCGCTTCGCCCGGATCGAAGGCGTGGCCGACCGCGAACCCTTCGTGAAGGACGATGCCTATGACCCGCGCAACCGGCGCATGTCGATCGTCCTGGGCTGGACGCGCGGCGCGGAAACGCCCGATGCCAATGCAGAGATGGATGCGGAAACCAGAGCTGAGATCAAGGAACGGGATAACCCCCTCCGCGTGGCCCGCGAACAGGCCCTGCGCCTCAACATGGGTGGCACGGGCCTTCCGGCGGGCGCGGAATTGATAAACCCGGCCGCGCCGGGCGCGTCCGGCAAACCTGGTAAGCATTGACTGGAAATACCGCACTTTTGCAGTGTTGCGCCGTGTACCGGTTCGGGGGGGGCGGAACGGCAGCGCGCCGTTCGTCCTGAGCAGCTCCTGAGCCTATCGAAGAGGCATATCGAAGGACATGTGGCGCGTCGGCCCCATACGGGTCTTCGACTTCGCTCAGCCCCTACTCAGGACGAACGGGGGTGAGGAGCGACAACCCGCCCATTCCTCAATCGCGCCAATCGCCCGCAAATACCTATGCAGGCAAAATCAAGCTCGCCTCCAACCCGCCTTCTGCGCGGTTGGCGAGGTGCAACGATCCGCCATGCTCGGCCATGATCGCTCGTACCAGCGCCAGACCCAAGCCCGCGCCGCCGGTATCGCGATTGCGCGATCCCTCCAACCGGGTGAACGGCTCCATCATCTCTTCCATGCGATCTTCAGCGATACCGGGGCCGTCATCTTCCACGATCAGGTGAATGGCG
The DNA here is from genome assembly GCF_001456115.1 of Sphingobium baderi. Lineage (NCBI taxonomy): Bacteria > Pseudomonadati > Pseudomonadota > Alphaproteobacteria > Sphingomonadales > Sphingobiaceae > Sphingobium > Sphingobium wenxiniae. The sequence continues at coordinate 1,316,448 of NZ_CP013264.1, read as the reverse complement.
CCATCCCGGCGCGCCACCGAAACATGCGCCCGCTCGCCATAGACCGTGGCGTTTTCGATAAGGTTGCGGAGGGCCCGGCGAATCTGCTGCGGGCGCACATTGGCCACGGCGCGAGCGCTCTCGGCCATGTCGACCGGCGATCCCAGTTCCAGGAAATCCTCCACCACCGCATCCGCCAAAGCCGAAAGATCGACCTTCTGCGTGGACTCGCTGCTCCGCCCGGCCCGCGCGAGCGACAATATGTCCTCCAGCATCCGGTTCATCTCATCAATGGTTTCGGACATGCGGGCGCGCTCGCCTTCATCCTCCACCGATTCGGTGCGGACCCGCAGCGAGGCAAGCGGCGTACGCAGATCATGGCCGATCGCACCCAGCATCCGGTCCTTTTCATTCAGCATCAGGAAAATGCGCGCGCGCATCGCGTTGAAAGCGGTCGTGAGTTGGCGCACATCGCCCGGCCCGCGCTCATCCACCGGATCGGCGGCGCCGGTTCGCGCGAACTGCTCGGCGGACTCCGTCAATTGCCGCAACGGACGCGCCAGCCGGCGCCCTACCCACAATAACGGCAACAGCACGATGACATAAAGGATAGCAGTCTGTCCGATCAGCCAGCCGCCAAAACGTTGCGGCCGCTCACCCGTGCGCGTCTGCGTCACGACCCATTTGCCCGGCTCATATTCGGCCGCCATAACCAATCGGCCTACATTGTGCATAACCGGTTCTGCACCCGACGCCCGGGCACGAAGGCGTTCCCAGCGACGCATGGGCAGGCTTTCGCTGTCCTGCACCGCCCGAATGGACCGCATCTGCAACCCGATATCCTCGAACATCGCCGCCGCCCGGCTTTCGACATCGGGACGCCGTTGTCCTTCGACACGCGGTGGCGCATCGGTAAAGCGCGCCCGCACCCGCCGGTCGTCGGCTCGCCGGTCGCCGCGACTGTCGAGCGCGTCCACGATGCGATAAACGGCGGGGGCGGTTTGCCCGGTAAGTTCCAGCCGGTTCCGTTCCCGCAGCAAGAGCGCGAAATTGATCGCCTGCGCCACGAACAGCGCGATGGCGACCAGCAGGATGACCTGCCCGACAAGGCTCTGGGGCCACAGTCGCAACCGCTTCACAGCCTGCGTACCTCCGCCGACAAGGTATAGCCGCCGCCCCAAACCGTCTTGATAAGCGTCGGGTTCTTGGGGTCCGGTTCGATCTTCTTGCGTAGGCGGCTGATCTGGTTGTCGATGGCGCGATCGAAGGCGTTGGCTTCGCGCCCTTGCGTGATGTCGAGCAACTGGTCGCGGCTCAACACCTGGTTGGGCCGGGTGGCGAAGGCCATCATCAGATTATACTCCGCCGTCGACAGCGGCAGCGCCACCCCCTCGGCGTCCACCAGCGTGCGTTCCTGCGTCTTGAGCAACCATCCGGCAAAAGCATAGGTCGCGCCGTCGGGAGCCGTCACCCGCTGGCCACCGGTGGCGACGCGGCGGAAGATCACCTTGATCCGCGCCACCAGTTCGCGCGGGGAGAAGGGCTTCAGCACATAGTCGTCCGCGCCCATTTCCAGCCCTACGATGCGATCCGTCTCCTCCGACCTGGCGGTCAGGAGGATCACGGGAATCTCGCTCGTCTCGCGGATATGGCGGCACAGCGACAGGCCGTCCTCGCCCGGCATCATGATGTCGAGCACCACCAGGTCGATCGCGTTGGCATTGAGCCGCACCCGCGCTTCCGCCGCGCTTTCGACGGCGGTGACGCGAAAACCGTTGCGCGTCAGATATTGCGCCAGCGGCTCGCGGATCGAACGCTCGTCATCGACGAGCAGCAAATGGGGTCGTTCGCTCATGTTTCAGGCTTCTGTCACGGCTGGGAAGAGAGGGGAAGGGTGAAGGCAAACTGCCCCCGCCCTTCCCATATTGTGCGTGTCAGTCGGCGGGCGTGTCTGCGGCAGGCGCAGAATCCGATCCCTTGCGGTCCTGCCACGCCTTCCGCATGGCCTGATGCGCGGCCTTCATCTCCTCGGTGGTGACAGTGCCGTCCTTGTTCGCGTCGGCCCGGTCGAACATCGCCACGCCGCGCGCCACGAACTGCTCACGCGTGACGGGACCAGCCTGCGCGCCGTCCGGTCCAGCTTTCATGCCCTTGCCGAAGCCGCGATGATGGCGGCCGCTCCAATGACGTCCATCCGGCCCGCCGTGCTTGCCCGCCTCGGCGCTGCGATCAGGCTTGGCGGTGAATTCGGCCTTGCTGATCTGGCCGTTCTTGTCGGTGTCAAGCTGCGCGAAGCGGGCTTCCTGCCGCTGCTGGCGGCGCAGTTCCCAGTCCTCCTTGCTCAGCTTGCCATCCTTGTTGGCGTCCATCTTCGCAAAGCGCGCTTCGAGAGAGGCGGTCAGTTCCGCCTTGGTGAGATTGCCGTCCTTATTGGCATCGGCCATCATCATCATGCCGCCGCGCGGACCGCCGCGACCGGGGCCGTCCTGCGCCGCAGCGATGTGCGAAGCGGCAAGGCCCCCTGTCAACAAAGCGCCAGCGGCCACCGTCATCATGAACTTGCGGATCATGTCAGTCTTCCTTCCAAATGTCTGTCACGAACGGCGGAGGCCGTCCCTGGAAACGCTTATCGGCAAGACTTGTCCCGCAACTGTGTCATGTCACGGAATAAAATGTCGCAATGTGTAACGGCGAGACGCCGAAATCTCAGCGATCCCGGCGGCCCAGCAGCCGCAGCCGCAGCGCATTGAGCTTGATGAAGCCCGCCGCGTCGCGCTGGTCATAGGCGCCCGCATCGTCCTCGAACGTCACGACCTTTTCGCTGTAGAGCGAATAAGGCGACTTGCGGCCCACGACATAGACCCCGCCCTTGTAGAGCTTGAGGCGGACGGTGCCCGTCACCTTCTCCTGGCTGTGGTCGATGGCGGCCTGCAGCATCTCCCGCTCCGGCGAGAACCAGAAGCCGTTATAGATCAGCTCGGCATATTTGGGCGCGAGTTCGTCCTTCAGATGCGCCGCGCCGCGATCCAGCGTCACCTGTTCGATGCCGCGATGGGCAAGGTGATAGATGGTGCCGCCCGGCGTTTCATACATGCCGCGCGACTTCATACCGACGAAGCGGTTCTCGACCAGGTCGAGCCGCCCGATGCCATGCTTGCGGCCATATTCGTTAAGCGTTTCGAGCAAAGTCGCGGGCGTCATGCCCACGCCATTGATCGCCACGCCGTCGCCGCGCTCGAAATCAATGGTGATATATTCCGGCGCGTCGGGCGCGTCCTCCGGGTTCACCGTGCGCGAGTAGACATAATCGGGCGTTTCGTCCCACGGATCTTCCAGAACCTTCCCTTCGGACGAGGTATGGAGCATGTTCGCGTCGGTCGAAAACGGGCTTTCCCCCCGCTTGTCGCGCGGAATTGGGATCTGGTGCTTTTCCGCGAACTCGATCAGCTTCGTGCGGCTGGTCAAATCCCATTCGCGCCACGGCGCGATCACTTTGATGTCCGGCTGCAACGCATAATAGCCCAGCTCGAAACGCACCTGATCATTGCCCTTGCCGGTCGCGCCGTGGGATACGGCGTCGGCGCCGACCTGCTTCGCGATCTCGATCTGCCGCTTGGCGATCAGCGGACGGGCGATGGAGGTGCCGAGCAGGTACAGCCCCTCATAAAGCGCATTGGCGCGCATCATCGGGAACACATAGTCCTTCACGAATTCTTCGCGCAGGTCGTCGATGAAGATATGCTCTTCCTTGACGCCCATCAGCCGAGCCTTGGCGCGCGCAGGCTCCAGTTCCTCGCCCTGCCCCAGATCGGCCGTGAAGGTCACGACTTCGCACTGATAGGTCTGTTGCAGCCATTTCAGGATTACGCTCGTATCCAGCCCGCCGGAAAAGGCGAGGACGATGCGATTGATCTTGTCGGGATTGGAAGCGGACATGGGCGAAGCAACCTTCCTTCGGAACTGGCGCGGATATTGGGCGCGCCGGTATCAGGCACGGACCTTGAGCGCAACCGCATCCATGCCGCATGGGCAGATTCGGCACGGCACTATCCGATCAAGGCAAGTCTAGGATGCGTCCGACCCCTCCTTCTCCCGCCGCGCCCCATCCAGAGCGCGAACCCGGCGGGCTTCCTCGGCTTCCGTTTCCAGCCGCTCCGCCTTGCTGCGGCCGAATTTCGCGCGATTAGCCTGCGCGAGCCGTTCCTTCTCGTCCCGCATCTTGGCTTTGCGCGCCTGCCGCAGGTTAATGACGTTACCCATTGCATCGCTCTCCCTTCCCCGCGTCGAGTCGTCTGATTTTCAGGCGGCGGCCACTTCCGGCAAGGCCCAGTCGATCGCGCCGCGCCCCTTCTCCTCTAGAAACGCATTAGCGCGCGAGAAATGGCGGCAGCCCAGAAAGCCATTATGCGCCGACAGTGGCGAGGGATGCGCGGCCTTCAACACCAGATGTTTCGATGGATCGACGAATCCGGCCTTGCGCTGGGCATAGGCGCCCCACAACAGGAACACGACGGGCTCCTCCTTTTGATTGACCAGCCGGATGATGGCGTCGGTGAACTGTTCCCATCCCTTGCCCTGATGCGAAGCGGCGCGGCCCATTTCGACGGTCAGCACGCTGTTGAGCAGTAGCACCCCCTGCCGTGCCCAATGCTCCAGGAATCCGTGGCGCGGCGGCGCGATGCCCAGATCGCTATTCAATTCCTTGTAGATATTGACCAGCGAAGGCGGCGTCCGCACGCCCGGTCTCACGCTGAAGCACAGCCCATGCGCCTGCCCCTCGCCATGATAGGGGTCCTGCCCCAGAATCACGACCTTCACCCTGTCCAGCGGCGTCAGGTCGAGCGCGCGAAAATATTCGCTGCCCTTGGGAAACACCCGCTTCCCGCTGACCTTTTCCCCTTCCAGGAAGCGCTTGAGCGCCTGCATATAGGGACTCTGAAACTCGCCCAGCATCGGCTCCCGCCAACTTTCGTCCAGCTTGATGGTGTCACTCATGTTTCGGGTGATGAACCGGACGGCAAACCCCTGTCAACCGGGCGACCCCAAAGCCTCTTGCCTCCTACGGCGGGATAGAGGAGAGAACGGCCATGCCGCTTTCTCGCACTTTTGGCGCTATCATTGCCGCCCTTGGCCTGTTCCTCGCCCCGCTGCCCGCGGCGGATGCTTTCGGCCCTGTCAAAAGCCTCCCGCAGCAAACCGCCGAAGCGCGGCTCCTTGCTCAGTTCCAGAGCTTCGCGGTGCTGACCGACGGCACCGTCGGCATCGCCGTGCAGGATCTGTCGACCGGGGAGGAGCAATCGCTGAACGGCGATACGCTGTTCCCCATGGCCAGCACATATAAGGTCGCTGTGGCGGGCAAGATTCTCTCGATGGTGGATGCGGGAACGCTCAACCTTCAAGACTTGCTCGATCCGCCGTTGCCCGCGAAATCGCGGTCGGTCCATGACCTCATCGATCTGATGCTGACCCATAGCGACAATGATGCGACCGATGCTCTGGTGGCGCGCGCGGGCGGCCCCGCCGCGATAGACGAATGGGTCGGCGCGCTGGGCGTCAAGGGGCTGCGCGTCGACAGCGACACCGCCCATCTGCTCTATCGCGCCATGGGCATCAGCCCGGCCGCGGGCAGCTTTCGTCGCAATGTCGCTGCGGCGCTGGAGGCGGATTCGTCACTACGCGAGCGCGACGCGCGCGACATGCCCAACATCGCCTTCACGCGCGATCCCCGCGACACCTCGACGCCGCGCGCGATGAACGCACTGCTCGCCAATATCCAGCTGGGCAAAGCGCTCAAGCCTGCCAGCACCGCTTATCTGCTGGACATGATGGAACGTTGTCACACGGGCAAGGCGCGCCTGAAGGCCATGCTGCCGCCTGGCACCCGGATCGCACACAAGACCGGGTCGCTGAACGGCTATGGGGGCGATGTCGGCATTGTCACTCTGCCCGACGGGCGAATGTTCACGATATCCGTTTTCGTGATGAAGGATTATAAGGGCCGGGAAACGCGGGACAGCATCATGGCCCATGCCGCCCGCGCCGCCTATGATTATTTCCTCTTCGCTCCCGCCAGGCGCACAGCCTGACGCATCCGGCTTAACAGGCTCCCTTACAGCGGTTATTCTCCTGCCGAGAGAGGAGCGACGTGGACAGGTTCACCTGCTTTCGGGAATTCTGGCCCTATTATCTTCAGGAACATGCGCGCCCAGGCACGCGTGCGCTGCATTATGTCGGCACGACGCTGGTAGTCGCATTGGCGATGGCAGCGCTACTGCTGGTTGAGGGCTGGTGGCTGCTGGCCGCCATTCCTTTTGCCGGTTACGGCTTCGCATGGGTCGGTCATAGCCTGATTGAACATAATAAGCCGGCGACCTTCCATTATCCCTTCTGGTCCCTGCGCGCCGATTTCCGTATGTGGTATCGCTTCCTTACGGGCCAGATGGGCCATGAGCTGGCGGTGGCCGGTGTGCGGCCGGATGGCTCGATCGATCCGGTTCGGCGACTCCGCCCCTGATGTCGTCCTATCCGCTTGACCAGGGCCACGCCTTTGCCACAAGGGGACATGGCCCTTCGCGCGCATTTCTCTCCCCTTCCCGACAGGACAACGCTCGAAGCCCGCTGGCGAACGATGGAGGCGCAGTCGGACGCTTCCTTCTTTCTCGGCTGGACATGGATCGGCGCTTGGCTTGATGCCTATGACGTGCGGCCCGAACTCCTGGCCGTTACCAACGATGAGGGGCATGACATCGCACTCGCGCTTGTCGGCCATGCGATGATGCCACGTCTGCTGGGCAGGGCCGCCACGCTCTGTCTCAATCAGGCGGGCGATGATGGCGCGGACCGCCCATTCATCGAATATAACGGCCTGCTCATCCTGACGGATCAGGAATTGCCGGTTGCCCGCACCGTTCTATCGGCAATCGGCGCGCGCAAGGATTGGCGCGTACTGCACCTTGCGGGCGTCGCGCCGGAATCGCCGCTGCTGGACTTCCCTGCCCACCGCAGGGCGAAGCTCGATGAATCCCCGGTATATCAGATCGATCTTGAAGCCGTGCGCGCTGCCAAAGGGGATTATCTCTCGCTGCTGAGCGCCAACACGCGCAGTCAGATTCGTCGCGCGATGAAGGAACGTGGCGGCGCGCTTCCCACCGTCGCCCGGGCCAGCCGCGCCGATCTCGAACCATGGCTGGAGGAGATGCGGATGCTCAATCAGGGGCGTCATGCGGACAATGCCTGGGACAATGCCGCCTTCCGCAGGTTCGTCGCCATCATCGCCGAACGCGGACTGGAGGAGGGAAATGTCGAACTGCTGCGGTTCACAGACGGCGGCGATGGCGATGCCGATCCAGTCGGACTGCTTCTCAACTTCATCCATCGCGGCGTGGCGATGAACTATCAGTCCGCCTTCACCGCGCCGCGCTCTGCCAAGGACAAGCCGGGCCTCCTGTGCCATGCGGCGGCTGTCGGCAATTATGCGACGCACGACCTCAACCTCTATTCGCTGCTGGCGGGCAAGGATCGATACAAGCAGAGTCTGGCCACTTGCGAGGACCGTCTGCAATGGTGGGCGCTGGAACGCTTCTCTCCCCGTCTGGAGGCCGAAGCCACGCTCCGACGGCTGCTCAGGCGCCCAATTTCCGCATGATGCGATAGACGAACCGGCGCCCGATCTGCTTTTCGGGCCATCGGGTGACTTTCCCGATCGGCATTTTCCAGCGCCGAAGCAGCCCGTTGAAGCTGTGCAACTCTCCCTCGGCCACGCTGCGTTCGGACCGCCATGTGATAGACAGGCTGATCGAAACGGCAGATCCATTCTGGACGAAATGCGGCGCCTTCACCGGCACATGTATCGCATCGCCCGGCTCCAGCAGAACAGGAATCCCGCGCGACAGGAATGCATCCCGCCATTCCAGATTGCGATGGCCGCCATTGTGGAAATCCTCGCTCTTGCATGGCGGCACCAGTTCTTCGTCGCGCGCCGGAAAGACTGTCATTGTCTTGGTTCCGCGAATCTGGAGCAGGATATTATGCTCGGGGTCCATGTGAAAGGGCGTGACGCTGCCGGGAGAGGACAGGAAGATGAACGCTTCCCGATGCAACATCGGCCCTGTCCTGCGCGCCACCATGGGTTCCAATTCCGCCAACGCCTGATCCAGTAACGCGCCATAGATCGCGTCCCGCTCCACATTCTTCAGTACGGCCCAGCTGCCGTTGGTCTCTATGGTCCGGATCGTCTCGCCCAGCGTCAGGCCGTTGGAGGGCGTTTCGTCCGGGCGAACGCCCAGCGGCAATGCTCCCAGATTATATTCGACGCTCCCCGCCGGCATACGCTCCGCCAGATCGGCCAGAGCCGCCAGCGTCAGCAGCGGATGATCGACAAGATCATGGGTAAGCGGCGCCGCCTGATCGGGATAGGCAGCGGTGAAAGCCACGCGCGCGCTATCGGAGAATATCCGGGTGGTCGTTTCCTTCCCCGGCGTGATCGAACCATGGGCGGTCATGCCTGTCCTTTCATGATCTGGCTTATCCGTTCGACGCCGTTGGCGAGCGTGAAGGCCGCTCCGCGAGCCAGGCGCCTGACGCCGCGCCCGTGCAAGGCGATGCGATATTGCACGATGGTCCGTCGCTCCGCCCACAGGCTGTCGATCATGGGATGATCGGCGGCGGCGCAGCTATCCATCCACGTCATGCCCGGGTCGCCCTGCACGGCATGGAGATTAGCGATCTCGATCAATACGCCGGGCGAAAAACGCCCCAACGCCTCGTCAAAGGCGATCTTGAAGGAAAAGGCGCCTTCGCCATGACGGAAATTGACGAGCATGGCGATGGCGCGACCGTCCAGATCCATCCGAAGGAAATGCAGCCGTCCGGCTTCAAGGGCCGCAGCGCAGGCCGTGCGGAAAAAGGCTTCGTCGCCCTTTTTGCACGCCAGTGCGGTTCCGTGCTGCCCCTTCCACCCGGATGCTTCCAGCGTCAGGAAATCCTGACACCATAGCGGCAGGTCCGCCGCGCTGGCCAAAAGCCGGGGCTCCATATGGCCCAATTCCGCCAGCCGCTTTTGCAGACGACGCAATTCCTTGCGTTTCTTGGCGCGGACGTGGGTTTCCCAATAATCATCGGCTGACAGGTCGGATCGCAGCATGGCGCGGTCATAGCGATGGATTTCCCGCCGCCCGCGCCGTTGCTCGACACAAAGCGCCTCCAGAGCTGCTGCATTGGCGCCCGCCGCATCCAGAGATTCCAGATGCAGGAAACCCGACGCCCAATCGGCATCGTCAAGCTGCGCCAGAAAACTGCGCCACGCGGCTAGCTCATGCCCCTGCCGGACAAGAGGCGCGCCGAAAAAGCAATGGTCGTGCATCCAGTTGACTACGCAGGGAACGGGCAGGCGCCCATGGTTCGGCGCCATGATGACCGGTAGAAGGCCTATGGAACGGCCTTCCTCCTGCGCCTCGATCAACCGCACGCCCTTATGGACTGCGAGATGGTCCAGAGCCGCCTCCAGCATGTCCGGCGCATAAAATGCGTTCGCCTCCGCCGCCGCGCTGGCCAGATCGGCCCAGCGAGCACGGCGCAAGCGCGCATGCGGATGACCCGCCGACGCGGAAGGATGCGTTGCCATATCCATATCATGCCCATAGGCAGGAAAGATTAGAGAATAGCTAAGCTTTGATCGTCATGGGGCTTTTCCCTGGACGACACCGGGTGCAGAACCCTTTACATCGTGCGCGGAGTGGGCTGGGAAAGTGGAAGGAACGTCGTCTTGACGGGCAAGCAGGGAGACAGCGTCGTGCAGCATGATTACGGCCTATTGCAGCATCGGATATCCGCATGACCATTCTTGTCACCGGCGTGGCCGGCTTTATCGGCATGCAGGTCGCCGACCGTCTGCTGGAAGACGGACGCGCGGTAATCGGCATCGATAATATGAACGATTATTATGCGGTATCACTCAAACAGGATCGCATAGCAGCCCTTTCCGAACGTCATGGCAAGCTATTCACCTTTGCCGAACTGGATTTTGCCGACATGCCCGCCCTGCAAGGCGCCCTGGCCGATCATCCAGTGGAGGCGATCGTCCATTTGGGCGCGCAGGCGGGTGTTCGCTATTCGCTCGTCAATCCGCACGCCTATGTGCGTTCCAATCTGACGGGGCATGTCAACATGCTGGAACTGGCGCGGGAACGGCGCGTGCGCCATCTGGTCTATGCATCGTCCTCATCCGTCTATGGCGGCAATGACACATTGCCGTTCCGAGTGGAGGATCGCGCCGATCATCCCGTATCGCTCTATGCCGCCACCAAGCGCGCCGACGAACTGATGAGCGAAACCTATGCCCATCTTTTCCGGGTGCCGATGACCGGACTGCGGTTCTTCACAGTCTACGGCCCGTGGGGCAGGCCCGACATGGCCATGTGGATCTTCACCTCAAAGATCCTGGCCGGTGAGCCGATTCCCGTTTTCAACCATGGCAGGATGCAGCGCGACTTCACCTATATCGACGATATCGTCGCCGGCGTCATAGCCTGTCTCGACAATGCGCCCCCCGACGACGGCGCTGTAAAGGCGGGTGGCAGCCGGACTCCCCACCGTCTGTACAATATCGGCAATAATCGGCCGGAAGAATTGATGCACCTGATCGCCGTGCTGGAGGATGCCTGCGGACGAAAGGCGGAAATGGATTTCCAACCCATGCAGCCCGGCGACGTGCCCGCCACCTACGCCGATATCAGCGCGATTGCGCGTGACGTGGGCTTCGCGCCAACCACCGGGATCGAAGTGGGTGTGCCGCGATTCGTGTCCTGGTATCGCGATTATCACGCTATCGGATAATAAGCTGCACGCTCAATCAAGCAAAAAGTTCCTCGATCAATCGTGCATTTACGGCATTTGACCGTATTCTAACGCTGCATGATCCAGAACGGCGATATTTCTCAACAGCATAATAGATTGCAACAAGTCACAAAAATATCGTAAGTCATATCCCATCCGGATAAAATGAGATCCGGCCCAGAACAAGATAACAGGCGATCCGCCTAAAGGTGGTCGTCGGCGTGTTCGTCAACCGGATGGGGCCGGGACGTTACGCGAAAAAGGGCGAATGCGTGTCTACAGTATCCAATATTGTGCCATTCAAATCAGGTGGCCACATCGTTGAAACCGCCTGTCGCAGTCTTGCCGTCGCCGCCAGCGGGCTCAATGCGCTGGAAGCGCAGTTTGCGGAACGCGACTTTGCCGGCGCATTTCTTCGGCTCATCGGCCTTATCATGAATGTGCGTGGCCGGTTGATCGTCACCGGTATAGGCAAAAGCGGCATAGTGGCGCGGAAGATGACGGCCACGCTGACCTCCACGGGCACGCCCGCGATTTTCCTGCACCCCGCCGATGCCGGTCATGGCGATCTGGGCATGGTCACCCCGGCGGATCTGGTGCTGATGCTCTCGCATTCGGGCGAATCCACCGAACTCGGTCCGATCATCCAATATTGCAAGCGTTTTGCCATTCCCCTCGCCGCCATGACAGCCCAGTCCAACAGCACGATCGCGCAGGCAGCGGACATTAGCATCCTGATGCCTCCCGTCCAGGAAGCCTGCCCTAATTCGCTGGCCCCTACCACATCGACTACGGTCCAGATGGCATTTGGCGATGCACTCGCTGTTTCGCTCATGGAAATGCGCGGCTTTTCCGCCGATGATTTTCATAAATTCCATCCCAATGGCCGCTTGGGCGCGCAACTTGTCAAAGTGCGCGAATTGATGGCCTCGGGCGACGACATCCCCAAAGTCCGGGGAGACGCCACGCTTCTGGAAGCCACGATCGAAATGACGCGAGGAAGGTTGGGCGGCACCGCAATCGTCGACAACCACGAACGGCTGATTGGCGCCTTTACCGATGGCGACCTGCGCCGGACGCTGACTGCCAAGCAGAATCTGACAGAATCCATAGGACAGTTCATGACGGTCACGCCGCTTTCCGTCGGACCGGATGAACTGGCATCGGAAGCCCTGCGCCGGATGCACGACAGCAGCGTCATGCTCTTCTTCGTCTGCGAAGATGAACGTTTGATAGGCGCAGTCCATATGCACGATCTGCTCGAAGCCGGGGTTGCCTGAACATATTGATCGTCATTCCAGCGCGGGCAGGATCGTCCCGCCTTCCACGCAAGCCTCTGCACATGATCGCGGGGCGCACATTGCTGCATCGTACCATCGCCATGGCGCGCAATGCCATTCGGGGCCTGCCCGACATGGAACTCGTGGTAGCGACGGACGATGGCGAGATCGCCGATCACGCCCGGGCAGCGGGCTGCGAAGCCGTGATGACGGACAGCGCCATCGCCACAGGGTCCGGACGCGCTCTTGCGGCGGCTATCGCCCGACCAGCGTCACCCCAGTTGATCGTCAATCTACAGGGCGATTCCCCTTTTCAGCCTGAAGGCGCACTGGCAGCCGTCATCTCCTCACTGCGGGAAGGCGCTCGGGTCGCAACGCCAGTGATCGCGCTCGATTGGGCAGCGCTCGATTCGCTGCGGGATCACAAGATGCGATCTCCGTTCAGCGGCACCACCTGCGCGCGCGCTTCGGATGGCCGCGCGCTCTGGTTTTCCAAGGCGATCATTCCCGCCATTCGCGATGAAGCGGCCTTGCGCCGGACGGAACCGCTCTCTCCGATCTGGCGCCATGTCGGCCTCTATGGCTATTCAATCGAGGCGCTACAACTCTTTGAGCGGACGGCGCCGACGGCATTGGAAACGCTGGAGGGACTGGAGCAATTACGGCTGCTGGAATTGGGAATCCCCGTCACGACCATTCCTGTGCCGCCGCCCCTTTTCGACAGTTCGGGCATCGATACGGAAGAGGACATCGCCCGTGTGGAGGCGCTGATCGCTATGCATGGCGATCCGACGCCTCTCCTGCCTTAATCTCGCGCCCATGACACGCCGCATTTTCATCATCCGGCATGGGAACACCTTCGAAAGCGATGCACAGCCACGCCGCATCGGCGCTGCAACGGACATTCCTCTTGTGACCAGCGGCCAAATACAGGCCGATCGCGTGGGCGCATGGTTTGCGGAGCAGGATTTTTCTGTCCGGCATATTTTTTCCGGGCCACTTCTGCGCGCAAGGGAAACGGCGGAAAGGATCGGCGCAGCCTTGGTTAAGACAATCGACGGTGTCCTGCCCTGGCTCAATGAGATTGACCATGGCCCAGACGAAGGACTTCCAGAACAGGAGGTATGGGCGCGGGTCGGCGCGGAGGCCATCGCGGCCTGGGACGAACAGGCCATCGCTCCTCCGGGCTGGCGGGTCGATGCCGAAACCCGCCTCGCGGCCTGGCGAGCCTATCTCGCCAACGGTGAGGAAGGCACGGACATCCTTGTGACCAGCAACGGCGCGGCGCGCTTTGCATTATTGGCCCTTAATCTTCCTCTGGCTTCCTTGAAATTGCGGACGGGTGCCCTGGGCGAACTGGTGATCACTGCTGATGGCGAGATTCAGTTGCAGCGCTGGGACTATCGCCCCTGACACCGCCTCCAAACCGCGGGGCGCCACAGGACAGCTATAGCCTCCGCAAGTATAAGTTGATTTGCTCCTTTCAATCTATTGATTAGGTAGAGATTGCTCAAGCGGCGCGGATGGTCATCGCGCCGGATGGAAACATCGGCATTCGACCCGCGGCTTTTGATCGGGATGCAGCTTGCTCCGCGTTACTAACGGCTAAAGCGCACGATGCCAGGGCGATAACGCCAGTGTCGTGTTCCCCCACCACAGACTGGGGATGATATGATGCGCGATACCATGACAAACAGATAGAGAAGCTGCCCCTTTGGGCACTATCCAAATCGTTCGGCTGCGATGATGTGCACATGTAGCGCAAGCCATTTGGGCGATATCTTCGCAGCCCACCATTCACATCATTCCGGTTAGATAATTATCGCCGTGAAAGGATGTATTATGCACGATAAATCTCGTTCAGGCTCTCAGGGTCAATCTTGCTATTCTGCCTCTCTACTTCAAGCAGCCGCCGCTATTTATGGCATTGAGGCGGCGGAACTTGCCGAAGCGGCCAACAAAGCCACCAAGATCAGCAGGAAATACAGAAGCTAGCTCATCATAGCCTGCCCGGAACGGCGCCAATCGGCCCCATTCCGGGTAGGCTTTTCAGCTATCACGCGCGACCTGAAAACCGCCAAAGGACTGGCTGACAGGCATGAGTTCGATAGTGTTGAAATTGAGATGTGCGGGCTGTGTTGCGACCCAAAAAAGCGTTTCGGCTATATCCTCTGCCGTCATGGGTGCGGCACCCTGATACAGACTGTCGGACGCCACCTTGCTTCCAGTACGGATCAGGGTGAATTCGGTTTCCACCATGCCCGGCTCGATGGATGTCACGCGGACGCCCGTACCATGCAGATCGGAGCGAAGGCCCAGGCTGAATTGATGGACAAATGCCTTAGTCCCACCATAGACGTTCCCGCCGGCATAAGGATAGGTCGCGGCGACTGAACTCAGGTTGATGATCCCACCCTTGCGCGCAATGAGGGTTGGCAGCAATTTGTGCGTGATGGTCACCAGTCCCGTCACATTAGTGTCGATCATCTGCCGCCATTGGGCAAGATCGGCGCTTTGGGCTGGCGCGGTTCCCAATGCCAGACCGGCATTGTTGATGAGCAAGTCAATGTCGGCAAAGGCAGGCGGCAAAGTTGCAATGGCATGATCAATCGCGGCATCATCGCGCATGTCGAAGCTGACCGCATGAACCTTGTCCGCCCCAAGCTGCTCCACCAATGCCGCGAGGCGTTCTGCGCGGCGGCCTGTGACAATCACCTTCCAGCCTGCATCGACGAAACGCCGCGCCGAAGCGGCTCCGATCCCCGCCGTTGCTCCAGTAATGAATGCGGCTCCCGCCATCTCTCCAAAATCCTCCATCACCTCGCACGACCTCTATCGGAGGCGCGAAGGTTTCATGACGCCGTTCATCGAAGCTCGCCACCGAAAATTTTTTGGAGACCCGCAAAATTTGGGGAATGGAGCGACCCGCTTCATTCCCCGCTTCGCGCGTAAAAGCTATTCAGCCTTGCGTTCGATGGATTTTCCAACCGATTTGGCCCTTGGCGTCGTGGCCTTCCTGCCTTTCGCCTTCCTGTCAGCCGATATACTCGCCTTGGGCGCCGTTGCAACCGAAGCGGCGCTGTCAGCGGCAGCGGCGCGCGGCTTGCGCGGAGCAGCCTTCCTGGCAGTTGCGGCTTTTTCCTTTTCTTTCGGAGCTTCATTCACCGGAATGTGTTGCACAGTCCCTTCGGACCGCTTCCGGCCCAGACCCACTTCCTTGGCAACCGCCCGTCGACGTTCCGAATAGCTTGGCGCGACCATGGGATAGGTTTTGGGCAAGCCAAATTTTTCCCTATATTCATCGGGGGTCATACCATGGGTCGCAAGATGACGCTTCAATGTCTTATATGGTTTTCCATCAATCATACTAAGAATATGATCGGCGGAAGCGAGACTCTTGCGGACAGAGACAGCGGCGACAGGCGCCTCTTCGACCGGAGCGGGGGCCTCCCTCACCGGCTCATCCAATGCCGCTCGCGTCGAACGGATAAGTTCCACCAAATCTTCTCGGGGAACTATATTGTTGGCAACATAAGCGCTCAGAAGTTGAACCGCCAGCATGTTGAGATCTGGATGAACGCTGTCAGTCATAATATGCCGCCTTCTCTATCGAATCGGATAATGCCATTTATTGGAGTTTTCTTCAGCAGAAGTAAATCAATGCTGTTGATGCATCTATTATCGGGTGTGGCATCTCACCCCAATATGGCTAAAAAAGTACCGGCAAGCGGCGATTTCAATCCGCCTTCTCGATCAATTCCATGAAATTGCGCGCGGCATCGCGATCGGCGAAATCCGCAAACGCCACGTCGATGTCCGGCGCATCCCCAAGCAGGAACAACAGCGACCAAAGAGCGAAACGTCGACTTCGGTCTGTTTCCAGTCCGAAGTCGACGCGCATTTTCTCGACGCCAGCCGCAATGACTTCAGGTGCCAGACCGTCCAGTCCAGTGCTCCCGAAATAACGGTAGAGCTGATCGTCGAAATTCATTTACCGGATCAGCCGTTCAGCTTGTCCTTCACGGCCTTGGCCGGTGCGAAGGCGAGCTTCTTGGAAGCGGCGATCTGAATGGTGGCGCCGGTCGCAGGATTGCGTCCTTCACGAGCAGGCGTATCCTTCACTTTGAACTTGCCGAAGCCATTGAGCGATACTTCCTCTCCCTTGGCCGCCGCGTCGGCGATCGCGGCGAACACGCCGTCGACAACCTTGCGCGCATCCGCTTTCGACAAGCCATTTGCGGCTGCAATGCTGTCGGCCAGATCGCTGTTATTCATTACGATTCCTTTCATGTGCGATTGATGCCTCCTCCGCATAGCCAGCCGAAAAGCCCCGGTCCATATCTCTACGCAGATCCATGATCTTTCTTGTCCCTGTTATTTCCGTCCGCTGTGCGGCATGCCGACGGGATTCAATCCCTCAGCCGGACAATTCATCGGCCTTGCGCCCCACATGATCCAGAATATCGCATAACCGCGCAAGATCATCGCCGGACAGGGAAGAGAATACATATTGCTCCAGTTCAAGGGCTTTGGGAGCAATCTGGCGATAGAGATCGCGTCCCTCCCCGGTCAGGAAAAGCATATGGGACCGCCCATCGCGAGGATTTGGCGAGCGCTCGATCAATCCCCGTTTCGTCAGGGAAATGGCGGCGCGGCTGACTGTCACCTTGTCCATGACGGTTTTCTGGCCGATCTCATTCTGCGTGGCCTCTTCGCTTTCCGCCAGAACGGCAATCAAACGCCATTCCGGGATGCTTAGCGCGAAAAGCCTGTCATAGGCGCTGGCAATCGCGTTGCTAACGCGATTGGCCGCGACCGACAGGCGATAGGGCAGAAACTGATCGAGCCGCAGCGTCTTTCGGGACATTGCAAACTGGTATCAGTTGACACTATATTTCGCAAAGCGTAAAATAGTGCCAACTGATACCAGTTTGTCGGTCGCAAGGACGGCGGAGCGCGCAGCAGCCAGGAGAGGATCATGCCTCCATTCAGGATCAGCCGCATCCATCATGTCGCTTATCGCTGCCGTGATGCGAAAGAGACGGTGGAATGGTATCAGCGGGTGTTGGGCATGACCTACACCACGGCCTTTGCCGAGGATCATGTGCCTTCGACCGGAACTTATGACCCCTATATGCATGTGTTCCTGAATTGCGGGGGCGGCAATATACTGGCCTTTTTCGAACTGCCTAATCAGCCCGAAATGGGGCGTGATCCCAATACGCCGGCCTGGGTCCAGCATCTTGCCTTCGAAGTGCCCGACATGGATGCCCTGCACGCCGCCAAGGCGCATATCGAGGGAGAGGGCGTCGAAGTGCTCGGCCCCACCTATCACGGCATTTTCAAATCCATCTATTTCTTCGATCCGAGCGGTCATCGCATCGAACTGGCCTGCAATATCGGGACGCAGGAACAATATGCCGAACTAACGCGCCTCGCGCCGTTGATGCTGGAGGAATGGGCACAAACCAAGAAAGCGCCCCGCCATGCGGACTGGCTGCACAAGGAGGATGAGATTTGATGGCCCGGGTCGATTTCACGCACGATCCTGCCGCCCGAAGCTGGGTTGAGAGCGCGAACGGACATAGCGATTTTCCGGTCCAGAATCTCCCCTTGGGATTATTCTCGCCATCATCAGAAAGGCCGCGCGGCGGTGTCGCGATCGGCACGAAAATTCTCGACCTAGGGGCGGTCGCTCCCCTCCTGCCGCAAGACGCAGGCGACGCGGCGCGGCTGGCGGACAGTTCCACCCTCAACAATCTGTTGGCCGCAGGCAAGGATGCATTGCGCGCGCTGCGCCATGGCCTGTTCCGTCTGCTGACCGATCCGGCCGCAGAAAAATCCGCTCGTCCAGCGCTTTATCCCGTGGATCAGTGCAAGCTGCACCTGCCCGTTCATATCGGCGACTATACGGATTTTTATGCCGGCATCCATCATGCCGTGAACGTTGGGAAGCTGTTCCGGCCCGACAATCCACTGCTACCCAACTATAAATATGTTCCTATCGGCTATCATGGCCGCGCATCTTCCGTTCGGCTTTCAGGCGAGGATGTCGTTCGTCCCAATGGGCAGACCATGCCGCCGGGAGCGGAGACGCCCTTGTTCGGCCCTTGCAAAAGGCTGGATCACGAACTGGAAATGGCGATCTGGGTCGGGCGCGGCAATGCGCTGGGCCATCCCATCCCGATTAAGCAGGCGGCGGATCATATGGCCGGGCTTTCCATCCTGAACGACTGGTCGGCGCGGGATATACAGGCATGGGAATATCAGCCGCTCGGCCCCTTCCTCGCCAAGAGTTTTCACAGCAGCGTGTCGCCCTGGATCGTCACCATGGATGCGCTGGGGCCTTATCGCATTGCCCAGCCCGCGCGGCCGGAAAGCGACCCTGCGCCGCTTCCCTATTTGTTCGACTCCGACGACCAGCAGAACGGAGCATTGAACGTGACGATGGAAGTCTATCTGTCCACTGCGCGGATGCAGGCCGACGGGCAGCCGCTCCATCGCCTCAGCCAAGGTTCGATGACGGCCATGTATTGGACCGTTGCCCAGCTTTTCACCCATCACAGCGTCAATGGCTGCAATCTCTCCACCGGCGACCTGCTGGGCACGGGTACGCTGTCGGGTGCGACAGATGAGAGCAAGGGCAGCCTGCTCGAACTCACCAGGGGCGGCAAAGTGCCCATCCGCCTGCCCAATGGAGAAAGCCGCACCTTCCTGGAGGATGGAGACGAAATCGTCATCACCGCCTTTGCAGAGGCATCAGGCTTCGTGCGGATCGGCTTTGGCGAATGCCGTGCCCGCATCGCACCGTCCCCACAATGGGAGTTGTGATATGATGGACCTCATATTGCATGGCTATTGGCGGTCTGGAACCAGCTATCGCACGCGCATTGCCCTGAACGTCAAGGGACTGGATTATCGGCAGGTGCCCGTCAATCTGCTGAGCGGCGAACAGCACGCCGCCAATTATCGGGCGCTCAACCCGCAAGGCCTGGTGCCCACACTGGAGGCAGACGGTCGAATATTCATGCAGAGCAGCGCCATCATAGAATGGCTGGAAGAACGCTATCCCGATCCTCCTCTGCTCCCGCGAGAGGCCGATGACCGCGCGATCGTGCGCGCCATGGCGATGACGGTGGCCTGTGATATCCATCCGCTCAACAATGCGCGGGTGCTGAACGCGCTAAGGGACGATCTCGGCGCAGATGGAAATGCGCGAAAGGCATGGACCGGCCGGTGGATCGCGGACGGCTTTGTCGCGCTGGAGGAGATGGTCGTCCGTCATGGCGGCCTCTACGCTTTTGGCGACAGCCTCACCATGGCCGACTGCCATCTCGTCCCTCAGGTTTATTCGGCGGAACGCTTCGCAGTGCCCCTCAAGGCCTATCCCGCCCTGATGGCAGCCGTGAGCCATGCCCGCAAACATCCAGCCATCAAGGCCGCGCATCCCGACCTTGCGCCGGGCCATCCATAAAAGCAGAGCCGTAACCCTGGGCTAGGTATTTCCCGAATCCTGACGCATCGCGAAAAGCGCTGGCGGCACTGGACAGGAAGCGCGTGATTGGACAATGGGCGGCGGATTATCGACACGCCTTTCGCGCGCCATGCGCCAGCGGCAACATCAAGGAGATGTAAGACATGACTATCCAACGGATCGAATGCGGTCCACGCATGAGTCAGGCCGTCGTGCATGGCAACACCGTCCATCTAGCCGGGCAGGTGGGTGCGCCGGGCGAAAGCGTCACCGCGCAGACCACCGCCGTGCTGGCACAGGTGGACCAACTTTTGAAGGAAACCGGCAGTTCCAGGGATCACCTCTTGACCGCGACGATCTGGCTGGCGGACATGGCCGACTTCGCCGAAATGAACGGCGTGTGGGATGCATGGATCGCGGGACACCCCGCGCCCGCCCGCGCCACCGGCGAAGTAAAGCTCGCCGCCCCGGAATATAAGGTGGAAATCATCATCGTCGCAGCCAGGGCCTGACGCTTTTTCGCGGCTTTCGGATATCCGGCCCGAAAGCCGCGACAGCATAGCAGCACGCGGGCAACAGGGTGGCAAAGCAGCACCGTGCACCATCCTCCTGCGGATCGCGAAGATATCGCGACTATGCACACCTGGCTGGCATCGGCGGCCACCTGAACGGGGCAATGTAATACTGGAGCGGGTAGCGGGGATCGAACCCGCATCACAAGCTTGGAAGGCTAGTGCTCTACCATTGAGCTATACCCGCCCGTCAGGAAAAGCGCCCTGCCATCATTTTATGGGCTTCGTCAATATCGCATCGAAGTTCATGGCCAAGTTCATGCTTAACCCGGGACATGCTTTGCTCTATCACCCGGTTCATGGCCAAGCCTTCCCTGCGCCAACTTGACCTTTTCGCGCAGATGGTGGCGGCGGGCAGCATTGCGCGCTGCGCCAGCGATCTGGGCATCGGCATCGATGAGATCGCGCGCAATATCGCCGCGCTGGAAATGCGGCTTGGCTACAGATTGTTCGACGACCTGCATGGCGCGGCGCGACTGACGCGCGCCGGACATCAGACGGCGCAGGCCATGACATTGCTGGGGCAGCACAATCCGGAACAGGCGATCATGGGGACTGAACCGCCGGCCCAACCGACCTCGCCGTCGCCTGCCGAGGCGACACGCAAGCTGATCACGCTAGGCGCACCGCCGCCTGTCTTCGGGCATTTCCAGGAGGCGCTGGCCGCGTTCGAAGAAGCCAATGACGATGTGGCAATCACGCTGGACCTACATATCCTGCTTGCGGAGCAAGCGCGCGAGGCCTTGGACCGGGGAAAGGTCGACATCGCCTATTTCTATGCGCTGGGGGAACCAGCTGGACTGCACTCACGCTATGGCTGGTCGGAGCCGCTCAGCCTCTATGCGGGCAGCGCGCATCCGCTGGCGCAGCAGGAAATCGTGTCGTTCTGGGAGGTCGAGGCCGCGCCTATGCTAACGATGGAGCCGGGCAACGGGCTGCGCGCGATAACGGAGGATGCCCTGCGGCATGGCGGCATCACGCCGGGGCCACCCGCGCTGGAGTCGGACAATCTGTTCGATATCATGACGGCATTGCGGAAGGGCATGGGCTGGTTCCCGGCCTTCGGCCCTATGGCGCGCGACATGGGACGGATCGACGGGATCAAAAGGCTGGCGCTGGAGGCCCCTCTGCCTGCCATCGAGATACGACAGGCGATCAGCGCCAGCGCAACAGAAACCCCTGCGGTCGAGGCGCTAGCGGATTATCTTTTCATGTGAGGCGCGGCGAAGGGCGGCGGCCATGTCCCCGCCCTTCGCCCTAGCTGGAGCGCGCTGCGTTAAATCGACTGCAGGTCGCGCGCGCTCCTTCTTTGCTGTCGCATCGCTTCAGCGGAAACCGGTCCCCGATTTTCCGCAGGATGCCCTAGCGGCAGTTCAGATTGCCGCGGTCGATTTCCCGACCCAGCAGCGCGCCAGCGCCGCCACCGATCAAGATGCCCGCCGTGTTGGAATAGCCGCGATCCAGCTGGCTACCGAGCAGGCCGCCCAAAGCCGCGCCGACGATCAGGCCCGTGGTGCCATCAGAACGGCGGCAATAATAGCGGTCGTCATAACCGCGATAAATACGCGTGTTGCGCGTCACGCGAATGGGCTGATAGCCGCCGCGATAATAACGATCCGGCCGATAACGCTTGCCATAGCGCGGGTCGGGTCGGTTCCAATCATAATTGTAGACGCTCTTGCCTGGACGCCGCCAGCCTTGGTGGCGACCATTGTCGTGCCGGTTGCCCTTCCAGTTGTCACGGTGTCCCTTATCATGGCTCGACCAGCGCGGCGGATCGGCATGGGCCGGGGTTACGGCCACACCGATCAACGTCATCGCGCCCAGCGAAAAAGCGGCAAGCAGCTGTTTGAAATGCATTTTCATGGGATATCCTTCCCTTCTCAACTCGGTTCTGGCCATAGAACCCGCGCTCAGGGGAAATGTTGCATGAACGGAATAAAACAGATCGTTCAGCCAAGCATCAGGATAATCGGATAATCACTGTGCAGACATCGGGCGGCATCAATCGCGCGAGATCCGGCGAATAACCCTGAGGCGAAGGCCCGTTCCTAGCGGAAACCAGCCACCACCTGGGAAAGTGCAATGCTCGAAAAAGCCAAGGGTGGCTCTGCCATCGGACCGCCCTTGCATTTGCCGTTTTACTCCGCCGCGATGCCCGCCGCCTTGAACATATCCGGGTCGCTTGCCTCGTCGCTGTTGGCGGGGTCGCTGCCCTTGAGCTTCTTGCGGCGGTCGAAGGCGTCCCATACTTCGGTCCACTGGCCGCGGGTCGCGCCCTTCGAATATTCGGTCGCGCGGGTTTCGAAGAAGTTCGCGTGCTCCACGCCGTTGAGCAGCGGGGTCAGCCACGGCAGCGGATGCTCGTCGATCATATAGATGGGCTTCAAACCCAACTGCCCCAGCCGCCAGTCGGCAATGTAACGGACGTAACGCTTGATGTCCTTGGGCGTCATGCCCGGCACCGGCCCCATTTCGAATACCAGGTCGATAAACGCATCCTCGATCCGCACCGTCTTGTGGCACATATCGACGATGTCGTCCTTAACCGAGGGGGTCAGGCAGTCGCGTTCCTTCACGAAGGTATGGAACAGCTTGATGATGCCTTCGCAGTGCAGCGTCTCGTCGCGGACGGACCAAGTGACGATCTGTCCCATGCCCTTCATCTTGTTGAAGCGCGGGAAGTTCATCAGCATCGCGAAGCTCGCGAAAAGCTGCAACCCTTCGGTAAAGCCGCCGAACATAGCCAGTGTGCGGGCAATATCCTCGTCGCTGTCGACCCCAAACTGCTGCAGATAATCGTGTTTGTCCTTCATTTCCTTATATTGCATGAAGGCGCTATATTCGCTTTCGGGCATGCCGATGGTGTCAAGCAGATGGCTGTAGGCGGCGATGTGGACCGTCTCCATATTACTGAACGCGGTCAGCATCATCTTGACTTCGGTCGGCTTGAACACGCGGCCATATTTTTCGTGGTAGCAATCCTGCACTTCCACGTCCGCCTGAGTAAAAAAGCGGAAGATCTGCGTCAGCAGGTTGCGTTCATGGTCGGAAAGCTTCTGCGCCCAGTCGCGGCAATCCTCACCCAGCGGCACTTCCTCCGGCAACCAATGCAGCTGCTGCTGGCGCTTCCAGAACTCATAGGCCCAGGGATATTCGAAGGGCTTGTAGACCTTGCTGGCTTGAAGAAGAGGCATGGCTGTTATCCTTGGGCCTTAAAGAGCGAACTGTGGGACGGGCGGCGGGCAGAGCCTGCGACCGGATGGCGTTTCATGCGTTGGGACCGGACCAACCAAGGAGAATGGCGATGGCCGATCTGTCCCAAATAAAGGAACATATGAATATCGTCGGCGCGGACGGCGTGCATCTGGGCACCGTCGATCATGTCGACGGCAACCGGATCAAGCTGACCAAGGCCGATAGCCCGCAGGGGCCGGACGGCAAAGGGGCGAAGCATCATTATTTCGACGGTGGGCTGATTGCCGAAGTCGAAGGCGACACCGTGCGCCTGTCCGCGACGGCGGCCAATGCGGCGGACCTGTTCGAAACGACGGAATAGACGCTTGCCATGAAGGGACAACTCCCTCTCCCCACCCTCTTCCCAAGGGAAGAGGGCTGCGGGATGCGTCTTACTGGCAGGCAAGGCACTCGTCATAGTCAGTGCTCCCGCCGGCCAGTTCGAATTTCGGCGCGTCGATGGTGTTGTCCGCTTCCACCCCACCCGCGAAACCGGCGCGCTGCACGGATTTGGAACGGAGATAATAAAGCGACTTGATGCCCAGTTCCCACGCGCGGAAATGGAGCATCAGCAGATCCCACTTTTCCACGTCGGCCGGGATGAACAGGTTCAGCGACTGCGCCTGATCGATATAGGGTGTGCGGTCGGCGGCGAGTTCGAGCAGCCAGCGCTGGTCGATCTCGAAGCTGGTCTTGAACGTGTCCTTTTCCTCCTGGGAGAGGAAGTCGAGATGCTGGACCGATCCGCCGCGTTCGAGGATCGTATTCCAGACATTCGTGCTGTCCTTCGATTTCTCCTGCAATATCTTTTCCAGATACGGGTTCTTGACCACGAAGCTGCCGGACAGCGTTTTGTGGGTGTAGATGTTCGCTGGGATCGGCTCGATGCAGGCCGACGTGCCGCCGCAGATGATGCTGATCGACGCGGTGGGCGCGATCGCCATCTTGCAGGAGAAGCGCTCCATCACGCCCATGTCGGCGGCATCCGGGCACGGACCGCGCTCGACCGCGAGTTGCATCGAGGCTTCGTTCACCTTCTCGTTGATATGCTTGAAGATGCGAAGGTTCCATGATTTCGCCATCGCGCCTTCGAAGGGCAGATTGCGGGCCTGCAGGAAGCTGTGGAAGCCCATGACGCCCAGCCCCACCGAACGTTCGCGCGACGCACTATATTTGGCGCGGGCCATCTCGTCCGGCGCACGGTCGATATAGTCCTGCAGCACATTGTCGAGGAAGCGCATGACATCCTCGATAAATTGCCTGTCTTCCTTCCACTCATCCCATGTTTCGAGATTGAGGGAAGAAAGACAGCAGACCGCCGTGCGGTCATTGCCGAGATGGTCGCGACCCGTCGGCAAGGTGATTTCCGAACACAGGTTGGAGGTGGAGACCTTGAGGCCCAGATCGCGATGATGCTTGGGCATCGTCCCGTTCACCGTGTCGGAAAAGACGATATAGGGTTCGCCGGTCGCAAGGCGGGTTTCGACCAGCTTCTGAAACAGGGCGCGGGCGTCCACCTTGCCCCGGACCGAACCGTCTTTGGGCGATTTGAGATTGAACTCCGCGCCGTCGCGCACCGCTTCCATGAACTCGTCGGTCAGCAGCACGCCATGATGGAGGTTGAGCGCCTTGCGGTTGAAGTCGCCGCTGGGCTTGCGGATTTCGAGGAACTCCTCGATCTCAGGATGGGAAACGTCGAGATAGCAGGCTGCGGACCCACGGCGCAGCGAACCCTGCGAAATGGCGAGCGTCAAGCTGTCCATCACCCGGACGAAGGGGATGATACCGCTGGTCTTGCCGTTAAGGCCGACCGGCTCGCCGATGCCGCGCACGCTGCCCCAATAGGTGCCGATGCCGCCGCCCCGCGAGGCCAGCCAGACATTCTCGTTCCAGGTGTTGACGATGCCTTCCAGGCTGTCGTCCACTGAATTGAGGTAGCAACTGATGGGCAGGCCGCGTCCGGTGCCACCGTTCGACAGCACGGGCGTCGCGGGCATGAACCACAGGCGCGAGATATAGTCATAGACGCGTTGGGCATGGTCCTGGTCGTCGGCATAGGCGGCCGCGACACGGGCGAAGAGATCCTGATAGCTTTCGTCGGGCAGCAGATAGCGGTCCTTGAGCGTATCCTTGCCGAATTCGGTCAGCAGCGCGTCTCGCGACGGATCGGTCACAACATCGAAGCGCCGGTCCAATATCTTGGACGATGAAATCGCCTCCTTCGCCGGAACGGGCTTGGGCGCCTGCTCCATCGCTTGCGTTTCCACCAAATCTTCCATCACGGTTGCCACGTCGCCAATACCTTGTGCGCTATCTCGAAAATCCATGCGAGCCCCCGAATGCTCCTGTTCCGTTCGATTCGGTCAAGCTAAACCCGGCAGACCGGGGAGCATAGCATGATCCAAACCGCGCCGGGACGGAAATGGGCCCAATCGACCGGATCGCAAGGGCAAAAACGCCCCCGCGCTGGAAACCCGTCCAGCGAAGCAATCACAATCTATTGGGTGCCCCCAGTTATCCCGATACAAGGGATAGTGCCACACCCTCCGCCACGCGCAAGAGGGTAAATGACAGGTTGAAGACTCGGTTCACCGCTGCCTTGAGTCGGCTCACCGTACATTCGAGGCGCTTCATCGGCGCGACGCACGGACTTCCCTCGGGTCCAAAAAAGGCAAGAGGGTTCATGCATCTGCAAAAATAAATTTGGCTTGCCACGAAAATGTGCGTGTCAGGAAAATCGTCCCTCTCAACGGCTTGGATCGGCCAAGCGCCAGATTGTGATAATAAGAGACCGCTGGAGAGGTCGCCAAGGTTGGAAAGGCTGTCCCATGATTCTCTATTACCACCCCTTGTCCTCCTATTGCTGGAAGGTGCTGATCCCGCTTTACGAGAATGCGACCCCCTTCACGCCGCGCCTGCTGGGCGAATCCGAAGCGGCTGCGGAAGAGTGGATGGCGCTCTGGCCGATCGGCCGCTTTCCGGTGCTGCATGACAAGGCGCGGGGCCGTACCGTGGCCGAAGCCAGCATCATCATTGAATATCTGGACCACCATGCGCCCGGTCCCTTCCGCGCGATTCCGGGAGATGCCAACGCAGCGCTGGAGGTCAGGCTGATGGATCGGCTGTTCGACAATTATGTAATGGGGCCGATGCAGGCCATCGTCGCCGACCGCCTCCGCCCGGAAGACGCGCGCGACCCGCGGGGCGTCGCCCAGTCCCGCCAGATGCTGCTCAAGGCCTATGCGCTGCTGGAGGAACGGATGACGGGCCAGTCATGGGCGGCGGGCGATGATTTCACCCTCGCGGATTGCGCGGCCGCCCCCGCCCTCTTTTATGCGGACAGGGTGGAGCCGATGCGGCGAAACTTCCCTATCCTCGCTGCCTATCTCGACCGACTGGAGGCGCGGGAAAGCTTTGCCCGCGTGCTGGCGGAGAAGGAGCCTTATTGGGCGATGTTCCCCTACGCCAACGGATAGCCGCTCTATCTGGACTCAGCACGCCAAAGTCCTATAGCCGCCCTGCGAATGCATCCGCCGTGCAAAGGCGGGGCGTCAGAAGGGACATGGGTAATGACTGTCATCAAGACCGCCGATCTGATCGAGAGCGTCGCGGACGCGCTCCAGTTCATCAGCTATTATCATCCGATGGATTACATCCGCGCGCTGGGCAAAGCCTATGACGCCGAAGCCAATCCGGCGGCCAAGGACGCCATCGCCCAGATCCTGACCAACAGCCGCATGTGCGCCGAAGGGCACCGCCCGATCTGCCAGGACACCGGCATCGTCAACGTCTTCGTCAAATGGGGCATGGACTGCCGCCTCGACGACAATAGCCGCTCCATGCAGGAGGTCGTCGATGAAGGTGTGCGCCGCGCTTATCTCAACCCTGAAAACCGCCTGCGCGCCTCGATCCTGCGCGATCCGGCGTTCAGCCGCCAGAACACGAAGGACAACACGCCCTGCGTCCTCAACGTCGAGATGGTGCCGGGGAACAAGGTGACGGTGGATGTCGCGGCCAAGGGCGGCGGCAGCGAGAACAAGACCAAGTTCAAGATGATGAACCCCAGCGACAATATCGTCGACTGGGTGCTGGAGATGATCCCGCAGATGGGCGCGGGCTGGTGCCCGCCGGGGATGCTGGGCATCGGCATCGGCGGCACGGCGGAAAAGGCCGTCGCGCTCGCCAAGGAAAGCCTGATGGAGCCAATCGACATGGGCGAGTTGAAAGCCCGTGGCCCGCAGAACGACATCGAACGGATGCGGATCGAGATTTTCGACAAGGTGAACGCGCTCGGGATCGGCGCGCAAGGGCTGGGCGGCTTGTCCACCATCCTCGATGTGAAGATCTACGACTATCCCTGCCATGCGGCGGGCAAGCCCGTGGCAATGATCCCCAACTGCGCCGCGACCCGCCACGCGCATTTCACGCTGGACGGCTCCGGCCCCGCCTATCTGGAGGCGCCCAAGATTTCCGAATGGCCGCAGGTCGACTGGAAGCCCAGCAAGGAAGCGATCCGCGTCAACCTCGACACGCTGACGCCGGAAGCCGTGCAAAGCTGGAAGCATGGCGACCGCCTCCTGCTGAACGGCAAGATGCTGACCGGCCGCGACGCCGCGCATAAGCGGATCAAGGACATGCTGGCGAAGGGCGAACAACTGCCCGTCGATTTCAAGGGCCGCGTCATCTATTATGTCGGCCCGGTCGACCCGGTGCGCGACGAAGTGGTCGGCCCCGCCGGTCCCACCACCGCGACCCGCATGGACAGCTTCATGGACATGATGCTGGAGCAGGGCCTGCTCGGCTGCGTCGGCAAGGCGGAGCGCGGCCCGGCGGCGACCGAAAGCATCGCGAAGCACAAGAGCGCCTATCTGATGGCGGTCGGCGGCGCGGCTTACCTTGTCGCGCGCGCGATCAAGGGCGCGAAGGTCGTGGGCTTCGAGGATCTGGGCATGGAAGCGATCTACGAATTCGAGGTGCAGGACATGCCCGTGACCGTCGCGGTCGATAGCGAAGGGCAGAATGTCCATCGCCTCGCCCCACTGGTGTGGCAGGAGAAAATCCGCAAGGAACGTCTGCTCGAAGGCGTGTGAACTTCCCGCAGGACAAATCCTCCTGATCGAAATCAAGGTGGCGGCAATGGGCGGAACCCTGTGGCCGCCGCCGCATTGTTTCCGGCATCTTGCGCCGGAGTTTCTTCATGTCCTTTATTCAGCTCAATCCACCGCTTCCCATCGATATCCAAGACAAGGGAAAAGGTTATGCCTTCGCGGTCATCGACTATGGACCAGAACATAATCTGATCTGGGTTACGGGTCTCAACGACAGCGGCGAGATATGGTGCGCGCCCAATCCGCTGGTGCGGCTCCAGACGAACTGGACCATGGGTCGCCTTCCGCTGGTGGATGCCCCCGCGCCTCCCATCGGCTGGCATCATGGCGGAGCCTCGGCGAACGGCGTCAAGCCAAGCTGAACGCTTCCCCAGACGGCGTGCAAAGCAGGGCAAGCTAAAGGTGACGCCCCGCGCTTTTCGGCTATAGGCCGGGCATGATTTCTTCTCCCATCTGGTTGCCCGCCACGTTGATGGCAGGCGGAATGCAGGCATGGCGGACCGCTGTACAACGCCGAGTCGGCAAAAGCCTGTCGATCAACGGTGCGGGGCTGGTCCGCTATCTTTACGGCCTTCCCTTCGCACTGTTGATGCTGGCGGCCTACCGGCTGACTTTTCCAGCGCCATTTCCTTCTGTCGGCGGGCTATTCCTGCTTTTCTGCCTTGCGGGCGGGTTGGCACAGATCATCGCCACCAACCTGTTGCTGATGGCCTTTCATCACCGCAATTTCGTGGTCGGCACTGCCTATTCGAAAACGGAGGCGGTGCAGAGCGCCATCCTCTCCTTCCTGTTGATGGGCGAAAGGCTGAGCGCGCCCAGCCTCTGCGGCATCGGTTGCGGCGTCGGAGGCATCATGTTGTTATCCACGGGCGGACGCCGCATGGGTCCGCTGGATTTCCTGAAGGCCCTGGGCCAGCCCGCCGCGCTCTATGGCATAGCATCCGGCTTTTTCTTCGCCCTGACCGCCATCGGCATCCGCCGCGCCGCGCAGGAAGTGGGCGGCAGCGACCCAATCCATGCCGCGCTCATCGTTCTAGCGGTGACGGTGGCGCTTCAGACGGTGATGCAGGGCGGTTATCTGCTGCTGCGTGAATCGGGCGAAATGCGGCGGGTGCTGGCGAGTTGGCGGGTCTCGGGACAGGTCGGATTTCTGTCTGCGGCCGGATCGGCCTGCTGGTTCACCGGCTTCGCCACCGCACCGGTGGCGCTGGTCCGCATCGTCGGGCAGGTCGAAGTCGCCTTCACGCTCGCCTTCGGGCATTTCTACCTTGGCGAACGCATGAAACGCAGCGAGGCGGTGGGCCTCATGCTAGTGGCGCTGGGCGTCATCCTGGCGTTGGCCGGCGCTCTCTGACTCCATTGGTCGCGCACCTAACCTTTCATTTACCATCCTGTTCTAGCCACACGGCGTGGAAAGAATAGTGCCCTTTGAAAACATCGCCCATGCCGTCGAGAAAGTCGCTCGCCTGTCGGGCGATCTTGGCATCCGCACGCTCGATCTTCAGGCTGACATCAGCGAACTGGCGGACCGGGTGACGCGACAGGCACGCACCATCGAAACCATCGGCGAAGCGGCAGCCCAATTGTCGCAGGATGGCGACCGCGCCTCGCTCGCGGGGGAGGAAGCGCGAACGAAAGCCGACGCCGCCCGGCTTATCATCGACGATTCGGGGCGGCAGCTTTCAACGGCCAACCAGAATTTCAGCGAACTGATCACACAGGTCAGCGGCATCCACGAGCGACTCGACAGCTTTCGCGAAGCGCTCAAGACCGTAGCCCATGTGACCGGCGTCATCAGCGGTATCGCGAGCCAGACGAACCTGCTGGCGCTCAACGCCACGATCGAGGCGGCACGCGCAGGCGATGCGGGACGTGGCTTTGCCGTAGTCGCGTCAGAGGTCAAGAAGCTGGCGCAGGAAACGACGACCGCCACCCAGACGATCGAGCGCTCCATCGGCGCACTGACCGACGAAGCCAGGAAAATGCTGGAGGGCATCATTCATGGCGCGGAGACGGCCCACGCCGCGGCCAATGACACGCGCAATATCGAAGCGCTGGTGGAAAGGCTGGACGCGCTGATACGCGACCTGTCCGGCAAGAGCGACGCTGCGGCCGACCGCATCGCCTCCATGGTGGGATCCGCGGCTCAAATCAGGGAAGGGCTGGCGGCGCTGGCCAGCACATCGACCGACAATGCCGACGGGCTTCAGCGCCTGTCCAGCCGCGTATCGACAGCAAGCGACGACACCAACGAACTGCTGCAATATCTGGCGGAGAGCGGGGTCGAGATTCCCGATTCCCCTTATATCCGCTTCGGTCTCGAATCCGCCGATATGGTGGGTGCGGCCATCGAACGAGCGATCACACAAGGGCGTGTGAGCGAAGCCGAGATATTCAGCGAACATTATATACCGATAGCCGGCACCAATCCTCTGCAATTCTCGCATCCCGCGCAGCAGGTGATGATGCCCGCGGCCCGCGAGCAGCAGGAAAAGGCGCGCGGCTTAAAAGGGTTCTTTGGCATGACCTTCACCGATCGCAACGCCTTTGGCGCGGTGGCCATGCCTGAACGCGCCCAGCCGCAGCGGCCGGGGCAGGACAAGTGGAACCTTGAACATTCGCGTCAGGGCGTGATCTTCGATTTCCCCGACACCCGGGAGCAAAGCAAAATCACCCAGCCCTTCTATATCAAGGCCTATCGCCGCCTGACGGCCGATATGGAGGTCGTGCTGCTCAAACAGGTGATTGCTTCCATCCATGTGAATGGGCGACATTGGGGCATATTGCAGCTTGCCTATGAGAACCCCTGCTGAGCGGCATTGACGCCATGCCCCTTGCCGCGCCGCCAATCCGCGTTATGTCGCTGATGGCAAAAGGTTCGGAGAGCGCATGGGTCGCCTGTTCAGGAAAATCGCCGGTGTCGTGGGCATCGCATCACTGTTTGCGGTCATCGCCCTATGCCTGGCGGTCACCGTCATCCCGCCTTTCCTCGACCGCATCTATTATCAGGGCCCTGCCAGCCGCCATTTCGACGGCGCACACTTCTTCAATCCCGATGGCACGGACGATTTCATCTCACGCGGCCCCAATATGCACAATGCCATCGCCCGCTATCTGCTGGGGCGGGACGACCGGCCCGAATGGCCGGACGCGATAGCGGTAAGACCGGCGCGCCCCGCCCCCTTCGCCGCTCCGCGCGGCATGACGGCGACATGGGTGGGTCATGCGACGGTGCTGGTGCAGGCGGCCGGCATCAACATCCTGACCGATCCGATCTGGTCGGATCGTGCCGGGCCGTTCAATCTGGTCGGGCCAAAGCGCGTCGCACAGCCGGGCATCCGCTTCGACGACCTGCCAAAGATCGACCTGATCGTCATCAGCCACAATCATTACGATCATCTCGACATCCCCACCCTTAAAAAGCTCTGGGAACGCGACCGGCCCAGGATCGTCACCGGCCTTGGCAATGACACGATCCTGAAAGCGTCCGGCATTCCCGCCACCGCGCTGGATTGGGGCCAGTCAATCAGCGGCGCGGCACTGGGCGGTCTTGGTGCCGATACGGTGATCCAGTGCGAAAATTATGAGCATTGCCCCGATTACCGCGTCCATGTGATGCGAAACCATCACTGGAGTTCGCGCTGGGCCACGGACCGGAACCGCGCGCTATGGTCCAGCTTCGTGATCGAAACACGGGCCGGGAACATCTTCTTTGCGGGCGATACCGGTGCGGGCGATATGGCCTGGCCAGCCGAAGCCGCGCGACTGGGTCCGGTCCGCCTCGCCATCCTCCCCATCGGCGCCTTCCGCTTTCAGAAAGGGCAGATGGCTTCGGGCACCCATATCGGCCCGGAACAGGCCGTGCAGATCTTTGAGCGGCTAGAGGCATCGACTGCGATCCCCGTCCATTGGGGCACGTTCCGCCTGTCTTATGAGAAATGGGACACCCCGCCCCGGATGCTGGAAATGTTCCTGCAATGCGAGGGGATAGAGCGCAAGCGCTTCGCCCCACTCAGGATCGGCCAGTCGATTCTGGTGCCCAATTATACGCCTGTCCCACGAGGGCCAAAACGCTGCGACCGACGGGCCATCGCGGCACTGGAATAGACCGCGCAATCAGGACGGCGGGCAAACCCCCATCATGGCGCGATAATTGTCCACCCTCACTGCGGCGAGATATTCGGCCTGCATCTCCGCGGTCAGCAGTTCGATCATCTGACGCCTTCAATCCGTAGCTCGCTGACGCCGAAGCCGCCGTCACGCTTACGATATTTTGCGGGCCAGCCTTCTC
The DNA here is from genome assembly GCF_001456115.1 of Sphingobium baderi. Classification (NCBI taxonomy): domain Bacteria; kingdom Pseudomonadati; phylum Pseudomonadota; class Alphaproteobacteria; order Sphingomonadales; family Sphingobiaceae; genus Sphingobium; species Sphingobium wenxiniae. The sequence goes on along the minus strand of NZ_CP013264.1, from coordinate 1,283,674 downwards.
GCCTGGCAATCGCCATCACATCATCCTGGCTGAGGCGCGTGGCGATGGCGGCATGGGTGCCGGCAAATCCGGTTTCACCGGCGCGCTCGCCCTCGCCGTCGGCACCGCCCTCCGCCTCATACAGCATGATGCCTATGGGATAGACCTCCACCGCGGTGCCATGTTCGTCATTGGCGAGCGTGATCCAGCTTCCCTCAGCAACCGGCGGAAAGGGAAAGGCGGCACCATCTCAAAATTGCGCGATGACCTCCGCCAGATGGCGCGGATCGTGCGCTGCGATCGAAAGATGAAACAGCGTGGCCGATTCCCTTTTCCATGGAATGATGCCGTGCACGATTACGGATTGGAGATTCCGGCCCGGAGCTGCCGGGCCGCCATGCCCGGCAGACCGTCCAGGCAAGTTCAGGCCTTGGGGCAGTCGCCGACGCGCTTGCCGCTCAAATCATGCGTTGTCCGCAATGTGGGCTGGCCGCCCACCGTCTTCGTCATCGTCGTGCCCAGCGTCAGCGTATCAGCTGTGTAATTGCCTTCCACCGTGATTTCCGATGTGCCGCTTCCCGACTTGCAGGACAGGGTCGCGATAAGCCTCCCCTTGCGGACCAGCTTGTCCTTGTAAGTGCAATCCTTGCCTTCCGTGCCTGCCAAGGCATCGGCATTGGGCACTCCGGCGGCATCGACCACGATGCACGTCTTGTCTTCGCTCACTTCCTTGAGCGCGGCCTGATATTCGGCGGGCGTCACCGTAGGCGTGTTATAACCGGTGGTCTTCCGGGTCAGCGCCCATTCGCCCGCCTGCATCAGAATCGGCACTTCTTCTGCTTCGGGTTCGGGCGCGGAACTGCTGCCGCACCCTGTCAGGCCAAGAGTCATCACAAGCGGCATCGCCGCCAGAACAGTGTATCGCATCATCTCTCCCCTGTTCTCTTACGGAACGGAGGGCAGGCTCACCCCTCTGGCAGTAAAGTGCAAGCGAAAACGCGATCCTGTTCAATGCCTTCGGCGGGTGGGCGCATGGAAATCCGGCGGCTTGTCCGCAATCCAGTCGAGGAAGCGGGTCATGGCAGGATGCGCGCGCAGGCGGTCGGCATCCCGATAAACACGCGCCAGTTCGGCATTGGTGGCGATGGCATGAATGGTCCGGTGGCAAATCGGATGCAGCGGGACCACATCCCGCCCGCCCCTGCTTTTAGGCAGCGGATGATGCCATTCCACCCGCCGCCCGAGCGAACGCCCACACAGCCAGCAACACGCCGCCCGCGCTTCATCCATGCCGGTGCAGGCGCGAGGAGGTGGTCAGGAACAGGTGGCTCCGACCCACTTTCCGGTCGTCCGCGCCTTCATCGCCATGGTCATACCCTGGGGGCCGCCCTCCATCTTCATGTTCATCTGCATCTCATAGTTTTCCGGCGCATAATTGCCCGTCATCACCGCATTCATCGTACCATTCTCCCCCTTGCACGATACCTGCCCCTTCACCGCGCCACCACGCGCGTCGAAGCCGCTATAGGTGCAATCCTTGTTCTCCTGACCGGAGAACATCTTGCCGCTGGGATTGGCGGCCTCTTCGGGCGTGACGCAATATTTGATCGAGGGCTGCGTCATCATCTGCTTCATCCGGTCCTTCATCTGCGGCGATGCGCCGGGCATGTTCGACAGGTCGATATCCTCCAGCGTGAAGCTGCCTTCCCACTGGCCAGGCTTAAGCTGCACCTTGTCGACCTGCGCCTTCACCTCTCCCCGGCTCATGCCGTCGGTCGCGGCAATGTCTCCCGCGCCTTCCGCTTTCTCCCCCGCCTTCTCGCCACAGGCAGCGAGCAACAGGGTGACGGAGGCAAGGGCGGCGGTCACGACGGCTTTGTTCATGGCATGGGTTCCCTGTTTGATCTTGGCGGTTGCGACCCGTCCTTGGGAGGACCATATCAAGCAGCGATGACAATTCAAATCCGCACATCCCTCGCAGAACCGGAGACAGGCGAAGACTTCGTCCCCCACCGCCCCGCGCGCCCGGAAAAAAGCGAAGGCGGCAAACCCTTCAAACTCGTGTCCGACTATGAGCCGTCGGGCGACCAACCGACCGCCATCGCCGAACTGGTCGCCGCCGCGCACGAAGGGGAACGCGATCAGGTGCTGCTGGGCGTCACCGGCTCCGGCAAGACTTTCACCATGGCCAAGGTGATCGAGGCACTGCAGCGCCCGGCTTTGGTGCTGGCCCCCAACAAGATCCTCGCCGCCCAGCTTTATGGCGAGTTTAAGAGCTTCTTTCCGGAGAACGCCGTCGAATATTTCGTCAGCTATTACGACTATTACCAGCCCGAAGCCTATGTCGCCCGGTCGGACACCTATATCGAGAAGGAAAGCTCGGTAAACGAGAGCATCGACCGGATGCGCCATTCGGCCACCCGCGCGCTGCTGGAGCGGGACGACGTCATCATCGTCGCGTCCGTCTCCTGCCTTTACGGCATCGGCTCGGTCGAAACCTATTCCGCCATGACCTTCGCCATGCAGAAGGGCGGGATCGAGGACCAGCGGGAGATCATCCGCAAGCTCGTCGCGTTGCAATATAAGCGCAACGACGCCGCCTTCGCGCGCGGGAATTTTCGGGTGAAGGGCGACAATCTGGAAATCTTTCCCTCGCACTATGAGGATACGGCGTGGCGCATCAGCTTCTTCGGCAATGAGATCGAAGAGATCGTCGAGTTCGATCCGCTGACCGGCAAGAAGGTCGCGTCGCTGGACTATGTGAAGGTCTTTCCCAACAGCCACCACGTCACGCCCGGCCCGACGCTCAAGCAGGCGATGGAGGCGATCCGACATGAACTGGCCGAGCGGCTCAAGGAATTGCATGCGGAGGGCAAGCTGCTGGAGGCGCAGCGGCTGGAGCAGCGCACCAATTTCGACCTGGAGATGATCGCGGCCACCGGCTCCTGCGCGGGGATCGAGAATTATTCGCGCTTCCTTACCGGCCGCCTGCCTGGGGAACCGCCGCCGACCCTGTTCGAATATCTGCCGGAAAACGCGCTGCTGTTCGTGGACGAAAGCCACCAGACCGTGCCGCAGATCGGCGCGATGTCGCGGGGCGACCACCGACGCAAGATCACGCTCGCCGAATATGGCTTCCGCCTGCCGAGCTGCATCGACAACCGCCCGCTGCGCTTCAACGAATGGGACGCAATGCGCCCGCAGACCGTCAGCGTCTCCGCTACCCCCGGTCCGTGGGAAATGGAGCAGACCGGCGGCGTGTTCTCCGAACAGGTGATCCGCCCTACCGGCCTCATCGACCCGCCGGTCGAGATCAAGCCAGTGGAGGATCAGGTGGACGACCTGATCCACGAAGCGCGGGAAACGGCGAAGAAGGGATACCGCACCCTCGTCACCACGCTCACCAAGCGCATGGCCGAAGACCTTACGGAGTTCATGCATGAGGCGGGCATCAAGGTCCGCTACATGCACAGCGACGTCGAAACGCTGGAGCGTATCGAGCTGATCCGCGACCTCAGGCTCGGCGTCTATGACGTGCTGGTTGGCATCAACCTGTTGCGCGAGGGATTGGACATTCCCGAATGTGGGCTGGTCGCGATCCTCGACGCGGACAAGGAAGGCTTCCTGCGCTCCGAAACATCGCTGATCCAGACCATCGGCCGCGCGGCGCGCAATGTGGACGGGCGCGTCATCCTCTATGCCGACCGAATCACCGGCTCCATGGAGCGGGCGCTCAATGAAACGTCCCGCCGCCGCGAGAAGCAGCAGGCCTATAATGTCGAGCATGGCATCACGCCGACCACGATCAAGCGTCACATCGGCGACATCATCGCCCATGTCGCGAGCAAGGATCAGGTCACGATCGACACGGGGATCGACGATCGCCCGCACCTGGTCGGCCACAACCTGCGCGCCTATATCGAGGATCTGGAAAAGAAGATGCGCGCTGCGGCCGCCGATCTGGAGTTCGAGGAAGCCGGCCGCATCCGCGACGAGATCCGCAAGCTGGAGGCCGAGGAACTGGGCCTGCCCTCCGAACAGCAGGTCGCCGCCCCCAGAGGCCGCGCGAGCGAAGGCAAGCCGGGAACGCGGAAACTGCGCTACGGCAGGACGCAGCGGAAGTTCGGACGATAGGACCGTTGAGTGGAATGGCAGTTATAGGTGGATTGCGGACTGTGCGCTTCTTCATTCTCCGTTGCGGGCTATGTCCGCTCACGGTCGAAACCCGCCTGGCCCCGCCCTGCCACCATCACGCGAAGCTCGCCCGTCCGCGCATCCATTCGCGCCCAGCCCCGCGCGGCGGGCGGGCCATGATCCGTTTCCACGCGCGTTCGTGGAAGAAGAACGCGACGGCATTCACCATCGGCTCGATCAGTGCGATGCCGCCCGCCAGGGCGGCCGATCCGGTCAGCACATAAGCCACGGAAAAGCCGATGGTCAGGTGAATGGACAAATAGGTGGCGGTCTTGATGAGGTCGAGCGGCATGGCGAAATCTCCTGCCGCAACAGTTAAGAATCAATCGCAATAAAGACCAACATCTTTTCCCGCTGGCTCTGATCGCTTCGACCGATCAATATGCCGCGCAGGAGGAATGAGTCATGCGCGGACGGATCAGGGTCGGGATCGGTGGCTGGACCTTTGAACCATGGCGCGGCGCCTTCTATCCTGAGGGGCTACGGCAAAAGGACGAACTGGCCTATGTTGGACAGCATCTGACCGCAACCGAGATCAATGCGACCTATTACAGCACGCAGAAGCCCGCGACCTTCGCCAACTGGGCCAAGTCGGTGCCAGAGGGCTTTCATTTCGCGGTCAAGGCGTCGCGTTTCTGCACCAATCGGCGCGTATTGGCAGAGGCAGGCGAATCCGTCGCGAAGTTCGTGAACCAGGGACTGGTCGAACTGGGCGACCGGCTGGGCCCGATACTCTGGCAGTTCATGCCGACCAAGACATTCGATCCGGATGATTTCAGCACCTTCCTGAAACTGCTCCCGGCGAGCGTCGAAGGCGTCCCGCTACATCATGCGCTGGAAGTGCGGCATGAAAGCTTCGGCGATCCCGCCTTTCTGGCTATGGCGCGGGATGCGGGCGCGGCGGTCGTGCTGTCCGATCACCCGGAATATCCCGCGATCCATGGCCATGATGTCGACTTTTCCTATGTGCGCCTGATGCGGAGCCGGGAGGAGGAAGTGACCGGCTATAGCGTGGCGGAGATAGCGCGATGGGCCGATATCCTGCGCGAAAGAGCACGGGGCGGCGACGTGTTCGCCTTCTTCATCAGTGGCGCTAAAGCAAGGAATCCGGCGGCTGCGATGACCATGATCGCGCATTTGGACGGCTAGATGAGGAAATAGCGTTCCTCCCTCTCCTTTTCGGCGAACCAGCATCCTGTCACTCTCGCGCAACAGGCTGTTGCATTTGCTGCAACTGCGAAGGCGCGCTTTGCGATTGTTGCAGCGCAATGACACGCGCATAACGGCGATATCAGCCCACAGGGCGATCAATCAACCTGTTGATGGAGTTAAATATGCGTCACGCTTTTCAGGGCGTCGTGCTGGTAGTTGCGGTCAGTGCACAGGTGCTGACCTTCTATTCGGTGCTTTTTGCCTGAGTTCTTCTGCGCTTTCCTCTCTCCCGATTATCGTCGGGACTCAAAAGGCCGCCCCGGGCATCAGCCAAGGGCGGCTCTTTTATTATCTGCAGTTTTACCCAGTTCAGACGATATTGCGGAACTGACCCGTCAGCCTTCCGCCATCCAGCCTGCAAGCAGATAGGCAACGACGCCCACCGGCCCAAGCGCACAGAGTGTCAGCAGCAGCACAGCGACGCGGATCAGCGTTACATCCATGCCGGTGCGGTTGGAAAGACCCGCGCACACGCCCATGATCTTTCCGTTGCGGCGGTCGAGAGTGAAGCTGTTGTTCATGATTCTGGCCTTCTGATGCAAATATTCTGGTCTATGCGGAACAGTTCGGTGCTGGTTCAAGCGATCGAAACGACTGGACCTACAGCCGCGCCAACAAAGACGCTGGCGAACAGCAAAGCTCCAGCGACGGCAAAAGCGACGTTCTGAATCTTGGCGATGGACATGTTAATGACTCCCTTGACTTGTGGCGGCCAGACCATCCGGCCTTGATGCCCACTTGATTGCAGGAGCCGTGCCATTTGCCTTTTCCAGCGGAAATGCAGGGTTTCGGACACGCTTTCAGCGAAAGCGCAACGTGTAAAATTCCGTAAATTAGAATAATTCACCGTTTATCGGGATAATTTTCAAGAAGGATGCCATGCCTGCACAACTTCTCTTCGTCTATGGAACATTGCGCCCGGCTTTTGGCAGGCCGATGGCGCTCTGGTTCGGCACGGTCGCGCGGCACAAGGGAAAAGGAAGCGCGAAAGGAGCACTCTATCGCATTGCCGATTATCCGGGCTTCGTTCCCGGACCGAATGGCGTGGTGGCAGGCGATGTGTTCGAACTGCCCGATCCCACGCCGGTCCTTGCGAAACTGGACATCTATGAGGAATGTTCGCCGGACTTCCTGCCACCCCATGAATATCGCCGCGAAATGCTGGCGGTGGATATGCCGGACGGGCCGGTGCAGGCCTGGGTTTATGTCTATGCCCGCCCGACCGACGGGCTGGAACGCCTGGAAAATGGCGACCTGTCCGCCTGACATGCTTGCGCCGGGACGCTCCCTCGCTAGTCTGCGATCCGGGGCGGGAACAGAGGAGAGCATGCCATGAGCCAGCACCCCCATGATCATAGCGAGCGCCTGCCCGAAGACCGCAACTGGATCAGTTCCACGGGCCTGAACCGGCGGCGGCTGCTGATCGGCGGCACCTTCGCCGCGGGTTTCGCCGCGGCCTGCCGCCCCGTGTCCAGCAGCGCGATCCAGACCTCCGCGCAAGGGCTGGCCGAAGAAAGCGTGTCGATCCCTACCGATGACGACTTTGCCATGCCCGCCTTCGTCGCGCGCCCTGCCGACACGGAAAACGCCCCTGTCATCTGTGTCGTTCATGAGATTTTCGGCGTCCACGAATGGGTCCGCGACATATGCCGCCGCTTCGCAAAGGCCGGCTATTATGCGATCGCCCCCGACCTCTTCGCCCGCCACGGCGATGCGACGAAGATTCCCGAGATCAAGCAACTGGTGGACACCATCGTTTCCAAAGCCCCCGATACGCAGGTGCTGGCCGACATCGATGCGGCATATGCCTGGGCCGGTAGCCATGGCGCGAACGGAACGCGGCGCGGCATCACCGGCTTTTGCTGGGGTGGGCGGATCGTCTGGCTCTATGCGGCCCATAGCCCCAATCTGGATGCGGGAGTTGCTTTCTACGGCCGCCTCGTCAGCCAGAAAACAGCACTTCAGCCGCTAAGTGTGATCGAGGAAGTGACGAAACTGAAAGCCCCGGTGCTCGGTCAATATGGCGCGCTCGACAAGGGGATACCGTTGGCCGACGTGGATGCCATGCGCGCCGCGCTCAAGCAGGCGGGCAAGTCCCCGCCCGACGAAATCACCGTCCATCCCGGCGCGGACCATGGCTTCATGGCGGACTATCGTCCCAGCTATGACGAAGCCGCCGCCACAGCGGCATGGCAGGCAACGCTGGGCTGGTTCGACCGCTATGTGAAAGAGGGCAAGTGACTATTTCCCCGTTATCGCCTTCACCGCTGCCAGCGTGCTTTGCACATGGCCGCTATAATTCATCTCGCTATGGACAAAGGCGATGCGGCCCGACGGCGCGATAACATAAGATGTGCGGTCGGTCATGCCCGGCCGCATCTTGAGCGCCACATCATAACCCTGCACGATCCCCGGCCCGGCGGAAGCCACAGCGAATTTGCCAGCGCACTCCTTGGTGGAAAAGGCGACCAGATCATCGACCGGATCGGTCGACATGCCAATGACTGTGGCGCCAGCCTTCTTGAAGTCCTCGATATGCTCGGCAAACTCGCGGGCTTCGGCGGAGCAGCCAGGGGTGAACGCCTTGGGGAAGAAATAGAGCACCACCGGCCCGCGCTTCAACTGGTGCGATAGAGTGAGTGTGAAGGTCTTGCCCGCCATCGCGCCGCGCGTGGTGAAATCAGGCGCTTTCGCACCAACGGCCAGCGCCGCCGTTGCGCCAGTCGCGCTCATCATTGCGGCTGCGGCAAGGGAAAGCGCTGCGATCCGTGCGATCGATCTGCTTGACATGGTTCAATTGTCCTTATCTGACGATGCGGGCGACTCCCACAATTCGATGGCGTTACCTTCCGGATCATGGATTCGTGCGAAACGGCCGACCGCGGGATCGTCCCACTCATCCTTGGTGATGATCTCTATCCGCGCGGCGCGCAAGTGCGCGAGCAGGCCGTCGAGATCGCTCACACGGAAATTCATCATGAAATTCTTGTCGGCGGCGAAATAGTCGCTGTCCAGATTGAACGGCGAAAAGACCATCGGTCCCCCCAGCGTCTGCCACACCCATTCATTAGGCGGTGCCGCAGGATCGCTCGTGCAACCAGCGCCAACGCCCAGATGCTGTCGATACCATGAGGCCAGCGCGTCGGGATCACGCGATCGGAAGAACAATCCGCCCATTCCCAATACAGGCATGAAAAAGCACTCCTGACACAATCAAGGCAAGTGTCATCCTTCTTCCCCAGCGGAACTCTTGCCCGCGTCGCCAGTTCCTTCCGGATGCGTTTCTATCTTCCTTTCGCCCTGCCGCTTCTGCTTGTCGCCTGCGATGGCGGCCATGATCAGCAATCCGGCATGATCACCGATATCGAAAATGCGACGTCTTCCGGCCCACAGGAGAAGATAGTCACGAACAATGCCAACCCACCGCTCGAAAATGCCACAGCGCCACGCGCGCAGGAGACCGGATCACTAATCCCCACGGCATTACAGGGGCGCTGGACGGGAATAGGCGACGATTGCACCGACAAAACCGCCGAGCAGGAACTGTCCATCACGCCGAAGGAACTGATCTTCCATGAAAGCGTCGGCACCGTGACCAGTATCGAACAGCAGGCGGATGGGCGGATGAAGGTAAACGCGTCCTTTACAGGCGAGGGCCAAAGCTGGACCCGTAGCTTGACGCTCAAACCCTCCGCCAAGGGGCAGGAACTGACTATGGTAAACGACGGCGTAGCTGTCACGCGCAAGCGTTGCGGTTGAGCTGCGCGGCGTACGCTTCCTAAACCGCTTCCGCACCGCTAGAGCGGCCTGATGATCGGCCGACTGACCCTAAGCGATTTCCGCAATCATGCGGACGCGCTGATCGTACCCGATCATGCATTCATCCTGCTGACCGGCGAAAATGGCGCGGGCAAGACGAACATCCTGGAAGCAGTGTCGATGCTGGCTCCGGGGCGCGGGCTGCGCGGGGCGGCTCTGCGCGACATGGCAAAACAGGACGGCATGGGGGGCTTCGGCATAGCGGCGGAGGTCGATGGCGTGATGCTGGGCACAGGAATCGTGGCCGACACGCCCGATCGACGACAGGTGAGGATCGGCGGGGTTGCCTCTTCCGCCAATGCGCTGGCAGATCATTTGTCAATCATGTGGCTAACGCCCGCAATGGATCGCCTGTTCATGGATAGCCCGGGCGGGCGGCGGCGGTTTCTGGACCGGCTGACCCTAGCGCTGCACCCCAGTCATGCCGCCCATAGCGCTCGCTATGAAGCGGCGATGCGGGCGCGTAACCGGCTGCTGGGCGATCTTAGAAACGCCGATCCGCTCTGGCTCGACGCGCTGGAAGCGCAGATGGAGGAGCATGGCGCCGCGCTGGCCGCCGGGCGCACCGATCTGATCACGCGGCTGAACACCTTGCTGGTGGATCAGTCCGACGCCCCCTTTGCCCGGCCATCACTCGCGCTCCAGACGGAAGAAGAAAGCCACGATTCGCTTGCCCGCCGCCTTAGCCGAGAGCGGCGGCGGGATGCCGCCGCTGGGCGCACATTGTCGGGGCCACACCGGCAGGATCTTGCCGTCACGCACGTCGCCAAGGGCCAGGCGGCAGCACTCTGCTCGACGGGTGAACAAAAAGCCTTGCTGCTCTCTATTCTGCTTGTCCACGCCGCTTTGGTGGCGGCTTCGCGCGGGCAGCCGCCGGTGCTGCTGCTCGACGAAGTGGCAGCCCATCTCGATCCGTTGCGTCGGAGCGCCTTGTTCGACCGGCTGCGCGGCATGGGCGCGCAGGTGTGGATGACCGGGACGGAAAGTGCGCTTTTCCAAGATATTGACGCAGCCACACGGCTGTCCATCACGGCTGGTCAGCTCTTTCGTTCCGCCAGCTAACGCGCGGTAGCAACGACTCGTCGCCCCGCACTTTTCAATTCGTCCGGCCTCTGCCCTAAGGCCGTCACGGGGATGAAACACCTTTAATATATTCGGGGGTCGCAACGCATGATCGGTGGTTTTCGCGCTCTGTTCGCAGCAGTGATGCTTGCGCTCGGCGCCCTGACCGTTACGCCTGCTACTGCCGGCGTACTTCAGTGCGTTCCCTATGCCCGTCAGATTTCCGGTATCCAACTTTATGGCAATGCCAACACCTGGTGGTCCCAAGCGCAGGGCCGCTATGATCGCGGACATGAACCACGCGTAGGCGCGGTTCTGGCCTTTTCATCCAGCCGCGCCATGCCTGTCGGCCATGTTGCGATGGTGAGCAAGGTCATCAGTGATCGGGAAGTGCTGCTGACCCACGCCAATTGGTCCTATCGTGGCGGGATCGAACGCAATGTCCGGGCCATCGACGTGTCGCCGAACAATGACTGGTCCGACGTGCGCGTATGGTACGGCCCCATCGGCAAGCTGGGCCTGCGTTCCAATCCGGCGCGCGGTTTCATCTATGCCAGCCCCGCGCGCGACGATACGACGGGCGTGCAGTTCGCTTCAGCCGATCGCGCCACTGCGGGCTCCGAATCCGCGCACGGTGCCTACTGAACGTTTAACCACTTCCTAAATGTCGCGACCTAGGATCGTCCCCGGTGGGGCGATTCTCTGTTTGAGGTCGCATGATGTTTCGATGGATTCGTTGGGCGGTGGCGATGCTCCTGTCCGGCGCGATGGCTGCGCCCGCTCTGGGGACAACGCCTCTTCAATGCGTTCCCTATGCGCGCATCGTCTCCGGCGTGGAGATTTACGGCGACGCGCTGACATGGTGGGCACAGGCGGAAAACCAATATCAACGCGGGCATAGGCCGCGCAAAGGCGCAGTTCTCGCCTTCCGTCCGGCGGGGCCGATGGCGCTGGGGCATGTGGCGGTGGTCAGCCATGTGATGGACGCGCGACGTATCTTGATCCGCCATGCCAACTGGTCCGCTCCCGGAGCGATCGAGGAAGACGTGATGGCGGTGGACGTTTCCCCCGCCGGGGATTGGAGCGAGGTGCGCGTATGGCACAGTCCGACCCGCCGGATGGGTGCGCGGATCAATCCGACCTATGGTTTCATCTATGGCGACAGGGAAAAGCTGCATCCCTTCACGCCCAATCCGGCCATGGGGAGCAGCATCCGTTTGGCCAGCATGGATCAGGACGCATGGCGGGATGTTCAGGTGCCGGCGCGCGCGGTTTTCCGTCCTGCGTCGAATGAGGCGCGATTGCAGAGGACGGCATCGAACGATATGCGAGATCGGCGCAAATCCGCCCATGAGCCATGGCTTGAGAGCGATCCGCGCGTGATGGAATATGCCGATGCGACGCCCGCCTCGCGTTCGCTGGGCGACATTATCGCCGACGTGAAGCAGGAAGCGCGGATGCGCTGAGGATTATTCCCCGCTTGTCTCAGATGTGTCTTCAGCAGCGGTTTCAAACCAGGCTTCGACCGGCCCGGACAGTTTGATGGTCAACGGATTGCCATGACGATCGCGGGTCTTGCCCGCCGCGACGCGAATCCAGCCTTCGGAAATGCAGTATTCCTCGACATCCTTCCGTTCACGCTCTTTGAAGCGGATGCCGATACCGCGCTGCAGGACTTCCATGTTGAAATGGGGGCTGCGCGGGTTGGTCGAAAGACGATCCGGGGGCGTGTCGCTCATATCTCTGCTTCCTGTGACGTGTGCGGCGCGCCTACCCCGTCACCCTGCCGCGCGTCAACCATGGCGCGGCGGAGAAAGAGGAGGAATGGACGCGAGCCGCGCCTGTTCGCCCCTCCCCTTTCATCCGGCTTCAGCGGCAGATTCGGACGCGAACGCGCCGATCAGCATAATAGCTGTAGCGCCATTCGGTCCAGCAACGCTGACGATAGCCGCGCCAGTTCGCCCGATAGTGACGGTCACGGCGCCAGTCACGGCGATCGCCTCTCCAGTGACGCCGGTCATTCCAGCGATGATCGCGGTCGCCGCGCCAGCCGTCGCGATAGCTATGATCGCGCGCCTGTGCGGGAACCGCCGTCGCGCCCAGGCTGGCGATCGCCAGTCCCAGCGCAGCAACGCCTTTCCACAAAAGGGTCATGATACTTCTCCTCACGCAGTCCCGCCGCTCCAGCCGACGGGACTTGATGAGGAAGATGGGCGTTGGCGACTGAACCGTCGGGGAACGCGCCTGTCAGTTTGGGTTCAGGCTTATCCTACCGCCCGCGCAGACCTGCTTCGGCCTGCGCCATATAATCGCGGGTGATCGGCAGGGTGCGCCGGTTACGCGCATATTGGACCTGAAAATTCACCATGCTGCCATGCTCGAACACCGTCGCGGCACCCGCCAGATAGAAAGTCCACAGGCGGAAAAACCGCTCGTCATACAGGGCGACGATCTCTTCCTTGTGCTCCATTGCCCGCTTATACCATTCGCGGATCGTAAGGCCGTAATGCAGGCGCAGAACCTCCACGTCCGTCACCATCAGACGCGTGCCCTCGCTGCCTATCAACATTTCAGACAAAGCTGGGATATATCCGCCAGGGAAGATATATTTTTGCGTGAAGGCGTCGGTGATGCCGGGACCGTCCATCCGCCCGATGGTGTGGATCAGCATTACCCCTTCAGGCGTCAGCAGGTCACGGCATTTGTTGAAGAAGGTGCGGTAATGCGCTGTGCCCACATGTTCGAACATGCCGACGGACACAACCCGATCGAACGGCCCCTCCATATCGCGATAGTCGATCAGTTCGAAACGGACATGGTCCGATACGCCAGCATCCTGTGCTCGCTGGCGCGCAACCTTGAGCTGTTCTTCGGATAGGGTGATGCCGGTCACATCGACGCCGCAGGTGCGGTGGAGATAGAGCGCCATGCCACCCCAACCACAACCGATGTCCAGCACCTTCATGCCCGGTTCCAGCAGCAGCTTGGCAGCGATATGCGCTTTCTTGTCTTCCTGCGCCTCTTCCAGGCTGATCCCCGCCTGATTGTCGGCATCGGGCCAGTAAGCGCAGCTATATTGCCGGTCCTTGTCGAGGAAGAGCGCATAAAGCGCGCCCGACAAATCATAATGATGGGCGACATTGGCTTTGGCGCGGGAACGATGGTTGGCGCGCCAGAGCGTCTGTCGAAGCGCCTTGAAACCGCGTTTCAAGGGCCCTTTGGCGCTGATCGATTTGCCGTTTTCCCAAGCGTTATTGACGCGAATTAGGGAGATCAGTTCCATGATCCCGCCACCTTCGATGATGACCCGCCCCTCAATATAGGCTTCCGCCATGCCGAGCCGCGGATCTTTCAATATATCGATGGGAACGCGCGAATCGAGGAATTGAAGGGTCAACGCGGGAAAGGCTGGATCGGCCGTTCCCACCGTGCTGCGAGAGCCGTCATGATAGATGACCGTAAGCTGGCCTTGCGAAACCAGTCGTTTGAGAACCCGATCGAATATTTTCATGCGCCGCACCCTGCCCTGTCATGACGCGGGCGTCAAATGCCTGCATACCAGTCATAACCGGCCCGATCTTCCCAGTAGCCGCCCTTACCCGCGCCGATGCCGGAGAGACTTTCCACCGCCTCTATTCCCGTCAGATATTTGGCGTGCTTGTAGCCAAGCTGCCGCTCCACCCGCAGTCGCAGCGGCGCCCCGTTCGCCACCCGCAAAGGTTGGTCGCCCAGTGCGAAAGCCAGAATGGTCTGGGGATGGAACGCGTCGATCAGGTCGATGCTTTCATAATAGGCATTACCGTTCCCCATATCGTCGGCGCAGCGAAAAACGATGTAGCGCGCGCGGCTGCTCATCCGCGCCGCATTCAGAATCAGCGATAGCGGCACGCCGCGCCATTTGCCGATCGCACTCCATCCTTCCACGCAATCGTGGCGCGTAATCTGCTCGCGATGGGGCATGGCATGAAGTTGCACGAGGGAAAGCGACAGGGGCCGGGCCACCATTCCGCTTACGCGCAGCCGCCAGTCGGCAAAGCCGTTGCGCCACAGTGTCTTATATTCGGGCGTGTTGGGATTAGCGGTGCCGTTCGCGCGAAAAAAGGGGGAAATCTGGTCGGGCCGGAATTCATGGGCGAGGGCATCGCGGCGCATCAGACTGCGTTGCGCCCATTTATGGAAATTCTCGGCTGAAAACAGCGTGTCGCGCACCCTTTCATTGCTCGCCAGCCGATCGCATCCGGCCAGCGTGACCGCTCCGCCCAGCACCAGTGCGCGGCGGGATAGCAAAAGCGTCATCTCCCTTCCTCCGGCAGGCGATATTTGCCGGTGAGCATCGACCGGATTTCATTCAGCGGCCCCGCCAGCAGAACCATGAGAATGTGAACGAGAAAAAAGGCCATCAGGGCGAACGCCGCCAGGAAATGAAGCGACCGGGCCGATTGGCGGCCGCCAAACAGATCGATCAGCCAGGGCCAGGCCGCGTTCATGCCCGGTGACATGGTAAGCCCGGTCAGAATGACCAGCGGCAGCAATAGAAAGATCACGGCCATGTAACTGGCCTTTTGCAACACATTATAATGCAGCGCCGCTTCCCCCCTTGGGAAACGCAACCGGACATGATCCTTGACGTCTCGCCAGAGATGAGCAGGCGCCAACTCGCCCCGGCGGAAAAGCAAATCCTTACCAATATGCCCGTTGCCAAGGCTCCAGAGCATATAAGCGAGGAGCGAGACGATCAGGATCGGCGCGGCGGTCAGGTGCCAATGCCGCGACATGGCGAGATTATAGAGTGCCGGCAGGGTGATCCAGCCCGGAAAACGATCCAGTTCCAGCCACGCATGATCGAAATTGGCGCCATACTGGCCCCAATAGAGCCGGGGGTGGGCATTGAAGATGCCAAGGCCGCTGGTAAACAGCGTGTAGAGCAGCAGCACGTTCGCCCAATGCCACAGACGGGTGGACAGCCGATGGCGTTGCACCATACGCGCCGCCGTAGCGGGGACCAAGCCTTCTTTCATGGCAGGCACTGTTACTCTTTTGCATCAGTCAGGTCAAAATGGATGTTCCCTGACGGAAATGACAGAAGCCGTTCATGTGGCAGCCATCTGGCGAGAGCATAAGCGCGCTCCCCTCGCAAGTAAGATCGTCGGACATATAAGCGACTACGGAACGATACCTGCATGTTTCAAGGAGGGCTTGATCAAAATAAATAATAGATCAGTCCCTTTTCAAAACTGATTGAGCACCTAGATGGAGTTCATCCCGGTTCAGGGTGTCAAAGAATAAATGAGGAATATCATGAAGACTGCGATTCTCGCGGCCATTGCTGCTGCCTCCGTTGCCGTTCCAGCTTTTGCTCAGGACGCAACTCCCTTTACTGGCCCGCGTGCAGGCGCGATCCTGGGTTATGACAATATCCAGGGCAGCGATGGTTTCACCTATGGCGCCTCCGCCGGTTACGACATCGCGGTGGCCCCGCGCATCACGGCCGGCCCGGAAGTGTCGTTCAGCGACTCCACCACCAAGGACAGCGGCGTCCACGCCAGCCGCGACCTCGCCGCCTCGCTGCGTCTCGGTTATGCCGTGACGCCGAAGGTTCTGGCATTCGGCAAGGTCGGCTATGCCAACACCCGCTTCGAATTTGCCGGCGCGCATCAATCGCTGGAAGGCGTGCGTTTCGGCGGCGGCCTGGAATATTCGGTGACTCCGCGCACCTATATTTCCGCCGAATATCAGCGCACCGAATATGAAGATGATTTCGGCGGCCGCAATGCGGGCGTCGTCGGTATCGGCTTCCGCTTCTAAGCACGGAACCAGTGCATGGAGAAGGGCGGCTCCCCTTGTGAGCCGCCCTTTTTTTTGCATCTACGCTTGCGCCGCCCAAACTGTTGCGAAAAAACATCAATCCTCAATAATGTTTATGACGATGTTGCAACTCGATCCATGGCGACGCATATGCGCGTCACCGCAGATGAACATTGCGGTTCATGAGAAGGCTGAAGGCTGCTTACCGCAGTCTTTTTGCAAGGTGATAAAGAAAACAATCGAAACACCAGATCATGAATACATGACGGCTATTGTCATTCCGACAATGTTGCCGCTTCCATAATATGAGGGTTTTATGAAGACTGTGATTTTCGCAGCCGCTGCTGCTGCCGCTGTTGCCGTGTCCGCGCCTGCTTTCGCTCAGGAAGCCGCGTCCTTCACGGGTCCGCGCGCCGGCGTGACCATGGGCTATGACAAGTTCGACGGTGAAGATGGCTTCAGCTATGGCGTGACCGCCGGCTATGACCTGGCGCTCGCTCCCCGCGTGACCTTCGGCCCCGAAGTGTCCTTCGGCGACACCACCACCGGTGAAGGCGGCGTCGAAATCAGCCGCGACCTCGCTGCTTCGGTGCGTCTGGGTTATATTGTCACCCCGCAGATCCTCGCCTTCGCCAAGGTCGGCTACGCAGACACCCGCGTCGACGTCGGTGGTGCGGGCTTCGCGGTGGAAGGTGTGCGTTATGGCGGCGGTCTGGAATTTGCAGCCCGTCCGAACATCTACATTTCGGCTGAGTATCAGCGCACCGAATATGAAGCCAATTTCGGTGGCCGTGATGCGGGCGTCGTCGGCATCGGCTTCCGTTTCTGATCCTTCCTGGACAGCAAATAGGAAAGGGCGGTCCCATGGGGCCGCCCTTTTTCGTTGCGCCATATTAGGTTGGTGAACGATCAGCCCAGCGCCGCCTGTTTCTCCTCGGCCAGCCGGTTGAGTTCGGCGCGGCTCTTCTTCTCGCTCGCGGATTTGAGCTGCCCACACGCCGCCATGATGTCCCGCCCGCGCGGCGTGCGGACCGGAGCGGAAATACCGCCTTCGAACACTATGTCGGAAAAGCGCCTGATCCGCTCCGGCGTCGAACATTCATAGTCGGTGCCCGGCCATGGATTGAAGGGGATCAGGTTCACCTTCGCAGGCAATTTGAACTGGCGGAGCAGGCGGACAAGCTCATGCGCGTCGGCGTCGCTGTCATTCTTGTCCTTTATCATCACATATTCGAAGGTGATGCGCCGCGCATTGTTCGCGCCGGGATAGTCGGCGCAGGCCTGCAACAGCTCCTCGATCCCATATTTCCGGTTGAGCGGCACCAGTTCGTCGCGCACGTCCTTGGTCACGGCATGGAGCGACACGGCAAGATTGACGCCGATCTCCTCACCTGCCCGCGCCATCATCGGCACTACACCAGACGTGGAGAGAGTGATGCGCCGCTTCGACAAAGCCAGCCCGTCGCCGTCCATCACGACCTTCAGCGCGTCGCGCACATGGTCGAAATTATAGAGCGGCTCGCCCATGCCCATCATAACGATGTTGGTCAGCATCCGGCCGTCGGGCGCATATTGCGGAGCGTCATCATCCTCATCCTCGATGGTCGAGGACATACTCCCCTTGGGCCATTCGCCCAGCGCGTCGCGCGCCAGCATCACTTGCCCCACGATCTCGCCCGGCGTCAGATTGCGGACAAGGCGCATCGTGCCGGTATGACAGAAGCGGCAGTTGAGCGTGCAGCCGACCTGGCTCGACACGCAGAGCGTCCCCCGATCCGCATCGGGGATGAACACCATTTCATAATCCTGCCCGTCGTCGGAGCGCAGCAACCATTTCCGCGTGCCGTCGCTCGACACCTGCGCCTCCACCACCTGCGGACGGCCGACGATGAAGCGCGCCGCCATCCAGCCGCGCATCGGCTTGGCGAGGTCGGTCATCTTCTCGAAATCGGTCTCGCCGCGATGGTAGAGCCAGTGGAAAAGCTGCTTGGCGCGCAGCTTCGCCTGCTTGGGCTCCAGCCCCGCGCTTTCCAGAACAGCACGGATCCGATCGCGCGCCAGGCCTAGCAGGTCGACGCGGCCATCCTCGCGCGGTGTTACGGCGCGCGGCACGGGCACAGGATCGATAGCGCCGGGAATCGGCATGAGCGGGTTGGCGGCTGTCTGCATAGGGCGCGCACATAGTCGATTTGCCTGGATTTTGAAAGGGTGCGGCTTGCCAGAGCATTTTGAAGTCAGCTGGCACGGCTGACGGCTCACAAAAATGCGGCAAAAAGATCTAGCGCAGTTTCGCGCATCCCAGCGCCGCCGCGTCGATCGCCGTCGCCGCCCCGCGCAAAGCGTAGGTGTCGGCAAAAGCCCGCCCGCGCATGTCGGCGGACTGCACGCTCATGCTGGTGGCCGACCGCATCGCCGCGACAATGGCGGCGTCTCCGCGCGCATCGGGGGCCCAGGCATCGACCTGCCCCGCGACAAGGGGAAAGCGCCTATCGCCAATGCTCAGGATCACGGGCGCCTTGTCGCCGCGCATCCGGCTCAGGCGAAAATGAACCTGCCCCCGCAGTTTCTCGCGCGGCCAACTCGCAACCGAGGCGAATCCATTGAGCGCAACGCTGGAACGGATGCTAACGGGCTGCGCGATGGCGTAGCAGCGCGGCGTCGCCGGATCGCGGAAAGCGCCCCAACCTTCGAATATCCCCAGCGAATCGCGCGCCTGCGCTGGCGCGGCAGCCAGCATCAGGATGGGGATCAGGGCAAGGGCGCATCGCATTCCCCCGGCAAAGCCCAAGCCGATTCCTTTTGCAAGCCCTGGCTTTGCACGGAAAGGATGAGCGAGTGCTTGCCGCCGCCGTCATAGCGGCTATGAAGGACCATCCATCATTGTCACCCGGATTCGACCGAAGCCGGGTCATCGGCGAAAAAGAAACGGACAGAACAGGGACATGAAGGCCACCATCGAACGCGCAACGCTCCTGAAAAGTCTGAGCCACGTCCAGTCGGTGGTCGAACGGCGCAACACCATACCGATCCTGTCGAACGTGCTGATCGAAGCATCGGCAGACGGCGCGATCAAGCTGATGGCGACCGACCTCGATCTCCAGATCGTGGAGAGCATCTCCGCGCAGGTCGAACAGGCCGGTGCCACCACCATTTCGGCGCACACGCTGTTCGACATCGCGCGCAAGCTGCCCGAAGGCAGCCAGGTGCTGCTCCACGCGGCCGAGGGCAAGATGCTGATCCAGGCGGGCCGTGCGCGCTTCAACCTGTCGACCCTGCCGCGCGACGACTTCCCGGTGATCGCGGAAGGCGACCTGCCGACCAGCTTCGAACTGCCCGCCGAAACGCTGAAGCAGATCATCGACAAGACGCGCTTCGCGATTTCGACCGAAGAGACGCGCTATTATCTCAACGGCATCTATTTCCATGTGTCGGATGAAGGCCAGCCGGTGCTCAAGGCCGCGGCGACCGATGGCCACCGCCTCGCCCGCGTGACGGTTCCCCGGCCCGATGGCGCGGATGGGATGCCGGGCATCATCATCCCGCGCAAATGCATTGGCGAGCTTCGCAAGCTGCTGGACGAGGTCGAAGGATCGGTCGCAGTTTCGCTGTCCGCCAGCAAGATCCGTTTCGGCCTTGGCAGCGCGATCCTGACCAGCAAGTTGATCGACGGCACTTTCCCCGATTACAGCCGCGTCATTCCGACGGGGAACGACAAGTTGCTCAAGATCGACCCGCGCAGCTTCGAGGAAGGCGTGGACCGTGTCGCCACCATCGCCACGGAAAAGACCCGCGCGGTCAAGATGGCACTCGATCGCGACAAGATCACACTATCCGTCACCAGCCCCGAAAACGGCACGGCTGCGGAAGAAGTCTCCGGCGCGTTCCAGGGCGAAGGCTTCGAAATCGGCTTCAACGCCCGCTATCTGCTCGACATATTGGGGCAGATCGACAGCGACCTCGTCGAACTGCATCTGGCTGATGCGGCGGCGCCCACGCTGATTCGCGAGAATGATCGCAGCCCGGCGCTCTATGTGCTGATGCCGATGCGAGTGTGATTGCCGATCTTCGCGAATGAAGTGATTAAATTCCGTCGTTTTTGAGCCTTCTAGGTAAGCTTCTTTCAAGAAGTTTGGGTTAGGCACAGGGCATGAACCCCGTGCGTCCAGCTTTTCCGGAGTCCACAGCGCCCAGTCCCGGCCTCATGACGTCGCTGGGACTGGCAGAAAGCGGTGGAGATGTATCTGCGACCTGGGTTTCACGGGCCTTCCTTCTCATTGCCGCGCTTTGGCCGCTGGTTCTGCTGGCGAGGATTTGCATTTCCGCCCTCTACGGCGCGCCTTTCCATCATATAGCCAGCCCATGGCAATCGATCCTGCTGGCGGCGATGCTGTTGGCGGACGGCGCGCTGATGATCGCGCCGCGCCAGAGCCGATTCCGCGCGCTCATGCCACATGTACAGATGTGGCTTATGCTGCCCATGGCTTTCCTTTCGGGACTTACATTCAGCCTCTGGTGCAATGTCACCGCCCCGTCCCTGCATTTCATCGTGCCCGAATTTGCCGTCGCGCTGCTGGCGGTGTGCATCTTCGGCGACCGTAGGCTGCTGGGCCTGTCCTATTTCCTGGGCGTCCTGCTGGTGTCGGTCATGCAGCAAGGCGGCTGGATGCAGGCCGGGCTGGCGGTGAGCTGCGTGTCGGTCATGCTGATCGCCACGGTGCGGCAGGCCAGGGTGGACCGCGATCAGGCCATGCTACGCTACCGGCAGGAATTGCGGGCCCAGCGTTCCGACCGACTGCTTCATGAATATGAACGCTCCGGTCGGGGCTGGTTCTGGGAAACGGACCGGCAGGGATTGCTAGTCTATCTTTCCAAAACGCTGGCCACGACGTTGGGCAGGCCCGTCGAACAACTCATCGGACAACCTTTCACCGATCTTGTCGGCCCCGGCAACCGCCCTCATGGCGACGGTGAACGTACATTGGGATTCCATCTGTCGGCGCGTTCGGGTTTTACCGAGGTCGCCGTTCAGGCCGCGATGATGAACGAGGAGCGCTGGTGGTCGATTTCCGGCCAACCGGTATTCAATGAATATGGTCAGTTCCAGGGCTTTCGCGGCAGCGGCACCGATCTTACCGAAATAAAGCGCAGTCAAGCCGAAGTGGCGCGACTGGCCCAGTTCGATTCTCTCACAGGCCTCGCCAATCGGGTCCAGATAATGCAGGCGCTGGAGCACTCCATCAAGAGCATCAATGGCCAGATGGGCGAATGCACCCTGATGATGCTGGACCTGGACCGTTTCAAGAGCGTCAATGACACGCTGGGACATCCGGCCGGAGACGCGCTGTTGCGACAGGTCAGCGAGCGACTGCTCCGAGTGGTCGGCAATCAGGGGCTGGTCGGCCGCCAAGGCGGCGACGAGTTCAAGATCCTTCTGGTCGGGCGTCAGGACCCAGCGGTGCTGGGCCATCTCGCCCAGGCTATCATCAGCACCATATCTCAGCCCTACAAGATCGAGGATACGTCCGTCGTCATCGGCGTTTCGATCGGCATTTCCCACTGCCCGCACGACGGCGTGACCACCGACGCTCTGATCCGCAACGCCGATCTGGCGCTTTATGCGGCAAAGGGCAACGGCCGAGGCGTCTATCGCTTCTATTCATCCGACATGCACGCCGATGCGGAAGATCGCCGCCGACTGGAGGAGGATTTGCGCGACGCGCTGGCGACCGACGCGCTGCATCTGGTCTATCAGCCGGTCGTATCGTCCGTCACCGAACAGATCACTGGCTATGAAGCGCTGCTTCGCTGGCAGCATCCCCGGCGGGGGCTGATTGGCC
This sequence comes from Sphingobium baderi, assembly GCF_001456115.1. Lineage (NCBI taxonomy): Bacteria > Pseudomonadati > Pseudomonadota > Alphaproteobacteria > Sphingomonadales > Sphingobiaceae > Sphingobium > Sphingobium wenxiniae. The sequence goes on along the minus strand of NZ_CP013264.1, from coordinate 1,261,766 downwards.
CCGATATCTTCATTCCCATCGCGGAGGATACAGGCCTGATCGCGCAGATCGGGGACTGGGTGATCCGCACAGCCTGCAAGGACGCGGCGCAATGGGTGGGAAGCACGCGCGTGGCGGTCAACGTCTCCCCAATCCAGTTCGCCAATCCCAGCTTTCCCTCCACAATCATGAACGCGCTGGCGTCGACGCAATTGTCGCCCGAACGCCTGGAGCTGGAAATCACCGAGAGCGTGTTCCTGAACGACAATGCGGACACCGATTCGATGTTCGCGCGACTGAAGGCCCTGGGCGTACGTCTGGCGCTGGACGATTTCGGGACAGGTTATTCCTCGCTCGGCTACTTGAAGAAAGCGCCGTTCGACAAGATCAAGATCGACCAGAGCTTCGTGCGCGGCGCGGCGATCAAGGGCAATCGCAACAGCGCAATCATCAAGGCCATCGTAAGCCTGGCCGAAGCACTGGGCATGGACACGACGGCGGAGGGCGCGGAAACCCATGACGAGCTGGACCTGATCCGCCAACTGGGGTGCAGTCATGTGCAGGGCTATGTCTACGGACGGCCGATGGGCGCCGCTGAGGTGCTCGAACGTCAGTTGAGCGCGGGCACTGCTGCCAAGGTCGAAGGTTTCAAATCCAGTCGGCCCGAACGCAAATCCATGCTGCGGACCGTGGCCGTGCATAATGACGGAGACATATATTCCGCGCGCATCCGCAACATTTCCGCCACCGGCGCGCTGGTCGAAGGACTGTGGAACGTGCCGGAAGGGACGACCTTCATCATCGAGCTGGCGGACAATTATTTCGCCGACGCCGTCGCACACTGGTCGAAGGATGACCGCATGGGCGTGGAATTCCGGGAGGCGGTCGATCTCAGCCGCCTGAAAACCACCACTCGCCGCCTACTCGCATCCTGACCTCTCGGGATTGTCTCCGTTCTCGGCCATTCCTCCCAACACCCGTTCGCCCGGAGTAGGGGTGAGCGAAGCCGAAGTGGCTACTCAGGACGAACGGATGGAATATGTCCAAAATCCACCTAATAACCGCCGCTTTGCAAGATCACGCGGCAGCATGGCCGGTCAGAAGAACAGCTTGCGGAAACTGATCGTCACCGTGCGGCCCAGCGGGTCCAGATAGTCCGGCTGATAACGCAGCGGCGTCGCCCCGGTCGCGTCCGTCACATCCCGCCGCGCATTGAAGATATTGTCGATGCCGATGGAAACCCGCGCGCCTCGCAGGAAAGGATGGTCGCGCACCAGTCCGGGCATCTGCCCCAGATTGGCGAAGAGGCGCAGATTGGCGGTGGCGAGGCTGCCGAAGTTCAGGCGCGACGTGCCGCCCAGCGCGCCGTCGACATGCGTCCCGCTTTCCCAGTTGACGCTCAGCCGCCCGCCGATGCCGTTGTTGGAATAGCCCAGCCGCGCTTCGACCTCATGGCGTGGTTGCCCGCCCGATGAACCGGTCGCGTCGCCGCTCAGCAGGTTGAGTTCCGGCACGCCCGGCGCGATCAGGATGCTCTCGGTCAAATGCCATGTGTGATACAGGCTGAAGCTGAGGCGTCCGCCACCGCCGCCGCCACGCCGCCCGCCAAAACCACCCCGCCCGCCGAAGCCGGTGCCCGGCCTTCCGCTCGGTCCCGCGTTGCTGCCGCCAGTCTCACCCGGTCCGCCCGGACCAGCATCGCGTCTGGGTTGGCCGTCGCCGCCTCCCTCGCCGTCGCCTCCACCAGCGGGACGGCGATTGCCGAACAGCGATTGCAGCTCGACCGGCCGGTTTTCGGGCTTTCCACCCGCCGCGCGCCAAGCTTCCATCAGCTTCTGCACATGCGATTTGAGCGGGATCGACAGGTTGAAGCCCCAGTGCAGTTCCTCGCTTTGCGACCGCAGGAAATTGATCGGCCTCGCGTCGATCTGCGTCAGCGCGCCGTCCGCATCGCGCAGGAAACGATCCTGAAAGGCCGCCTCTATGGCGGGTGTGGGCGTGGGGAAGGCCGCGATGGGATTACGGGTGCGGCTGTTGAGGTAGGTCGCCGTCAGCGTCAGATTGGGCTTGTCGAAGGGCTTCACCGTTGCGCTCAGGCGGAACTGGTCGCGCACGCTTTCCTTCAGCCCGGCATTGCCACCCGACAACGTCGTCACGAACACCGTCTGCCCGGTGGCATAATCGAAGACAGGCATATTGGGCGTGGAGATCAACGGATCAGTGATCTGCGATCCGGTTGGCGCGGCCCGGTCCTGATTGGCGGACATCAGGACCTGAACCGCCTTCACTGGCTTCCAGCGCAGACCGTAGCCCAGCGTCGAAAGCGTGCCGAAATCCGACAGGCGCTGCGCGGCGGCGTTTATGTTGACGCCGATGTCGCCCAGCATCCCCAGCACGTCCCGCGACCGGCTGGTGAGCGGCACGTCCAGGCTGATCTGCCCGCTCGCGATTTCCCGGCTATAATCCGCATTGCGCTCGACCCCCGACCGGATCGACCAGCTTTCAAAGCCATTGGCCGACCCGCCCAGACTGAGCGATGTCGTGACCTCCCCCGCAGGCAGGTCGAATAGCGGGCCGCTCAGCAGCAGATCGCCCGAAATCGCCTGCGATTTCGCCCGCGCACGGTCGGTGAGGCGTGTGGCCAGCAGATTGCCGGACATGTCGCCATAGGGGTTCACCGACGCGTCGCCCGCTTCCAGCGCCGCCTGTATCGCGCCGGTGGAAATGCCGCGATCCGTCCGCGTGCGGGTGTCGGAAATGTCGCCATTGCCGGTAAAGGACCATTGCCATCCGCCCCCCAGCGCGCCGTTCAGCGTGATCCCGATATGGCCCGTGGTGCCCCTTATCCCCTGCCCCAGCGCACCCGTCTGCGCGAGATAGCGGTAAAGCCGCGCATCGCCCGCGAAGGGCGAGAAGGGATTGCCTGCAGGCAATGTCAGCGCCGCCGCCGACAGCCCCTGAAACGAATCGTTGTCCGAAAGCTCCAGCCGCCCGTTGATGGTGGCCGACACCCCGCCCAGCGCGCGAGCCAGCGTGGCGTTGGCGGCAAAATTCTCTGTGGCGGGGCTGAGCGTGCGATAGCGGCCAAGGTCGCTGACGCTCTGCTGTCCCGCGCCCGCCACGAAATCGCTAAGCGCAGGCACGGAGGCAGCCGCACTTTTCGGCACGGCAGCCACCGTCACGGTCTGCCCGGCAAGGGCAGAAAGCGCCGGATCGATTTCCCCGTCCTGCGTCGGGGCGGTGATATTGCCGCCCAGCGAATAGGGCCGGGACGGCGCGGTCGGAATGATATCCCGCTGGCTTTCCAGCAGTTGCGCGGCGCGGCTATATTTGAGGTTCAACGTGAAGCGGTTGTCGCCCCGGATACGCATGATGCCTGCTTCGGCCGATCCATTCTCACGCCCGCCATCTGTCGTCACGCCCCCGCGCACATCGGCGGATTCCGCGCGAAAACGCTGGCGCAGCACAATGTTCATGACCTTCTGCGTCGGCGCATAGCCATAGGACAGCGCAACCTGTTCGGGCAGCACGTCGACCCGCGCCACCGCTTCGGAAGGGAGATCCTGAATCTCCGAAAAGCTGGAGATGCGCTTGCCGTTGAGGAGGATGATGGGCGTGCCGTTGGTTTCGGCCGACAGTTCAGACACCATTTCGGAAATCGACGCGACGCCCAGCGCGCGGATGTCGGCGGCGCGGAACTGCTGTTCGGGCTGGACATCTCCGAACACCGCCCCACGTTCCGGCTGGCCGGTGACGACGATTTCCTCCCCTTCGTCCATCTCCACGGGCGGGCGGCGCTCGGCCTCCTGCGCCATCAGCGCGCCGGGCGCCGCGCCGGACAATAAGGTGAAAATGGCAAAGGACATGGAACGCCGCACGGAAACCCCCAGAACAGACCTGAACATGGCCTGCCTAGGCTCAGGACTCATTGATCAGAGCCAGAAGATGACGGTGGCGGCAAGAGCGATGGCGGAGAAGAAGACCGTAGGGCACCGATCGTAGCGGGTGGCGACGCGGCGCCAGTCCTTGAGGCGACCGAACATGATCTCGATGCGGTTGCGGCGTTTGTAGCGACGCTTGTCGTATTTGATGGGATCGAGACGGGATTTTCGCCCAGGAATGCAGGGCTTGATCCCCTTTTCTTGAAGGGCGCCCCTGAACCAGTCGGCGTCATAGCCGCGGTCGCCCAGCAGCCACTGCGCCTTGGGAAGGTCGTCGAGTAGCGCGGCAGCGCCGGTATAATCGCTGATCTGGCCTGCGGTCATGAAGAAGCTGAGCGGACGACCGTTTGCATCGGTGACGGCGTGAAGCTTCGTGTTCATGCCCCCTTTGGTGCGGCCGATCAGCCGCCCGAGATCCCCTTTTTAAGCCGCAGGCTCGATGCCGTGCGGTGCGCCTTCAAGTAGGTCGCATCGATCATGACCGTCTTCGGATCGGCGCCCTCGGCGGCAAGCCCTTCCATCATGCGGAGGAAGACACCCATCTCGCCCCACCGCTTCCATCGGTTGTAGAGTGTCTTGTGGGGACCATAGTCCTTCGGCGCATCACACCAGCGCGACCCGTTGCGATTGACGAAAATGATCCCGCTCAGCACCCGCCGATCATCGACTCGTGGCCTGCCGTGGCTCTTGGGAAAATACGGTCGGAGCCGAGCCATCTGCTCGTCCGTCAGCCAGTACAGGTCGCTCATGTTCAATCTCCTTGCGGAGCCTGAATCAGATCATCCCTCCCGGATCAATGGGTCCTGAGCCTAGCAGCCAGTTGTCGCAAAATTCTCGCGGAGCAAAGGGAGATTTGTCGCAAATTGTATTTCCGACATGGGAGATTGTAATGTCGGACCATGCGAACACTTTATCCCCCGATCGAACCTTTCACCTCCGGCCATCTCGATACCGGGGACGGCCACAGCGTCTACTGGGAACGCGCCGGAACGCCGGGCGCGAAGCCCGCCATCTTCCTTCATGGCGGGCCAGGCGGGGGCTGCGCGCCCGATCATCGGCGTCTATTCGATCCGGCGCGTTATGACGTGCTGCTGTTCGACCAGCGCGGCTGCGGCCGCTCGACGCCCCATGCCGACCTCAACGCCAACACGACATGGCATCTGGTGGCCGACATCGAACGGCTGCGGACCATGATGGGCGTCGAAAAATGGCTGGTTTTCGGCGGGTCATGGGGATCGACGCTAGCGCTCGCTTATGCTCAGGCCCATGCGGATCGCGTCAGCGAACTGGTGCTGCGCGGCATCTTCACCGTCCGCAAGCGCGAGATCGACTGGTATTATCAGGAGGGCGCGAGCCGCATCTATCCGGACAAATGGGAACGCTTCCTCGCGCCTATAGCGCAAAGCGAGCGCGGCGATCTGCTCCATGCCTATCGCCGCATCCTGACGGGAGAGGATCATACGGCGCAGATCGCAGCGGCCAAGGCATGGAGCGTCTGGGAAGGCGAAACCATCCGCCTGCTGCCCGACCCCGATCTGTCGGCGACCCACGAAGCCGACGATTTTGCGCTCGCCTTCGCCCGAATCGAAAATCATTATTTCGTCCATGGCGGCTGGCTGGAGGACGACCAGCTCATCCGCGACGCGGGCAAGCTACGCGACACTCCCGGCGTCATCGTGCAGGGCCGCTATGACATGGCCTGCCCGGCGGAGACCGCCTGGTCGCTGCACCGCGCTTGGCCGCGGGCGCGCTTCGAGATGATCGAGGGCGCGGGCCACGCCTATAACGAGCCGGGCATATTGGACGCCCTGATCCGGGCAACGGATGGGTTCGCAAGGTGAGAGATTGGTGGCGACCCGGCATCCTTCCCCGACACCGCGGACTTGTTCAGCTTCGCAGGCTCGGCTCAGGGTTCAATTGCCGGATCAAGCAGGGTTCTTGGGACATGATGATTACTGAACCAAGTTCAGCATGATGTCGCGGGCAACGCCCGCTCTCGACCCATTCACGGCAACCTTAAAAGAAAAAGGGCCGCCGGGCAGGCGACCCTTTCTTGCTCTGTATCCTGACGGCAGGATAGCAGGGCGTCAGTCGGCCTTCGACTGGAGATTCACCGCCGCATATTTGCCGCGGCGATCGACTTCCAGTTCGAAGTCCAAACGGTCGCCTTCGTTGAGGGCGGGCATGCCCGCACGCTCAACCGCACTGATGTGCACGAATGCGTCCGGCTGGCCATCATCGCGCTGAATGAAGCCGAAGCCCTTCATCGCGTTGAAGAACTTGACCGTGCCGCTGGCGCGCTCGCCGGTAAGCTGACGCTGAGGACCGCGATCGCCACCACGCTCAGCGCCGCCGAAACCGCCTGCGCGCGGCTCACGCGGCGCACGTTCCTCGACCGGAAGCGGCTCGCCCTCGATCTTCAGGTCGGTCGCCGACACCTTACCGCCGCGATCGACGAGGGTGAAGCCAAGCGGCTGCCCTTCCGCCAGGCCGGTCAGGCCTGCCTGTTCGACCGCACTGATGTGCACGAATACGTCTTCGCCGCCATCATCACGCACGATGAAGCCGAAACCCTTCTGTCCATTGAAGAACTTTACGACGCCAGTGCCTTCGCCGACGACCTGTGCGGGCATTCCGCCGCGACCGCCGCCAAAACCACCAGCGCCGCCGCCGCCAAAGCCGCCGCCACCGCCGCTGCGGAAACCACCGCCGCCGCCAGCGCCACCGCCGCCGAAGCCACCTCGGTCACCACCGCCGAAGCCGCCGCGATCACCGCCGAAACCACCACGATCACCAAAGCCGCCACCGCCGAAAGTGCGGCCACCTTCGTAGAAACTGTCTTCGCCGAAACCGTCGCGCTTGTCCTTGCCGCGCCCGCCGCGGCGACCTCTATCAAAACTCATGCCCTGTTGGTCACTTTCGCTTCGCCCAAATGTAAAATCGGACAAACATGCCGGGCGAAATGACATGCAGAATCCACCGCAGCACAGCGGTTTGAGAATCACTATATCAACTTTTCGGGGGAGCGCGAATGATTTTAGCCTGCAACCCGTCAGATTCCGCTGGCCCGCATTTCCATAGAGACAGGATGCCATAGAGACAGGATGAAAGCCTCGATTGCGATATGACCGCTTTCACCATAGAGGGGAGCCATGACCGTCTATTTCCATGAAGAGGATCTGCCCGAGGGCGTCCTTGCACCCGGCCCGATCGCCGTCGATACTGAAACCATGGGCCTCATCACCCCGCGCGACCGACTGTGCGTCGTCCAGATCAGCGACGGCAAGGGCGATGAGCACCTGGTGCGCTTCAGTCCGGGAAGTGATTATGCCGCGCCAAACCTGAAGGCGGTTCTGGCTGATCCGGAGCGGCTGAAACTCTATCATTTCGGGCGTTTCGATATTGCCGCCATCAAACATTATCTGGGTGTGATCGCCGCGCCCGCCTATTGCACCAAGATCGCCTCGCGTCTGGTACGGACCTATACCGACCGTCATGGCCTGAAGGAACTGGTGCGCGAACTGCTGGGGCAGGAAATCAGCAAGCAGCAGCAAAGTTCCGACTGGGGCGCGCCGCTGCTGTCCGACGCGCAAAAGGATTATGCGGCGTCGGACGTGCGTTATCTGCATCTGCTGAAAGAACAGCTCGACAAGCGGCTGATCCGCGAAGGGCGCATGGAACTGGCGCAGGCTTGTTTCGATTTCCTCCCTCATCGGGCTGTCCTAGATCTGGCGGGGTGGCCGGAGATCGATATCTTCGCCCACATGTAAGGATATAAAGGGAAGCGCGCCATCCATGTCGATCCAGGCTGAACAGCAACGCCATGCGCGCCGCCACTGGGCGCGGCCGGGCGGCAGCCATGACCGGCTGGTCAGGACGCTTAAAAACTGGCTGCCGGTCGCGGTGGGCGTTCTGGCGGCGCTGTTGGCGACCGCGCCCTTCACCGGCGGGGACAAGGTCAGCTTCCTGCTCGACAAGAACCGGGTCGAGATCGCGCATGAGAGGATGCGCCTGACAGAGGCGCTCTACCGAGGGGAGGACAGCAAGGGGCAGCCCTTCTCCCTGCGCGCGGGATCGGCGGTGCAGAAAAGCTCACGCGAGCCCGTCGTGGACTTGAGCGACCTGTCAGCGCGCATATTGCTGTCCGACGGCCCCGCGGTGCTGAGTGCACAAAAGGGCCAGTATAATATGGATAGCGAACGGGTCGGCATCATCGGCCCGGTGCAGTTCGAGTCGGCGGGCGGATACCGCATGACGACCCGCGATGTCGGCGTCGACCTTCAGTCCCGCAGGCTCAAGAGCGCAGGCCGGGTCGACGGGCGCATCCCCATCGGCACCTTCAGCGGCGATCATCTGGAAGCGGATCTCAATGCCCGCACGGTGACGCTGAACGGCAGGGCGCGCTTGCGCATCGAACAAAATGGCCTCAAAGGGCGGAATTGATGAAACGCACCATCACCCTCTTTTCACTAGGCGCGATCGGCACCGCGAGCGCCATTTTCGCGGGGGCAGGCGCGCAGGTGATGAAGAATCACGATAGCAATGCGCCGGTCAACTTCTCCGCCGATCGGATCGAAGTGCAGGACCGCGCCGACCGGGTGGTCGTGTCGGGCAATGTCGTCGTAACACAGGCGGGCATGACGCTGAATGCGGCGCGCATGACCGTTGCCTATCGCCAGACGCCGGGCAACAGCACCGGCAATACCGGCAGTGGCGTGGAAGTCGATCGGATCGATGCTTCGGGCAATGTCGTTGTGACAAAGGCGGACCAGACGGCGCGTGGCAATGTCGCCATTTACGACCTCAACAAGCGGCTCATCACCATGTTGGGCAATGTGGCGCTGACGCAAGGCGCGAATCGTCTGACGGGCGGGCGGCTCGTGATGGACCTCAACAGCGGGCTTTCCACTGTCGACGGGCGGGCGAGCGGCGGGACGCCGGGCGTTTCGGGCGGGTCCAGCGGGCGCGTATCAGGCACCTTTTCCGTGCCGCAGCGCAAGAATTAGCTGGAAGGAAAGCGCGTCGCCATTCTGAATCGGAACCTAGGAACGCGGCGTGCCTTCCAATATAGGCACGGTCGTCTCTTCACTTCGCTTTCGGACGGTTAATCCCGATCAGCCAGGGCTTCACCTTGCCGGTCGGGAGTGGCGTTCCGTCGAGCCTTTTGGCGCGGATGATGCGGATCGGCTTCACGATCATCTGCCCGCGCATAGGACCTGAGCCACAACAAGTCGGCATGGCGAGGATGCGCTTTACCACGTCCATCCCCGCGACGACATGACCGAAGGCGGCATAGCCGATATAACTGCCCTGCGCGTCCATGTTCGGCGTCGGCCCCACCGTGATGAAAAAATTACCCATCGCCGAATCGGGACGGTTGGGCCGCGCCATCGACAGCGTGGCGTTGAGATGGCGGATGCCCGTCTTGCTCGTCGACTCATGCTGGATGGGGGGCAACGCACGACGCGCATCCGTGTCGATGCCGCCCTGGATCAGGCCGAGTTCCGGTGCGCTTTTGCGTCGCGCCGCCCGATAGAAAGTGACGCCATCGAACCGCCCATCATCCACATAGGCCAGGAAATTGGCTGCTGTGTGCGGGGCATGGCGATTGTCGGTAGCAACGATGATCGTCCCGACAGAGGTTTCGATGGCGACCCGGGTATAGCCCGGCGTCGGGCGATTGGCAGGAAGAGCGGCGGCCATGCCGGGAAGAAAGGCGAAGATCAGCAACAGGAAACGTGGGACAGTGGAAAAGGACTTCAACGGACAGGCACTCATATCTGGATCGGAAGGAAGCGGGACAAGGCTAAAGACGCCGCGGACCAATCGCAACCAGCGACCGCCTAGAGCCAGTTGGCCCGCTTGAAACGCAGGTAAAGCAGTCCGCAGATGCTCGCCATCACCGCCAGAACGACGAAATAGCCATAATGCGTCCGCAGTTCAGGCATATTGCGGAAATTCATGCCATAAATTCCCGCAATCGCGGTGGGCACGGCAAGGATGGCGGCCCAGCTTGCCAATTGCCGCGTGGTAGCGCCCTGCCGCTGGGATTCGAGCAGATGGCTGACCTCGAACACCGAAGTCAGCACTTCGCGCAAATTCTCGACCATGACTTCAACCCGCCGCACATGATCATACACGTCCTTGAAATAGGGCTGCACCTGCGCGTCGAGACAAGGCAGATCGAGATGCACGAGCCGGCTCGCCATTTCCGACATGGGGCCAAGAATACGGCGAAAACGGATCAGTTCCCGGCGCAGGTGAAAGATACGCATGATGTCGTCCCGCTCAAGAAAAGTGTCGAGCGCCCGATCCTCCATCGCGAGCACTTCCTCCTCAATGGTTTCAACAATGGGCAGATAACCGTCGACGATGAAATCGAGGATCGCGTGGAGCACATAGTCGACGCCATGGCTGAGCAGCGAAGGCGCCGCCTCCAGATGCGATCGCAATTCCGTGTGAGCGCGGGCAGAACCGTGCCGCACGGAGATGATATGGTTCGGCCCCAGAAAAACCGCCGTTTCCCCGTAGAGGATCTTGTCCCCATCCAGATGGGCCGTGCGCGCGACCACGAAAAGTTGATCGCCATATACGTCCACCTTCGGAAGCTGGTGCGCCTTGAGCGCGTCCTCGACCGCCAAGGGGTGCAGGCCATAATGCACCTGCAACGTCCGTAATTCCTGCTCCGAAGGTTCCACCAGCCCGATCCATACGAAATCGGACGGATTCCCCATCACCGGCGCATGATCGAGCGAAACACTTTCGACTGGTTTCCCCGCGCTGTAGAGATAGGCAGCAACGACGCTCATGATGTCTCCAGATCATATGGACGCATCAGCGGTAGCAGATCGCCGCTTCGCCCGGAACACGCGAACGTCGACGAAAAGGCCGATGCCCATCATGACCAAGATTTCATCATCGGATCATCACCGTTGCGGACGGCGATCTCTATGTACCCGGAATAATAGCGACAGGCGCTCGAGCGACGACATGACAAGCCCGATTTTCTTCGACCCCACCGGGCGGCGGGGCATATGGGCGCGACGCGCCTTGGCGACGTTACTGGCGGCCATCGTTGCGGCGGCCATCGCCTTTGCCTCCACGCTGATCGCCGTGCCGTCCGAAGGCGACCTGGCCCTGCCGCTGCCCCAACCCCATGCGGCGCGCCTTTACGGCCTGTCTCGCCTGCATCACGACATCACGAAATGGCTGCCCGACTGGCCCGCCACCCGCAGGGCCGTCAAGCCGCTGAACGTCGGCTTCTACGTTCCCGATGATGAAACGAGCATCGCCTCGCTGCGGCGGCATGTGGGACAACTTGATTGGATCGTGCCCGCGCTGGTAACGGTTTCGGCTCATTCCCCCATGCCGCATTTCGTCAGTGACCCGCGCCTGTCCCAGATGATTGCCGCCATGCCGCATCCGCCCAAGCTATTGCCGATGGTCCAGAATGTCAGTGATAATGGCTGGGACGGCGCGGGCATGGCGCGGCTGCTCGGCCATGCGGAAACGAGCCGCCTGCTCGCCCGGCACCTGGGCGACTATGTGGCGCGGCATCGGATGGGCGGGCTCGTCATGGACTTCGAATCCCTGCCGGACGGGGCGATGGGCGATTATCTGCGCTTCCTCCACATGCTTCGCGCTGCCATGCCGCCCCACGCGACGCTGGCGCTCACCGTTCCGGCGGGCGACGGATGGCCGATGGAGCAACTCGCGCGCGCTGCTGATCGACTGATCTTCATGGCCTATGACCAGCATTGGCAAGGCGGCGAGGCCGGTCCCATCGCCGCGCAGCCCTGGTTCGTGCGGCAGGTTGAAGAGGCGATACGCCGCATCGGTCCTGACAAACTGGTCGTCGCTCTCGGCAGCTATGGCTATGACTGGCACGGCGGGGCCGCCGATGCACTATCGCTAGACGAGGCATGGCTCGCCGCGCATGACAGCGATGCGCCCGTCACCTTCGATCCAGCCAGCGGCAATACCGGTTTCGCCTATGACGAAAGCGGACAGCGGCACCAAGTCTGGATGCTGGACGCCGCCGCGACATGGAACCAGATGCTAGCGCTCAAACGACTCGGCGTGGGCAGCGTGGCGCTGTGGCGGCTGGGCAGCGAAGACCCCGGCTTCTGGCCCGACCTCACCGCCTTCCGCCGCGGCGGCCGACCGGACCTGACCCGCATCGCCAGTATGCTCAACACCGATGTCGAGGGCACGGGCGAAATCCTGCGGATCACCGCGACGCCGACCGAAGGCAGCCGCGCCATCGCCTTTGGGCCGCAGGGCATGATCGCGCGGGAAAGCTACCGCGCCCTTCCCACGCCCTATCAAGTGCAGCGGACCGGCGGGCAGCGGGCGAAGATGCTCGCGCTGACCTTCGACGACGGGCCGGACGCGACATGGACGCCGAAGATCCTCTCCATCCTCGAAAGGACGCACACGCCCGCGACCTTCTTCGTCATCGGGGAAAATGCGCTGGAGCATCCGGCCCTGCTGCGCCGCATCGTCGCGGACGGCAGCGAGATCGGCAATCACACCTATGCCCATCCCAACCTTGCGACATGGCCGGAGGAAGGGACGCGACTCCAGCTCAACGCCACGCAGCGGCTGGTGCAAGCCTATACCGGCCGTAGCATGAAGCTGTTCCGCGCACCCTATTTCGGGGATGCGGAACCCACCACGGCGGACGAACTCGGCCCCGCACTCGCCGCACAGAAAGCGGGATATACGGTTGTCGGTCTCCATGTCGATCCCAATGACTGGCAGCGCCCCGGCACCGATGCAATCGTCAGGCAGGTGATCGATCAAGTCCATGCCGTGACGCCCGACCGTTCCGAAAATATCGTCCTGCTGCATGACGGCGGCGGCGAGCGGTCGGAAACGGTCGCGGCCTTGCCCCGCATCATCGCGACGCTGCGGGCGGAGGGATACAGCTTTGTGCCCGTCTCGCGCCTTGCGGGCCTGTCTCAACAAACCGCCATGCCGCCGGTCCAGCCCGCTGACCTGACGGCAGTGCGGATCGACGTCGCCGCCTTCGTCACGCTGGCGGCGCTCAGCACATTGCTCGGCTGGATCTTCACCCTCGCAATTTCGCTGGGGATAGCACGGGCGGTGCTGATGGCGGGGCTCGCTACTTTCCAGTCGCGCCGTCCCCGCATGCAGCCGCCGGTCCATCAACCCAGCGTGTCGGTCATCATCCCCGCCTATAATGAAGCCCGCGTGATCGAAGCATCCATCCGCCGGGTGCTTGCGAGCCAATATCCCGGCCTCCAACTGATCGTGGCGGATGACGGGTCGAAGGATGCAACCAGCGCCACCGTCGCCAGCGCATTTGCTGGCGATCCGCGCGTCACGCTGCTCACGCTGGAAAATGGCGGCAAAGCGTCGGCGCTGAACCGCGCCCTCGCCCAAGCGATGGGCGAGATCGTCATCGCGCTCGACGCCGATACCCAGTTCGAGCCGACGACCATCGCTCGCCTTGCCCGCTGGTTCGTCGACCCCGCCATCGGCGCCGTGGCGGGCGAGGCGCGTGTAGGGAACCGGGTGAACCTCGTCACGCGCTGGCAGGCGCTGGAATATATCACGGCGCAGAATCTGGAACGGCGCGCGCTGGCGGGTTTCGATGCGATAACGGTGGTGCCGGGCGCGGTCGGCGCGTGGCGGCGTGCGGCGCTGGATGCGGTCGGCGACTATCCCGAGGACACGCTGGCGGAGGATCAGGATTTGACCATCGCGATCCAGCGCGCGGGCTGGCGCGTCACCTACGACCCTGAAGCGGTCGCCTGGACGGAAGCGCCCGAAGACTTTCGCGCCCTTGCCAAGCAACGTTATCGCTGGGCGTTCGGCACGCTGCAATGCCTGTGGAAACATGCCAGCGTGCTGCGGGCGCGCAAGCCCACTGGCCTCGCGCTGGTCGGGATGCCGCAGGCGTGGCTTTTCCAGATCGTCTTTGCGGCGATCTCTCCGCTGATCGACCTCGCCCTCATCCTCTCCATCGCCGCCACCGTGGTCCGGGTGCAGGAACATGGCTGGGCGCAGACCAGCGGTGACGTCTGGACCATGGGCGTCTATTGGCTGACCTTCATTGCCATCGACGTCGCCTGCGGCTGGGTTGCCTATCGGCTCGACGGGGGCACGCTCCGCTATCCCCCGCATCTGCTGATCGCGCAGCGCTTTGTCTACCGCCAGATCATGTATTGGGTGGTGGTGCGCGCCATTGCTTCGGCCGTCGGCGGCTGGGTCGTGGGCTGGGGCAAGCTCGAGCGATCGGGCCGCGTCGCCATGGCTCCGGGCGAAGCCCTTCCTTCCCCCAGCCCTTCCCGACGATTGCGCGCCGCATGAAAGCGCTCCGGCGCGATAACCGGAAAAGCAGAACCGCGACCGGCGCGATGCTGGGGTGCCTCGCCATCGGCGCGCTGGGAATGAGCTTTGCCTTCTTCCTCCATGTCCATCGGGCAACCGGCAGCCATGCGGGGCAAGCTGCTGCACAGGGGCATATCTTGCCTGGCTTGACGCTGGTGAATGGACAGCCTGCGGGATCAGGCCTGATCGTCACCAGCCTGGCGTCGGATGGGCAAGCGCGACGGCTGGGACTCGCGGTGGGAGACAATATCGTGCAAATCGACGGGCAAGCCTCGCGATCGCTGGATCAGGCGACCGCCTATCTGTTACATCATTCGCGGAGTAGCGTCCGGCTGGCGCTGCGTCATGAGGGAACGATGCGGAAAGTGACCTTCGATCTGTCGGATGACAGCAAATGAGCCAGAAAATCCTCATCGTCGAAGATGATGCCGTCACCGCCGACTATATCGCCAAAGGGATGACGGAGGCGGGCTTCACCGTCGATCGGGCAGACAATGGTCGCGACGGCCTGTTCCTGGCGAGCGACAGCGGCTATGGCGCGATCATCCTCGACCGGATGATGCCCGCTATGGACGGGATGTCCGTGCTGAAAGCCCTGCGCGCGGCAGGTATCGAAACGCCTGCGATCATCCTTTCCGCGCTCGGCACGCCCGAAGACCGGGTAGAAGGGTTGACCGGCGGCGCGGACGATTATCTGACCAAGCCTTTCGCCTTCGCCGAGTTGCTTGCCCGCGTGCAATTACTGCTACGCCGTGCGCGGAACGGACAGAGCGGCGGCGCTGTGGTGACGGCGCTGCGCCACGACGATCTGGAGATGGACCTCCTCTCCCGCAGGGTGAAACGCGGCGGCAAGGCGGTGGATCTGCAACCGCGGGAATTCCGCCTGCTGGAATTTTTCCTGCGCCACCCCGATCAGGTCGTAACCCGCACCATGCTGCTGGAAGGCGTGTGGGATTATCATTTCGATCCCGGCACCAACGTCATCGACGTGCATGTCAGCCGCCTGCGCCGCAAACTGGACGACGGGTCCGACCGTCCGTTGCTGCACACCGTGCGTGGCATGGGATACCGCCTTGGCATCGAAAAATAGCATCGCGACCCGCCTGCGGGGCTTTGCGCGGTCAACCATCGGGCGCTTCGTGGGACTGGCTTTCCTCTGCCAATTCATCGTCAGCGGCGGAGTGCTGCTCTTTGTGCAGCAGGCAAGCCAGCGCTCGATCGTCGCGGCGGACCGGCAGACCGTGGAAAGCCTGCGCGACGAACTGCTACGGGTAGAGCGCGTGCGCGGACTTTCGGCGCTACAACGCGCGATCAAGGGGCGGCTTTCCACGGTAAGGGGCGAAAGGATCGTCCTCCTCCTCACCGACGCGCAAGGGCGGGTGCTGATCGGCAATCTGGGCGCATGGCCTGCCACCATTGCCTATGACAGCCCATGGCAGACCATCGACCTTTATCGCATAGGCAATGACCGCCCCGAACCCATAGGCGTGACGGCGGACACCCTGTCCAGCGGCGGCCATCTGTTAACTGGCATCGCGACCACCAACAGCCTGCAACTCTCTCGCATCTATGAAGAAGCGCTCAGCATCGCCTTCGTCATGACGCTGATGCTGACACTAGGAATCGCCATCCTGCTGGGCCGGGTGCTGGCGCGGCAAGTTTCGGCGATAGCCGACACCGCCAACGCCGTCGCGGTGGGCGCCCTGGACCGGCGGGTCGAAACGGATGGCAGCGCTGATGCCTTCGATCAGCTCGGCCAGTCGATCAACGCCATGCTGGAGCGGATTGACGCGCTGGTGACGCAGCTTCGCATGATGACCGACGGGCTTGCCCACGACCTTAAATCCCCGGTCACGCGCCTGATCTCCGTCGTCGAGCAGGCAAGCGCGCAGACACGGGACGACATGGCGCTCGACGCCTTGGAAAAAGTGCATCGCGAAGCCCGCGCGCTGCAATCCATGTTGTCGACGGCGCTGCTCATCAGCCGGACGGAGGCAGGCTTCGGCGGAGACCGGCTGCTGGACACCGATATCCGAACGCTACTGCGCGACCTAGAGGAGGTTTATGGGCCGTTGGTCGAGGATAGCGGATTTGCCCTCGCCATCGAAGCGCCGGATATGCCGCCCTTCCCGCTGCACCGCGAATTGGTGAGCCAGGCGCTCGCCAACCTCATCGACAATGCGCTGAGCCATGCGGAGAGCGGCGATCACATCACTCTGTCGGCGGAACAGCGTGAGGTCGGATCATGGCTGGCAATCAGCGTCGCGGACAATGGCCCCGGCATCCCGGAGGATCTGCGCGCCGCCGCACTCAAGCGGTTCGGGCGGCTAGATCCATCGCGCAGCAAGCCAGGTTCGGGATTGGGCCTATCGCTGGCCGAAGCGGTCGCGCGGTTGCACCATGGCCGTATCGAACTGGCTGAAAACGGGCCGGGGCTGCGCGCCACGCTGCTGCTTCAGGGGCATGGATAGTTCCCTTATCCGTGACCCGAATGGCTGGCATCCTGCATCCTTTTGATTTAGCTTCCTCTTTGGATCAGTCATTGCCGGGCCATTTCGGTGTTGCTCGACCTGTTCGAAGAAATGCCCGTCATTGTGAAAAAGGGGAACCGACATGACGAATGGAACCGCTCTCGGACGCTTTTCTGAAATCACGTGGCTGATCGATAATTGGTGGCTCATCCTGCTGCGGGGGATCGCGGCCATATTGTTCGGCGTTCTCACCTTTCTGTGGCCGTCGCTATCGCTGTTGTCGATCGTGCTGTTGTGGGGCGCATTCGCCTTTGTCGACGGAATTTTAGCCATTGCAACCGCCTTCATGACGAAACGGCCGGGCGGAGGGTCGCGATGGTGGATGGGATTGGTCGGCCTGCTGGGCGTGGCGGCGGGGCTGCTCACCTTTTTCGCGCCGGCCGTCACCGCCTTTGGCCTGCTTCTCTATTTCTCGGCATGGCTGATCGCGATGGGCCTGCTTCAGATCATCGGCGCGATCCGTCTCCGCAAAGCGATCGACAATGAATCGATGCTGGCGTTGAGCGGCCTTGCCTCCGTCATTCTCGGAGCGCTGCTGATCGGCTATCCGCTTACCGGCTTGCTGTCCGTCGCCTGGATGATCGGCATCTTCGCGCTGATAGTCGGGATCTTCTACATCGGCCTGTCGCTGCGTCTCAGGAAAGTGAAGGACGCCGCCGCCTGATTACTCCTCCAGGGGGATGACTGGACGCGTAGCGAACAGTCCGAACAACAGGATAAGGCCATAGGCGATGGCGGGCACGATCAGCGCCGTGCGGAGCGTCGCAATGTCAGATACCCATCCGGCGATGGGCGGCAGGATCGCGCCGCCCACGATCGCCATGCAGATGACCCCCGACCCATCCGCCGCGCGCTGGCCCAGCCCTTCGCACGCGAGGCTGAAGATCGTCGGGAACATGATCGCATTCATGAGGCCGATAGCGATCAGCGACCAACCCGACACCGCGCCCGTCGTGGAAGCCGAAATCCCCAACAGCAACACCGCGCCTGTCGCGACGCAGGCCAACACTCGCCCCGGCGAGAAGAAGCGCAGCACCGCCGATCCGATGAAGCGGCCCACCATCGCGCCGCCCCAATAATAAGCGACCAGCTTGCCCGCACTTTCCATGTCGAGGCTCAGCGTGCTGGGTTGCACCAGATAGAGCACCATCAGGCTGCCGATCGTCACTTCCGCGCCGACATAGAGGAAGATGCCCATTGTCCCGAAAGCAAAGCGAGGCCGCGACAACAGCCCGAAGGCGGCGGTGACGTTCATCTTCGCCGCGCGTGTTTCCTTGAGCTTCGTGCGCCGGAACCAGACCGCCAACGCGACAATGACCAGCGCAACTGCCAGACCGATATAGGTATGGACGACCACCCGCGCCTCCTGCGCGCGAAAGGCAGTCAACGCCTCCCCCGTCAGGGTGGACGGATCGATTTTTGCAATGCTGCCCAGGATCAGTATCGACCCGACATAGGGAAAGACGGTCGTGCCCAGCGCATTGAATGCCTGCGCGAAGGTCAAGCGACTGGACGCGGTTTCGGGCGTGCCCAGCATGGAGATCAAAGGATTGGCGACCACTTGCACGATGGTGATTCCGCTCGCCAGCACGAATAGTGCGAACAGGAACGCACCGAACAGGCCTGATCCTGCCGCCGGAATGAACAGCAGGCACCCCGCCGTCATCGACAGCAGCCCGATCACCGCCGTCCGCATGTAACCGAAGCGATGCACCAGCGCGGAGGCGGGAATGGAAATCAGGAAATAGGCCGCAAAGAAGGCCGACTGGACCAGCAATACCTGCGCGTTGGTGAGGGTGAAGAGATCCTTGAGCTTGGGGATCAGTACATCGTTGAGACTGGTGATTCCACCGAACACGAAGAACAGAGCAAAGACGAAACCGGCCAACCCCCGCGCCGCCGTCCTTGTTCCGACCTGAGAACCGGCATTCGCGCCCGCTGTCATCGTCATATCCGGCCTTCCCTCTTCCTTGCCGGCATCATTGCCGCTTTTCCGCATCCTATCATCAGCAAAGGGTGGGAAGGCAATGACCTAAGTGCGGAGTCGTGCAGGGACGCGGTCGCTGGCGGCGAAGAATTTTCAAGCCCCGCCCGATCCTGCACGGCTCTCTCATTTCTCTTTACTAGATGCCCGCCATGGCGAGATATTTGATCTCCACATAATCGTCGATGCCATAACGCGACCCTTCGCGGCCAATGCCTGATTCCTTCACGCCGCCAAAGGGCGCGACTTCGGTGGAGATGATGCCGGTGTTAATGCCGACAATGCCATATTCCAGTGCTTCGGCGACACGCCACACTCGTCCCAGATCGCGGGCGTAGAAATAGGCGGCAAGACCAAAGCGCGTCGCATTGGCCTGCGCGATGGCGTCCGCCTCGTCCGAAAAGCGGAAGATGGGCGCGAGGGGGCCAAAGGTTTCCTCAGTGGCAATCCGCATGTCCGGCGTCATTCCCGCGATCACCGTGGGCTGGAAAAAGTTGCCTCCCAATTCATGCCGCGCACCACCGGCAGTGACTTTCGCACCATGTTCCAGCGCATCGGCCAGATGCGCCTCTACCTTTGAGAGGGCGTCATCGTCGATCAGCGGCCCGATATCGACACCCGGCTCCGTGCCGATACCGACATGCAGTGCCGCCACCGCCTGCGTCAGCCGTTCGACGAAACGCTCGTAAATGGCATCCTGCACATAGAGCCGGTTGGCGCAGACGCAGGTTTGACCCGCATTTCGGAACTTGGACGCGATTGCGCCTTTCACCGCTTCGTCGAGATCAGCGTCGTCGAACACAATGAAGGGCGCATTGCCTCCCAGTTCCAGGCTGACCTTCTTCACGGTGCCCGCGCATTGCGTCATCAGCAGCTTGCCGACCTCCGTAGAACCCGTAAAACTGATCTTCGCGATCCTGGGGTTGGAGGTTATTTCGCCGCCGATAGCCTTGGCGTCACTGGTGGTGACGACGCTCAGCAGTCCCGCGGGCAGCCCCGCTTCCTCCGCCAACACGGCCAGCGCCAGCGCGGAGAGCGGCGTCTGCTCTGCGGGCTTGAGCACCATCGCGCAGCCCGCCGCCAACGCCGGACCGGCCTTGCGCGTAATCATTGCCACCGGGAAGTTCCACGGTGTGATTGCACCACATACGCCGATGGGCTGTTTCAGCGTCAGGATGCGGCGATCGGCGGCATGGGTAGGAACGACGTCGCCATAGACACGCTTCCCTTCTTCCGCGAACCATTCGATGAAGCTTGCGCCATAGACTATCTCGCCTTTCGCTTCTGCCAGCGGCTTGCCCTGTTCGGCGGTCATGATCGCCGCCAGATCATCCTGGTGAGCCAGCATCAGGTCAAACCAGCGGCGCAACACCAACGCACGCTCTTTCGCTGTCTTGGCCGCCCATCCTTTCATCGCTACGTCCGCGGCATCGATGGCGCGCCTCATATCCTGCGCGGTGAGGTCCGGCACATTTGCGATGGGCGCGCCGGTTGCAGGATCGTGAATGGCGAATGTGCGGTCGGCGCCAACCCACTCCCCCCCAACATAGGCTTGTTCGCGCAGCAGGTCTGGGCGGTTGAGCAAAATCACAAGATTGTTCTCCATTCCAACGGACGGGCATTATGGCGCCTCAATCCAACGTCACGTCGTCCCTAAGCGTTCCGCTCTATAAGCTGTGCGAAAAAGGCTGCGTCCCTGCAACATGGCAAATGGATTCGACCACCCGCCCTCCCAACCGAAACCCGCGCCTTGCAGCGCAGCTCTCCCTACCCTATTCTGGCACCAGCAATCGCAAGGGAGAAGGCGATCATGGATTTCCACCTGACAGCAAAGCCATCCAGCCCCGCCGCCAGGAAAGTCCTTGCCCATGCCCTCCATTTCCGTTTCCCATATCAGTTGGTCCACGCCTGAAGGACAGCCTGTTCTTACCGGCATCGACCTCCAATTCAATCAGGAACGCACCGGTATCGTCGGCCGCAATGGGGTGGGTAAATCCACGTTGCTGCATCTGCTTGATGGCACGTTGAAGCCGCTCAATGGGCATATCATCCTCAATGGTACGCTGAGCGGGCTGCGCCAGATCGTCCGCGCCGAATCGGACGAGACGGTCGCCGATCTGTTCGGCGTCACGCAGGATCTGGCGCTGCTGCAAAAGGCCGAAACCGGTGAAGCCAGCATGGTAGAACTGGAACATGCCGACTGGACGCTGGAGTCCCGCATCCTGTCCGCGCTTGGCCGACTTGCGCTCGACGCCACTCCGGCTACCTCCCTTGCCCTTTTTTCCGGTGGTCAGCGCACGCGCCTTGCCCTTGCTGCGGCTGTTTTCGCCCAGCCCGATTTTCTGTTGCTGGACGAGCCAACCAACAATCTCGATCATGATGGACGGCGCGCCGTGCTCAACCTACTGCGTGATTGGCGTGGCGGCGCGATTATAGTCAGCCACGACCGCGAACTGCTGGAGGAAATGGACGCGATCCTCGAACTTACGAGCATCGGCGCCACTCGCCATGGCGGCAACTGGAGCCATTATCGCGAGCGCAAGGCCGTTGAACTCGCCGCCGCACAACAGGATCTCGCTACCGCTGAGCGCCGCGTTAAAGCTGCAAGCCGCGATGCCCAGATCGCGGTCGAGCGCAAACAGCGACGCGACGCCGCAGGCCGCCGGAAGGGCGCACGCGGCGACATGCCCCGCATAGTTTTGGGCATGCGGCGTGAACGCGCGGAAAAGAGTGGCGGCGACAATGCTCATCTGGCCGACCGCCTGCGTGCCGATGCCGAGCAGGCTGCTCGTCAGGCAAAAGCGCGTGTCGAAGTGGTCGAACCCATCTCCATCGCTCTCACGCCAACGGGCCTCGCTGCGTCCCAACGCGTGCTCGATGTGGAGAGTCTGACAGTTGGCCACGAACGGGAACGTGCCATCATCACCAGCCTCGGCTTTTCCATAGTCGGGCCGGAACGGATCGCGCTGGCCGGTCCCAATGGTTCGGGTAAATCCACCCTGCTGGCCACCATCACAGGTCATCTACGGCCCTGGGCCGGAGACGTGAAATTGCATGTGCCCTTCGCCCTTCTCGATCAGCAGGTCACGCTGCTCGATCCCGCGCGGACCATCGCGGAGAATTTCCTGCGCTTCCATCCTGGCGTCGGAAATCATGCCTGCCGAGCCGCGCTGGCCCATTTTCGTTTCCGCGCCGACGCCGCCGATCAGCGGGTCGCTACACTGAGCGGCGGTCAGATGCTGCGTGCGGGGCTTGCATGCGTGCTGGGCGGAGCATCGCCCCCACCCTTACTGATCCTCGATGAACCAACCAATCATCTGGATCTGGAAGCGATGGAAGCCGTCGAAGCAGGCCTTAACGGCTATGATGGCGCACTGCTGGTGGTCAGCCATGATGGCGCCTTCCTCCGCGCCATCGGCATCGAACGGACTATCGATCTGGCTGGCGGGACTGGAAAAGCGCCATTTCCATCCCATGTCACGGGCGGGCAGTGATTTTCCCCTTGCTCCGGCGATCCCGACATGCACAAAGCTTGCCAATTGCCGCATTTCGGATCGATCTATACGCGTGATTAACCAAAGCGGCTGCAAGGACAGACGAATGGACGATGTGACGATCATGGAAAACAAGACTGCCGAAACCTATCCTGTGCCACAGGAAGTGGGCGACGGCCTGTCAGTGATCTCCATTGCCAAAAGCTATGACAAGCGCGCTGTCTTGACCGACGTCTCGCTGACCGTGGGCAAAGGCGAAGTCGTCGGCCTGCTCGGCCCCAATGGCGCGGGCAAGACGACCTGCTTCTATTCAGTCATGGGCCTCGTCCGCCCCGATCATGGCCGCATCATCCTCGACGGGCAGGACATTACAGGGCTTCCCATGTATCGCCGCGCGATATTGGGCCTTGGCTATCTGCCGCAAGAAACGTCGATCTTTCGTGGCCTTACCGTCGCGCAGAATATCGGCGCGGTGCTGGAATTGGCCGAGCCGGACAAGAGTTCCCGCGCGGCCCGCCTTGAACAGCTGCTGGAAGAATTCGGCCTTACCCGCCTGCGCGATTCCGCCGCCATGGCACTGTCGGGCGGTGAACGCCGCCGCTGCGAAATCGCCCGCGCGCTGGCGGCCAATCCTTCCATCGTGCTGCTGGACGAACCTTTCGCGGGCATCGACCCGCTGTCCATCGCCGACATTCGCGATCTGGTGAAGCAGCTCAAGACACGGGGGATAGGTGTCCTCATCACCGACCATAACGTGCGCGAAACGCTGGAAATCGTGGATCGCGCCTGCATCATCTATAGCGGCCAGGTGCTCTTTACCGGCAGCCCGACCGAACTGGTCGCCAATGCCGACGTCCGGCGGCTCTATCTGGGCGAGAATTTCTCGCTGTGACATGATCGGGCGCACTTTCCTCCCCCGCCCTTCAGGCATCGGGACAGACTGATGGCGCTCGGTCCCCGCCTTGACCTGCGGCAGAGCCAGTCGCTCGTCATGACGCCGCAGCTTCAGCAGGCAATCAAGCTGCTGACGCTGTCGAATCTCGAAATCGAAGCCTTTGTCGCGGGAGAGCTGGAAAAGAACCCACTGCTTGAATCCAGCGGCGCAGAGGATGACCGGTTCATCTCCGCTGACGGCGTGGACCGCGATGTTGAGCAACCAACCCTCTCCGCCGACATAGGCGAAGCCGACGCGCTGATCGGACAGGGGTTGGGCGAGGCCGACTGTCCCCTCGATGTCGACCACAGCGCTGAAACCTTTATCGATGACGGCCCCGGCGATCGCTTGGCCGCCCAAGCGGTAGGATCAGCAGGCGGCGGCGACATAATGCCGGGCTATAGTGGCGAAGCGCCCGATTTGGACAGTTTCGCCAAGATGGAACCCGGCCTTCAGGAACATCTGATGGAGCAGGCCGGATCGCATCTGTCGGGCATGGATATCCTCATCGCGACGCAACTGATCGGCCAGATCGACGAAGCGGGCTATCTGGAGGCCAATCTCCTTGAAACCGCTCATGGGCTGAGCGTGCCGCTCTATGATGTGGAGCGCGTACTGGGCGTGATCCAGGGCTTCGACCCCACAGGCGTCGGCGCGCGCTCGCTTGCCGAATGTCTCGCCCTGCAAGCGAAGGAAGTTGACCGCTACGATCCCTGCATGGCGAAGCTGCTCGCTAATCTCGACCTGCTCGCCAGGGGCGCGCTGCCCCAACTGCGCCGCATCTGCGGCGTGGATGAGGAGGATATGACCGACATGATCCGCGAACTGCGTGGATATGATCCCAAACCCGGCCTGCGCTTTGGCGGAGAACGCGCCGCGCCGGTCACGCCCGACCTGTTCGTCAACCCGACCAAGGAAGGCTGGGCGATCGAGGTGAACGCGACCACCCTGCCCCGCATCCTCATCAACCGCAGCTATTATGTCGAATTGTCCAGTGGGACACAGGGCAAAGCGGCCAAAAGCTGGCTCGCAGACTGTCTTGCCAGCGCCAACTGGCTGGTGAAGGCGCTCGACCAGCGGCAGAAAACCATCATCAAGGTAGCAAGCGAGATCGTGCGCCAGCAGGAGGATTTCTTCCACAAGGGCGTCGCGCATCTGAAGCCCCTGACGCTCAAAGCCGTAGCCGAAGCGATAGAGATGCATGAATCAACAGTCAGTCGCGTCACGTCGAACAAATATCTCTCCTGTCCGCGCGGCCTCTACGAACTCAAATATTTCTTCACCAGCGGCGTGGCTGCGGCGGGCGGCGATGGCGCAGTCTCCGCCGAAGCGGTGAAAAGCCACATTAAGGCGTTGATCTCTACAGAAGATCCGCAGGCCATCCTGTCCGACGACACGCTGGTCGACCTGCTGCGCGCCAAGGGCATGGACCTAGCCCGCCGCACCGTTGCCAAATATCGCGAATCCATGGGCATAGGCTCCTCCGTCCAGCGACGGCGGCAAAAGGCGTTGCAAGGCAAGGCCGCCTGAACGCACGCTGCGGCTGGATAGTGAGCAGCCGTGCAAAATGCATTCCAGACACCTCTTGACCGGCGGCGGCGGAGCGGCAACATCACGACCTTTCCATGCATCCGAAGGGTGATCGCGTCGCCATGTCCGTCGCTTATCTGAACGGTCGGTTCCTTCCCTTGGAACAGGCCCATGTCTCCGTGCTCGATCGGGGCTTCCTCTTTGCCGACGGCATCTATGAAGTCGCTGCCGTGATCGACGGTCATCTGGTCGACAGTGCAGCGCATCTGGCCCGATTGGAACGATCGGCCGGAGAAATCGACATTCCCCTCCCTATTCCCCCGGCGGAGATTGAGGCGGTGCAAAAGAATCTCGTCGCCCGCAACGGCCTTGGCGAAGGCCTCGTCTATCTCCAACTGACCCGTGGCGCGGATGGCACCCGCGATTTCCAGCCCTCCGCCGCAATCCAGCCTACTCTGGTCATGTTCGTGCAGGACAAGCCTTTTCTCGACGTGCCCGCCGTCCGCACGGGGATCAGCGTGGCAACCACGCCCGATCTGCGTTGGAAGCGCCGCGACATCAAAAGCGTCATGCTGCTGGCGCAGGCTATGGCGAAACAGGCCGCCAAAGTCTCAGGCGCGCAGGAAGCGTGGATGATAGAGGATGGCTTCGTGACCGAAGGCGCATCCTCCACCGCCTTCATCCTGACCGACGAAGGCATTATCACCCGCCCTTATTCCCATGCGGTGCTGGCGGGCTGCACTGGCGCGGCGTTAACGGCGCTGGCGGAGGAAAGCGGCCTCAAGGTCATCCGCCGTCCCTTCACCGTGATCGAAGCGCTCGCCGCCCGCGAAGCCTTCATCACAAGCGCCTCCACGCTTTGCCAGTCGGTGGTGCGGATCGACGGACAGGCCATCGGTTCCGGGCTTCCCGGCCCGGTCGCGATGCGGCTGCGCGAACTCTATATCGACTTCGCCCGCCGCACTGCTTCCTGAAAAGATCGAAAATGCGTCCAATATGGAGGAATGCCTCCTCATGCGCTCCTTCCCTTCATCTGGTGAAATGAGTCAGCCGAATCGCATCGGGAACGGCACGTTCGTTGCGAGCCCGTTTCCTTTTTCCTACACAACCCCGAGGGCGGCCGCCATTGTCTCCGCTTTGGAGAAAAGATCGGGCTGCGCTGTTCCGATATTTCAGTAGGGTGAAGAACAGAACAAGCACGGGAGCCGCTCATGACCTATGATTTCCCCTACGGCACGAACGAGGGATCGGTCGATCTGCCCTTTGGCACGAAGGATGATCGCGCCGGCTTGCTGGTTTTGACCGATATGGCGGCAACGGGCGATATGGCAACTGTCGCTTCGGCGGCCGGGCTGCGCCTTCTGGAGGCGGTGGCGATAGAGGACGCGCCCTCCCGGCTTGACATTCAGCTCGGCTGTGACGTCGTTCTCCTGCTATGCGACCGGGCCCATCCGATATTGGAACGCCT
Source organism: Sphingobium baderi (assembly GCF_001456115.1). Taxonomy (NCBI): domain Bacteria; kingdom Pseudomonadati; phylum Pseudomonadota; class Alphaproteobacteria; order Sphingomonadales; family Sphingobiaceae; genus Sphingobium; species Sphingobium wenxiniae. The sequence continues at coordinate 1,235,546 of NZ_CP013264.1, read as the reverse complement.
GTTCGTACAGGTGGAAACCTTTGCCATCCAGCATGATATTCCGGTGATCCTCGCGGCTGGCCTGGAAACGATCGATCTGGCCTATGCCTGCACCCGTAATGAACGGACGCAGTTGCTGTGTCGACCTGATGAAACCGATCTCGCTGCCGCGCTACTTGCCGCCGTCGAGACAATAGGCAACGGGCAGACCCTTCATGACCTCAGCGGCGATAGCGACGGCATCCGCCTGCAAAAGCTGAGCGATGAAGTCAGCCGCCTTGCCCGCACTCTGGAAACACTGACCCAAAGACGGCATCAGGCCGCACCGTCCTTCGAACTTGGCCCCCGCATTTCCGATCGACCAAGCGATTATATAGGCATGCCTGCCATTGCCCCCCTGGGCGAGGAGCAGACAGACGTGGATGGACGGAATGACATCACACCTCAACAGGTGCGGGACTGGTTGCGCGTCCGCCGCCTGCGTGACGAGTTTCTGCCGGGGGACCTGTTTGCCGATCCGGCATGGGACATGCTGCTCGACCTGTTTGCCGCGCGGCTGGGACAGGAACGCGTATCGGTGTCCAGCCTATGCATCGCATCGGCCGTGCCGCCCACCACCGCGCTCCGTTGGATTCGCACATTGACGGAAAAAGGGCTATTGCAACGACAGGCCGATCCGCACGACGGGCGCCGCGTCTTCATCACCTTGGCCGATAGTGCCGCCGCCGCCCTGACCCGTTGGTTTGGAGCGAGCCGACGCTTTCTTGGCCATGATGGAAGAACGGGGATACATGCGTGACCTGCAGGCAATGCTCCTCTCGCCCAAGAGCCATGTGGGACATCCCTGCCGCTTCCTTCGGGAATAGTTCGGGACTCTCATATCCATTCCAGTCCGTTCGCTGCTGCTCTGTTCCGCGAACATACTCTTGACCGTTGGCCAAAAGACCCTAGAAGCGCGGGGAAATCCCCACGGGGGCGATTAGCTCAGTTGGTAGAGCGTCTCGTTTACACCGAGAATGTCGGCGGTTCGAGCCCGTCATCGCCCACCATAAATTCATGATCGGTGACTTGTCGTTCGTCGTATCGATGCGGATGAATGATATTCATCCGCCAGCAATCTCTGGTCAGGCACTCGTCTAGCCCATGCCGGTCTCAATCCTTTTCAGCGGTGTCATAGCCCCCATCCTGTTTCTGCTCTCTCCTTCGGCGGCGGCGAGCATGAGGGACTGCCTCGATTGGTATCCACCCGCCAAGGCCACAGCCTCCTCGGACAAGCCCTGCCCGCCTCCGCTGCTGATGTAATGCATGCCCGCCAGCATATTGCGGCCCGGCTCGACCGCTGCTAATCGACCGCTCCATGATCCAGCCGCCTGAAATCATCCGAGTCTCCCGGTCGCGCGTTTCCTGCGACGGTTCGGGCGACATTCCCGCCGCCCTCGGCCATCCGCGCGTCTTTCTGGAAATCGACGAGCATGGCTATGTCGACTGCGGCTATTGCGACCGGCGCTTCGTGCTGATCGGCGGGCCGGGTGACACGCCTGAAGTAGGCAATTTGCCCGATATAGCCTCAGGCGCCAGCATCTGACGAAATTTCGCCGGGCTTAAGGGCGACTTCGGCATCTAATTTGACGTGATTCCCGAGGCGGTGGGCTTCACCTGCCTCGAAATCATTCTATATCGGACGCATGACCGATCTTGCTTCCCAATTCACCGATGCTCGTGGCCTGCTCTATCGTCCGGGTCTGCTCGATCCAGATGGCGCGTGCCGCCTGACCGCCGAGGCGCTGAAAGCCTGCGACGATGGCGAACTTTATCTGCAATATCGGGCGAGCGAAAGCTTCGGCTTCGATGATGGGCGACTGAAGACCGCCGACTATTCGACCGATGCGGGCTTTGGCCTGCGCGGCGTGTCGGGCGAAATGACGGGCTTTGCCCACGCCAACGACATAAGCGAAGCCGCTATTCGCCGCGCCGCCGAAACATTGACGCTGCTTGACCCGGCCGAGGGCAGGCCAGCCCCGCCTCCGCAGCGGACCAACCGCCACCTTTATACCGACGCCAATCCCCTGGAGATCGTCCCCTTCGCCGAGAAGGTGAGGCTGTGCGCCGAGATCGATGCAGCCGCCCGCGCCCGCGATCCCCGCGTCGCGCAAGTATCTGTGAGCCTGTCGGGAAGCTGGTCCGTGGTGGAGATCCTCCGCGCCGACGGTTTCACCGCAACGGATATTCGCCCGCTAGTGCGCCTCAACGTGTCGGTTATCCTGGAGGAGAATGGCCGCCGCGAAACCGGCGTGTTCGGGGTGGGCGGGCGCTATCTTTACGATCAGGTCATGGATGCGGCGATCTGGAACCGCGCCATAGACGAAGCGCTGGCGCAGGCACGTGTCAACCTGCGGTCTGTCGCCGCCCCCGCCGGAGAGATGACGGTGCTATTGGGGCCGGGCTGGCCCGGCGTGCTGGTGCATGAAGCCATCGGTCATGGGCTGGAGGGCGATTTCAATCGCAAGGGCACCAGCGCTTTTTCCGGCCGCATTGGTCAACGCGTTGCCGCACCCGGCGTGACGGTGGTGGATGACGGCTCCATTCTGAACCGTCGCGGCTCCCTCTCCATCGACGATGAGGGCACGCCAACCCGCGAAAATGTCCTGATCGACGACGGTATCCTCAAGGGCTATATGCAGGATCGGCTGAACGCCCGGCTGATGGGCGTCGAGCCGACCGGTAACGGCCGCCGCGAAAGCTACGCCCACGCGCCGATGCCACGCATGACCAACACATTCATCAAAGGCGGCAATGATGACCCGCAAGAGTTGCTGAGCCGCATGAAATCCGGCATCTTCGCCAAGAGTTTCGGCGGCGGACAGGTCGACATCGTATCGGGCAAGTTCGTCTTTTCCTGCACCGAAGCCTACAAGGTCGAGAATGGCAAGCTGGGCGAGCCGATCAAGGGTGCCACGCTAATCGGCGATGGCCCGACCGCGCTGACCAAGGTCGCAGGCATCGGCAATGACTGGGCACTGGACGAAGGCATCGGCATGTGCGGCAAGGGCGGGCAGAGCGTGCCTGCTGGCGTCGGCCAGCCAACCCTGCTGATCGAGGGGCTGACGGTCGGCGGCACGGCGACCTGACGCGAAGCCGCCATGGGCTGAGGAACCCGGCTGCGAGCCGCTCATTCATCTGGTATGAACATGTTGACCGATAGTCCCGATGCCGTGACCGCCGATTGGGCGGCGGCGCTGCTTGACTTCTGGTTCAATCAGGTCGGCGAAAAAGGCTGGTGGGGCCATGATCCGCTATTGGATCGACTCTGCAAAACGCGTTTCATGAAGACTTGGGAAGAAAAGCGGAGATTGCCTGCCGAAGACTTCCTCGAACGCGCGGACGAAGCGCTGGCCGCGGTGCTGCTGTTCGACCAATTGCCCCGCAATATGTTCCGGCAAAGCGCCACGGCCTTTGCCACCGATCCCCTCGCCCGCGACATTGCCCGCGGCGCTATCGCCCATGGCTATGATATCCAGATTGGCGGGGCTGGCCGTCTCTTCTTCTACATGCCTTTCCAGCACAGCGAGGCGCTTGAGGATCAGGAGCTTTCGCTCACGCTGTTCGAAGCTGCGGGCGATCAGCAATCACTGGACTTCGCGCGCGAGCATCACGCCGTTGTCAAGCAATTCGGTCGTTTTCCACATCGCAATGCCGTTCTGGGCCGTTCAGACCGGCCCGGCGAGGCAGAAGCGGCAACGCAAGGCGCGATCTGGTAAAACAGCATCGGCCGCTGCCCAAATTTTAATCACATTCCGGCCGCTGCCCATTTTTTTGGCGCTGCATCATAAGCAGCGCACCTGAAAACCCCTGTTAATCCCCGTTTAACGAATTGGCACAGCTCTTGCTGAGTAGTGTTCGCACACCAGTTAAAGGGGGCGACATGAAACTTGTCATGGCTATCATCAAGCCGTTCAAGCTTGACGAAGTCCGCGAGGCACTTTCCTCGCTTGGCATCGCCGGCATGACGGTCAGCGAAGTGAAGGGCTTTGGTCGTCAGAAAGGACAGACCGAAATCTATCGCGGGGCCGAATATTCAACCAACATGGTTCCGAAGATCAAGATCGAGGTTGTCTGCGACGACGACCTCGCGCCACGCGTCGTCGAGGCAACACAGTCCGCCGCCAATTCCGGCGCCATCGGCGATGGCAAGATTTTCGTCCTCGATGTCGGCCAGGCGGTTCGCATCCGCACCGGCGAAACCGGCGAAACCGCTCTGTAAAATTGGGGGGAATAATGAGCTTTTCCAAAAAACTTTGCAGCATGGCGGGCGCTGCGGCGTTATCGCTGTTCACCGCGCTGCCTGCTTGGGCGCAGGACGCCGCCGCTGCGGCCCCCGTGCCGAATAAGGGCGACACCGCCTGGATGATGGTTTCCACCATCCTCGTTCTCGCCATGATCCTCCCTGGCCTTGCGCTGTTCTATGGCGGCTTGGTCCGCACCAAGAACATGCTGTCCGTCATGACGCAGATCGGCGCGGTCGCGTGTCTCGCGATGCTCGTCTGGGTCACCTATGGCTATAGCCTGGCATTCGGTCCCGATGCGTCGGAAGGGCTCAAGCCCTTCGTCGCCAGCCTTGGCAAAATGTTCTTGGCCGGCATCACGCCGGATTCGACGGCGGCGACCTTCACCGACGGGGTAGTCATTCCCGAATATGTGTTCGTCAGCTTCCAGATGACCTTCGCCGCGATCACCGTGGCGCTGGTGCTGGGTTCGGTGGTCGAGCGCATCAAGTTTTCGGCCGTGATGATCTTCGCCCTCGTCTGGCTCACCATTGTCTATTTCCCGATTGCCCATATGGTCTGGGCGGCAGGCGGCCTGTTCTTCGAAATGGGCGCGTTGGACTTTGCGGGTGGCACGGTGGTGCACATCAACGCCGGCGTCTCCGCGCTGGTGGCGTGCATCATCCTGGGCAAGCGCATGGGCTTCCCCAAGGAACCGATGGCGCCCCATTCGCTGACGCTGACGGCCGTCGGCACCGGCCTGCTGTGGGTCGGCTGGTTCGGGTTCAACGCCGGTTCGGCGCTGGAAGCCAATGGTTCGGCTGCTCTCGCGATGATCAACACCTTCGTCGCCACTGCCTCGGCCGCGCTGGCCTGGATGGTTGCGGAGCGTGTCGCCGGGCACAAGGCTTCGGCTCTGGGCTTCTGTTCGGGCGTGATCGCCGGTCTCGTCGCCGTGACTCCGGCGGCGGGTAACAGCGGCCCGTTCGGCGCGATCGTCCTTGGTGCTGTCGCCTCGGTCATCTGCTTCTTCGCGGTCACAGTGCTCAAGCCCAAGCTGGGTTATGACGACTCGCTCGACGCCTTCGGCATCCATGGTATCGGCGGCATGATCGGCGCGATCGGTACCGGCATCGTCTACTCGCCTTCGCTGGGCGGACCGGGCGGCGCGGACTATGCGATCGGCAGCCAGCTCGTGACGCAGATCCTTGCCACGGTGACCACCATCGTCTGGGCGTCGATCGGCACCACCATCGCCATATTCATCGCCAAGGCAGTGACCGGCCTGCGGGTCAGTCCCGAAGTCGAACAGGAAGGCCTCGACCTCGGCGAGCATGGCGAACGCGCCTACAACTACTGAGATTGGCAGGGCGGCCGCGAAGCCGCCCGCCTCACCTTGTTCCTCCTGCGAACATACCTCGGGGCCGGTGCGAAAGCATCGGTCCCATTTTTATGCGGGACACGCCGGTGAGGGCAATTAAAGCTGGGTCGATTTCATCGCGAAGATGGGTTCGTGCGGCTGGTAGCTCGCCATCCTGTCCAGCAATATATCCAGCTCGCTGGCATGAATGAGAATGTCCGCATGGCCATGGCGGATGAATCCCACCTCCACCATCTGGCGATAGAAGGCGATCAACGGATCGTAAAAGCCGTTCATGTTGAACAGCCCGACCGGCTTGGCATGATAGCCAAGCTGCGCCCAACTGATCGCCTCCCATAGTTCATCCATCGTGCCAACGCCGCCGGGCAGCGTCACGAAGCCATCGGACAGATCGGTGAACATCGCCTTGCGCTGATGCATCGTCTGGACGATGTGCAATTGTGTGCAACCGCGATGAGCGACTTCAGCGCTGACCAGCGCCTCGGGGATCACCCCGATCACTTCGCCGCCCGCTTCGAGCGCGGCATCCGCCACGGCGCCCATCAGGCCCAATCGCCCACCTCCGTAGACAATGCCGATTCCCCGCTTTGCCAGGTCGTGCCCGACCTGCCGTGCCGCTTCGACAAAAGCCGGGTCGGCGGGCGTAGCCGAGCCGCAATAGATGGCCAATCTCTTCACGCCAGGTCTTTCAACATTAGGGCAGCGGTCGCCTTTGCTCCGGTCACCACGCCGGGGATGCCCGCGCCCGGATGTGTGCCCGCGCCCACCAGATAGAGGTTGGGAATGACATCATCGTGATTGTGCGGCCGGAACCAGGCATTCTGCGTCAACAGCGGTTCCAGGCTGAAAGCGCTGCCGCAATGGGTGGAAAGATCGCGCGCGAAATCGGCTGGCGTATAATGGAACTGCGTGACGATACGGGAACGGATGTCCGGTATCAACCGATGCTGGACTTCATCCAATATCCGATCTGCATAAGCAGGCGCGAAGCGATCCCAGTCGATCGGCAGTTTGCCCATATGGGGCACCGGCGTCATGACGGAGAAAGTCGAATAGCCCTCTGGCGCCAGCGACGGATCGGTGACGGTGGCATGTTGCAGATATAGGGCGAAATCCTGCGGCAGGATGCCATAATCGAAAATGTCCTTGAGCCACGCTTCATAACGCGGACCGAACAACATCATATGATGCGGAATGCCCGGCCAGCTTCCCCTGATCCCGAAATGCAGCACGAACATTCCGGGCGACCAGCGCTTGCGGGCGATCCTGTCAGCCTGCTTCGCGCCACGCGGATGATGGCCCAGCAGATCGCGATAGCTGTGCACCAGATCGGCATTGCTGGCGACGGCCTCCGCCTCACCATGCCAGTCCGAGGCGGTCCGCACGCCGACCGCCCGGTCGCCATGCACCTCGATCTGCACAACCCTGTCGCCCAGACGCAGCACACCGCCCAGACGCTCGAAATGTGTCGCCATGCCCTGCACGAGCCGGTTGGTTCCGCCCTGGGCGAACCAGACGCCGCCCTGCTTCTCCAACTTGTGGATCAGGCTGTTGATCCCGCTGGCCGTCGTCGGATTGCCGCCGATCATCAGCACACGCCATGACAGCGCCTGCCGCAACCGTTCATCCTTCACATAAGACGAAACGACGGAAGAGACGGAGCGCCACGCCTGATTGCGGGCCAGCATGGGTGCGGCCCGGACCATCGAGGCGAAGTCGGGAAAGGTTTCGCAGCCTAGCCGCCGCCATGCTTCTTCATATATATCGTCGGCATGGTCGAGGAACCGCTCATAGCCCGCGACATCGGGCGGGCTGAGTTTCGCGATCTGGGTACGCAGCGCGCCCTCCCCGCCCGCGCAGTCGAACTGGGTGCCGTCCGGCCAGTTCAGGCGGTAAAAGGGATCGACGGGGAGCAGCGTCACATCTTCGGCCATGTCATGCCCGGACAGGCGCCACAGTTCCGCCAGCGAGGCCGGGTCGGTGATGGCGGTCGGACCGGCGTCGAAGGTGAAGCCTTCCCTTTCCCACATATAGGCGCAGCCGCCGGGGCGGTCGCGAGCTTCCACCAGCGTGGTTTCGATCCCCGCGGACTGGAGGCGGATGGCGAGCGCCAGACCGCCAAAGCCCGCGCCTATGACAATGGCCTTCCTGTTCATCAGGCGATGGGGCTGGGCAAGGGAAGCATGGCGCCTCTTATGGGCATGGGGGAGGGAGGGCACAAGATGTCGATGAGGGATGGAGGCCAAAGCAAGAGAGAGGTGGCGAAGGGGAAGGGGTTGGCACGATCTCCTATATAGTATAGGGGGGTATCCTATGCATATTGTTGCCGATCAGGAAAAGCTGCTGGCGCGGGTCCGGCGGATCGCGGGGCAAGTTCAGGCCGTGGAGCGCCAGCTCATGGGCGATGCGGGCTGTTCGGAGACGTTGCAGCTGGTCGCATCCGTGCGCGGCGCGGTGGGCAGCCTGATGGAAGAACTGATCGAACAGCATATGCGCGAGCATGTGGCGCGCCCCGGCCTGACCGATATGGAGAGGCAGGCAGCGGCCGAAGAAATGCTCGCGCTGATCCGGCGATACGGGAAATGACGATGCACGACGATCACGGCCCCTCTCACCACGGCCACCCTCATCATGGGCATGACCATCGCCATGGACAGGGCCATGGGGACACGCACAAGCAGGCGCATGGGCAGGCACGGATGCAGGCCGGGGCGGCGGACGATTTTCCGCCGCCGCCCGACGAGCTGGAGGAACTGCATTATTTCGATCATATCTACCTGAGCGCGGGGCATGACCGCAATGCGAAGCGGACGCTGTGGGTGGTCTGGCTCACCGCCGCGACCATGGTGGTGGAGATCGCCTTTGGATGGATCACCGGGTCCATGGCGCTGCTGGCGGACGGGTTCCACATGGCGACCCATGCGGGCGCGCTGGCAGTGGCGGCGGCGGCCTATGCCTACGCCCGCAAACATGCGCGCAATCCGCGCTTCACCTTCGGCACGGGGAAGGTCGGCGACCTGTCGGGCTTTGCCTCCGCGCTGCTGCTGGGCGTGACGGCGCTGTTCATCGCGGTCGAATCAGGGATGCGCCTGTTCGAACCGGTGAACGTCCGGTTCGGGGAGGCGACGCTGGTCGCGGTGATCGGCCTTGCCATCAACCTGCTGAGCGCCCTGCTGCTGGGCCACGACCATAGCCATGACGGGCAGGAGCATGGTGGCCATGACCACAAGCACGGCCATGCCGACAATAATCTGCGCGCCGCCTATGTGCATGTGCTGACCGATGCGCTGACGTCGGTGCTGGCAATCATGGCGCTGCTGGCGGGGCGCTATCTTGGCTGGTGGTGGATGGACCCGGCGGTCGGCCTGCTGGGCGCGGTGGTGATCGCGCGCTGGGCCTGGGGCCTCATGAAGGACACGTCGGCGATCCTGCTGGACACGGCCGAACCGGCGCTGATGGCGCGGGTGCGGAGCCTTGCCGAAGCGGAAGGCGCGACGATCCGCGACCTGCATGTCTGGCGCGTCGGACCCCATGCCCATGCAGCGATCATCAGCCTGACGCCCGGCGCGAACATCGCGGCGGTGCGCGCAAAGGTCGGCGCGCTGCCGGGAATGGAGCATGTGACGGTGGAGACGGTAGCAGCCGTCCAGAGGTAAGGCGGCTATATCCTCGGCAAACTTTCCGACTTGCTGACCGATATGGGTGGATTCGAGAATGGCAGCTTTCGGACAAACATGTTGTAAAAGTTCGATCAATATTGGATTTCGGGTGGACCGATCGTTCGCGCAGAAATGGTTTCAAACTGCTCATCGCATCTGCTTCCCGCATTCAACATCGCAATTTGCCGTGGGCGTCTATCGCTCCAAGGGTCTGCTCTAGCGGATCGTGATATCTGGGCCTTCATCATCGCCGCCATACAGCGCGCCCTTTCATGGCTGCATGATCCGACGAATTCGACAAAATTTTTGTCCAATGTGTTGGCAGAAGCAGCAAGGCGATTTCCAGTCTTACGAAGACACCGGGCGAGAAGCTCGCGCTTTTCATGAGCCTTTGCCCAAGCGGTTCTGCATTTCTCAGCGTCATAGGCCGGAGTGCAGTGGTCTGGTTGCGCCGCTGTAACTAATCGCGTTCCGTTTGCGACTTCATTGGCGCTGGTGGGAGGAGCAATAACCGCGAGCATCGAGAGCATTATTGTGAAAGCAAAAATACGATAGCGCACCGACGCCCCCCCCTCATATGCACAAGAAAATATCTGCTCTGGGCAGAATAAGCCAATTGCTGGGCCCTGATGCGTGGGAATACGCGCGTGACCGCATCCGGGGTGATATGGCTATCGTTTCAATGACTAATTATGATCGATAATGGCTATCAGGCAAGGATCGTTTGCAAGCTGCATCATCGCCCAAGGAAAGGGGCTATTTTCGGCTTTTCCGCCGCGAACCGATTCTACACCGCCTGCCCCGCCGCCCAGCCGCTGGCCCAGGCCCATTGGAAATTATAGCCGCCCAGCCAGCCGGTGACGTCCACCGCCTCTCCGATCGCGTAGAGGCCGGGCATCTTGCGCGCCTCCATGGTGCGGGAGGACAGGCCGTCGGTGGCGATGCCGCCGGAGGTGACTTCGGCCTTGGCATAGCCTTCGGTGCCGTTGGGGGTGAAGGACCAGCGGGCGAGGCGGCGCTCCGCCTCCGCCAGCTTGCGGTCGGGGAGGTTGGCGAGGTCGCCATGCAGCGCAAGGCGTTCGCCCAGCGCATCGGCAAGGCGGTCGGGCAGATGGGCGCGCAGGCTCTGGGCCAGCGTGGCGCGGGGCTTGTGGCGTTTGGCGTCGATCAGCCAGCCGTCCGGCCGATCGGGCAGGAAATCGAGCGCGATGGCCTCCCCGTGCCGCCAATAGGAGGAAATCTGGAGGATCGCCGGGCCGGACAGGCCCCGATGGGTGAGCAGGGTGGCCTCGCGGAAGGCGGTCTTGCCGCTGTGGGCGATCACCTCGGTCGAGACGCCGGAGAGGGAGCGGAACAACACATCCTCGCCGCCCAGCGTGAAGGGGACGAGCGCGGGGCGCGGCTCCACGACCTTGAGGCCGAAGCGGCGGGCGAGGTCATAGGCGAAGCCGGTCGCGCCCATTTTCGGGATGGAGGGGCCGCCGGTCGCGATCACCAGCGCGGGGGCGGTGGCCGTTCGGGCGCCATGGGTGACGCGATATAGGGCGTCGGCATGATCCACGGCGGTGATGGGGTGGTCGAGGCGGATGTCGACGCCGCCTGCCGCGCATTCGTCCAGCAGCATCGCCACCACCTGCCGCGCGGAGCCGTCGCAGAATAGCTGGCCCAGCGTCTTTTCGTGCCAGGCGATCCTGTGGCGCTCGATGAGGGCGAGGAAATCGGACGGGGTGTAGCGGCCCAGCGCCGACTTGGCGAAATGGGGATTGGCGGAGATATAGCGGTCCGGCGCGGTGTGGATGTTGGTGAAGTTGCAGCGGCCGCCGCCGGAGATGACGATCTTCCTGCCCGCTTCGGGCGCGTGGTCGATCAGCAGCACGCGCCTGCCCCGCTGGCCTGCGGTGGCGGCGCATAGCAGCCCGGCCCCGCCCGCGCCGAGGACGATCACGTCATAATGGGTGTCGCTTTGGGGCAATCGGTGGATCAGTTCGCGGCGAGCGCGTCCATGATCTGCCGCACCGGCGTCACGTCATAGCCCGCATTGGCGGCCTGTTCGGTGAGGGCGGCGGGGTGATCGCCCGCGCGGGCGCGGGTCAGCGCCCAAAGGAGCGTGCTGCGCGTGCCGGAGCGGCAATAAGCGAGGATCTTGCCTTCGCCCGCCTGCGCGAGGGCGGCGGCCATGCCGTCAAGCTGCCACGGGGCGAAGCCGCCATGGGCGACGGGGACGGCGGCGTAGGCGATGCCGGCGGCCTTGGCAGCGGCTTCGATTTCCGCGCCGTTCACCTGGCCCGGCTCCTCGTCATCGGGGCGGTTGTTGATGATGACGGTCACGCCCTGCGCCCTGGCCTGTTCGACATCCGCCACGCTGATCTGCGGCGAAACGAGGATGCTGGGGGTAAGCTGGCGGAACATCGGCGGGACTCCTTTGCGGCCTTCCTTGCGCTTTGGGGCTGCGGGATTCAAGAGGGAAGGATCAGGCGAAGGGTCGGATGGCGGCCAGGAAGGCGTCGCCATAGGCGTCGAGCTTGCGCTGGCCGACGCCGCTGACGTGGCCGAGTTCGGCCAGGGTCGTGGGGCGCTGCTCCGCCATTTCGCGCAGGGTGGAATCGTGGAAGATGACATAGGGCGGCACGCCCGCTTCCTGCGCCAGTTCGCGGCGGCAGGCGCGCAGGGCGTCGAACAGCGGATCGCCCACGGGGTTGGCTTCGCTGCCGTTGCGGGCGCTGCGCTTGCGGCGTTCGCGGCGCGGGGGGAGGACGATGCGGACTTCTTCCTCGCCGCGCAGGATCGGGCGGGCGTTGGGGCCGAGCATCAGGCCGCCATGCTCGGTGGTTTCGAGCGCGTCGCGGACCAGCAAGGCGCGGGAGACGGGACGGAGGAGCGCCGTCTCATCCCCCTCGACGATGCCATAGACGGAAATCCTGTCATGGCCGCGATCGCGGATTTTGTCCGTCGCCGCGCCCGTCAGGACCGATTCGATATGGCCCGCGCCGAAGCTCTGGCCGGTGCGGTAGACGGCGGAGAGGAATTTCTGCGCGGTCTGGGTCGCGTCGATGCTGGCGGGCGGACTCATGCAATTGTCGCAATTGCCGCAGGTCGCGGGCGGGCTTTCGCCGAAATGGCGGAGCAGGATGGCGCGGCGGCAGGTGCCGGTTTCGACCAGTGCGCCCAGCGCCGCGATGCGGGCGCGCTCGCCCTGCTGGCGGGTGGGATCGAGTTCGGCGATGCGCTGGCGGGCGCGGGCGAAATCCTCCGCGCCCCAATAGAGATGCGCCTGCGCCGGTTCGCCGTCGCGGCCTGCGCGGCCCGATTCCTGATAATAGCCCTCGATCGATTTGGGCAGGCCTGCATGGGCGACGAAGCGCACGTCGGGCTTGTCGATGCCCATGCCGAAGGCGATGGTGGCGACCATCACCATGTCCTCGCTGGCGATGAAGGCGGCCTGGTTGGCGGCGCGGACCTGCGGGTCGAGGCCCGCGTGATAGACGCGGACGGCGCGGCCGGTCCTGGCGAGGCCGTCGGCCAGCTTCTCGGTCGCGGCGCGGGTCTGGGCATAGACGATGCCGGGGCCGGGATTGGCGGCGGCGAGGTCGGCCAACTGGCGCGGCAGGCCATCGCGGGCGTGGACGGCATAACGGATATTGGGCCGGTCGAAGCCCGCGATGACCATGCCTTCGCGCGGGATGCCCAGTTGGACGAGGATGTCCTCACGCGTGTGCGCGTCGGCGGTGGCGGTGAGCGCAAGGCGGGGGACAGCGGCGAATTCGTCCAGCAGCGGGCGGAGCAGGCGATAGTCGGGGCGGAAATCATGGCCCCATTCTGAGACGCAATGCGCTTCGTCTATGGCGAAGAGGGCGATCTTCGCCGAACGGAGCAGGCTGCGGAAGCCTTCGCCGCTGGCGCGTTCGGGGGCGACATAGAGCAGGTCGAGGTCGCCGCCCCGAAGCCGCTCCTGCGTTTCGCGCCAGTCCGCATCGACGCTGGTCAGGCTGGCGGCGCGGATGCCGACCGCCTGCGCGGCGCGAAGCTGGTCGTGCATGAGGGCGATCAGCGGGGATATGACGACGCAGCAGCCCTCCAGCGCGACGGAGGGCAATTGATAGCAGAGCGACTTGCCCGCGCCGGTCGGCATGATGGCGAGCGTGGCCTGCCCGTCCATGACACGGCCCACCACCTGTTCCTGCACCCCGCGAAAGCCGGGAAAGCCGAATATGTCGTGCAGCAGCGTGGGGATGTCGGGACGCATGGAGACGCCTTAGCGGACGGGGTCGAGCAGGCAACCCCAGCCGGGACGATAGCGGGCGGTGCGTGTCGCGATGAGCGGCACGCTGGCGCTGACGGCGCGCGCATCGGGATGGTCGGTGAGCGCCACCATGCCCATGCCCGGTTCCTTGTCGCCCTGACAGCTTGGCATGTCGCGCCGCTCAACATAGCGGCAGGAGCAGGCGACGCGCGCGCCATAGGCCGCGCCCAGCGCCGCGCGGGCGTTCAGGGACCGCCAATTCCACGCCAGCAGGGCGAGTAGGACCGCGATGAGGCCCCCCAACCCGTAAATCCATTTGCGGCGCGCGGACATGCTCCCCTTTCCCAAAAACCGTGCAGAGCATTTTCGAGCCACCCATTCATGGGCGGCGACCCGGAAAATGCGGCAAACAAAAATCAGAGCGTTTTCACCGGAAGGGAAAACGCTCTATGCGCGGCTTATGAAGCTCCGTGGGATAAGCGTAAAGCGCCTTGGCGCAGGGGTGGCCTTTTTGTCGCTGATCGGCGTGGCGGGGGCGTGGGCCGTGCGCGCGCAGAACGCCGTCGCGCCGGTCTATAGCGTCGCCAGCGACGACGATGTGAGCGAGGCCATGATCCGATCCGCCGTCGATCCGCTGTTCGAGGATGGCGCGATGGGCGAGACCCGGGCGCTGGTGGTGATGCACCGGGGGCGGATCGTCGCGGAACGCTATGCGCCCGGGTTCGGGCCGGAGACGAAGCTGCTGTCCTGGTCCATCGCCAAGAGCGTGACGGCGGTGCTGGTCGGCCTGATGGTGTCGGACGGACGGCTGGGCATCGATTCGCCGGTGCCGGTCGAGGCATGGGGCCAGCCGGGCGATCCGCGCGGACGAATCACGCTGCGCCAGTTGCTGACCATGACGTCGGGCCTTGACCATGTGGAGGAAATGAAGCCGATCGAGCGCGGCGACACGCCCCGGATGCTGTTCACCGACGGGGCGCAGGACATGGCCGCCTATGCCGAGGCGAAGCCGCTGGCCCATGCGCCCGGTTCGGCCTTTTCCTACAGCACCGGCAGCACGACGATATTGTCGGAACTGATGGCGCGGATGCTGACCAACAGCCGCGATCCCGACGCGCGGCGGCGGGCGATGCAGACATTCATCGACGGCAGGCTGAAGGCGCCCGCGCGGCTGAAGAGCCTGACCGTCGAATATGACCCGGCGGGAACGATGATCGGCGGCAGCTTCCTGCACATGACGGCGCGGGATTATGCGCGCTTCGGGGAATTGCTCCGCAACCATGGCCGGGGCGTGGGCGGGCACCAGATCGTGCCGGAAAAATGGATCGACTTCATGCGCCGCCCTTCGCCGCGCAATCCGGCCTATGGCGCGCATCTGTGGATCAACCGGGCGAGCGAGGAAAGCCCGCTGATGCCGGGGATCGCGCCCGACAGCCTGTTCGGCTGCGTCGGGCATAACGGACAATATATCCTCGTGTCGCCGGGGCAGAAGCTGACCGTGGTGCGGATCGGCATGTCGCCGCGCACGCAGCAGCAGGAGGCGTTGAAGGCGGGACTGGCCAGGCTGATCGGCCTGTTTCCGGGTTAGAGGGAAAAGCGGCCTTCTATCACCGTGCGGCACGCGCCGGTCAGGATCACCCGGTCGCCCTCCAGCGCGCAGCCGATGCGACCGCCACGCGCCGACGCCTGATAGGCGCTGATCCGATTTCGGCCCAGCCGATCCGCCCAGAAGGGGGTGAGCAGGCCATGCGCCGATCCGGTGACGGGATCTTCATCGACGCCGCCGCCGGGGACGAATACGCGGCTGACGATGTCGCTATCCTCACCCGCTGCCGTGGCGATCAGCATGATGTCGCCCAATGCCCTGAGGCGCGCGAAATCGGGGGAGAGCGCCCGAACGGCGGCGGCATCGGGGAAGAGGAACAGGCTGTAGCCGCCCTCGCGCCAGTGACTTTCGAGCGGCGCGCCGCCAAGACCCGCCGCCAGATCAGGCAGCGAGCGCGGCTCCATGGTCCATGCCGGCAGCGACAGCGCATAGCCCTGCTCCGCCCGCGACACGGTGAGTATGCCGGCATGGCGCGTGCGGAAGCGGACGCTGTCCCGCTCCATCAGCACATGGCCGCTCGCCAGCGTGGCATGGCCGCATAGCTTCACCTCGACCGCCGGGGTGAACCAGCGCAGGGCATAATCGGCATCCGGATCGTCGGGCGTCGGCACGGTGAAGGCGGTTTCAGACAGGTTGTTTTCCGCGGCGATAGCTTGCAGCACATCGTCGGCAAGCCATTGGCCGAGCGGCATCACCCCGGCGGGATTGCCGGTGAAGGGCGCATCGGCAAAGGCATCGACCTGAGCGAAAGGCAGGCTGGTCATGGGTTTCTCCTTGTCGCGCCCGTTTGCCCGGTTGGCGCGCGAGGGGACAGGGCCGGCCGTCAGGGATTGGCTTTTCCCGAGCGGGCGCGGAGAGAATCTATGGTTGAGATGGGCGGGGAACGGACGGTCTGCTATTCCCATCTCCGTTCGCCCTGAGGTGGGGTGGCGGCTATTGGCCGCTTTCGGTCATCGCCAAGCCTTGTGTTTACAAGCGGCGATGCCCGATTCTCTCGGCGATCAGGCCAGTTGCGTTGTAATGGCATGGCCGGGGCGCTTGCCCTGACGCGGCGGAAGGGCCATTTGACGGCCATGCTCAACATTCTGTCAGCCCTGATCGGCCTTGTCACCCTGATCCTGATGATCCCCGCCGTGCTGCCCCTGCTGGGCGCGCTGAACTGGATATTGGTGCCGATCGCGCTGGTCGGTGCGTTCATCGGCATGCTTTCGTCCAAAAATGGTGGACGCAATTTCTGCCTGATCGTCGCGGCCTTCGGCGCTCTGCGGCTATTCATGGGCGGCGGGTTGCTTTGAACGCCGGCCAGCAGCCGGCCGATGAGATACGCAGCGGCCTGCTGGCGGCGCTGGCGGCTTATGGCCTGTGGGGCCTGCTTCCCATCTTCTTCAAGCTGCTTCACCATGTCGGCCCGTTCGAACTGGTGGCGCAGCGGGTCATCTGGTCGCTGGTCCTGATTCTGATATTGCTGGCGGCGCGCCGGGCGCTCGGTCCGCTGTGGGCGGCGCTTTCGACGCCGCGCCTGCTGCTGCCGCTCACGGCCAGTTCGCTCTTCATCGCGATCAACTGGACGACCTATATCTGGGCGGTCAACGACGATCATGTGATCGCCGCGAGCCTGGGCTATTTCCTCAACCCGCTGGTCAATGTCGCGCTGGGCGTGCTGGTGCTCAAGGAAAGGCTGCGGCGGGGGCAGACGCTGGCGATCGGCGTGGCCGCCATCGGCGTCGCGATCATGGCGGCGGCGGCGCTGACGACGCTGTGGATCAGCATCATGCTGGCGCTTTCCTTCGCCTTTTATGGGCTGGTCCGCAAGCTGACGCCGGTTGCGCCGATGGCGGGCCTTGGCGCGGAAACGCTGATCCTGACGCCCGTTGCGCTCGCCTATCTCGGCTGGCTTTCGGGGCATGGCGGGCTGGCGTTCGGTCAGGACAACTTCACCACCGTCATGCTGGTGGTGAGCGGCGCGATGACGACGGTGCCGCTGGTGCTGTTCGCCGTGGCCGCGCATCGCCTGCCCATGGCGACGCTGGGCCTGCTGCAATTCGTCGCGCCGTTATTGCAGTTCCTGTGCGGCGTGCTGCTGTTCGGCGAGACGCTGAGCCATGGCCAGATGGTGAGCTTCGCGCTGATCTGGCTGGGCCTCATCCTGTTCGCCAGCGACAGCATGGCCGCCGCCCGCCGTAACCGGCCGGCGACGGCTTAGGAAAATTCCGTCGCTTCGAAACGGACCGGCTCGCCCACGGCTTCGTTGGCGAGGGCGTCTTCCCACATCACGCGATGGCCGCGAATGATCGTCCCGACCGCCTTGCCGGTGAGGTCCATGCCCTCGAAGGGCGACCAGTCGCAGCGCGAGGCAAGCCAGTCGCTCCCGACCGTCCACCGTTTCTTCAGGTCGACCACGGTGAAGTCGGCGTCATAGCCGAGCGCGATCCGGCCCTTGCCCACCAGCCCGAACACGCGCTGCGGTCCGGAAGAAGTGAGTTCGATGAAGCGACGCAGCGTGAGCCGCCCCTCCGCCACATGGTTGAGCAGCAGCGGCACCAGCGTCTGCACCCCCGGCATCCCGCTGGGGGACGCGGGATAGCTCTTCGCCTTTTCCTCGATGGTATGGGGCGCATGGTCGCTGCCCAGCACATCGGGCACGCCCTGATTGAGCCAGCGCCAGAGACCCTCGCGATGCGCCCCGGATCGGATCGGCGGGTTCATCTGGGCATAGGTGCCAAGGCGCGGATAGGCATCCTCCGCCGCCAGCGTCAGATGCTGCGGCGTCACCTCGCAGGTGGCGATGTCCTTGTTCTGGCCGATATATTCCAGTTCGGCGGGCGTCGTCACATGCAATATGTGGATGCGCCGCCGCGCCTTGCGGGCAAGGGCGATGATGCGCTTCGTGGCGATCATCGCGCTTTCATCGTCGCGCCAGACGGGATGGGAGGACGGATCGCCCTCGACGCGCAAGTCCTTGCGGGCATTCATCCGCGCCTCGTCCTCGGCATGGATGGCGACGCGGCGCCAGCCGCTCGCCAGCACGCGGGAAAGCGCATCGTCGTCGTCCACCAGCAGGCTGCCGGTCGATGCGCCCATGAAGATCTTCACCCCCGCCGTGCCGGGGATACGCTCCAGTTCCCCGAGTTGCTCGGCATTGTCCGCCGTCGCGCCGACATAGAAGGCATGATCGCACCACATGCGATGGTGCGCGCGGGACAGCTTGTCATGGACGCGTTCGGCGCTGTCGGTATTGGGATTGGTGTTGGGCATTTCGAACACGGCCGTGACGCCGCCCAGCACCGCCGCGCGGCTGCCCGATTCGAGGTCTTCCTTATATTCGAGGCCCGGCTCGCGGAAATGCACCTGGCTGTCGATGCAGCCGGGCAGCACGTCCAGCCCCGCGCAGTCGATCACCTCGCCCGCGTCGCCCAGCGACGTGCCGATGGCGGCGATCCGCCCGCCCCGCACGCCCACGTCCACGCTTTCCGCGCCGCCCGGCGTATGCACGGTGCCGTTCTTGAGGATCAGGTCGAAAGTCTGGGGCATGGCGTGATTCCGTTCCATGAAGTCCGTGAGGTCGGGCCTTCGCCAAGTTCAGGCGCTGGCTTCGACAAGCTCAGCCCGAACGGGTTGGTAATCGGGCGGAACTGTCCTACCTAAAGCCGATGACCGGCACCACCCTTCGCGACCGCGCGATCTTGAGAATTTCGGGCGAGGACGCCCGCTCCTTCCTTCAGGGGCTGCTGACCCGCGACGTTCTGGGCCTGAAAGAGGGCGAGCCGCGCTGGACCGGCCTGCTGACGCCGCAGGGGAAGGCGCTGTTCGACTTCATCCTGTGGGCGGACGGCGATGATGTGCTGATCGACTGCGAAGGAAGCCAAGCCGACGCGCTGGCGAAACGCCTCACCCTCTATCGCCTGCGCCGCAAGGTGACGATCGCGCGGGAGGAGGGCCTTGCCGTGCATTGGTCGCTCGATGCCGCCGACAGGCCGCTCGATCCGCGCCTGCCCGCGCTCGGCCATCGCTGGCTGGCCGCGCCGGAGGAAGGCGACGCCTCCCCCGCCTTCCGCGCCCAGCGGCTGTCATTGGGCGTGTTCGAGGGCGCGGCGGAACTGGGGCAGGACCAGACGCTCTGGCTGGAAACCAATGCGGAGGACCTGCGCGGCGTCGACTATGACAAGGGCTGCTATGTCGGGCAGGAAAACACCGCGCGGATGCATTACCGCAACAAGGTGAACCGCCGCCTCGTCACCGTGCCGCTGGTGCAAGCCGACGAAAAGCGCCAGCGCGCCGCCCTGCCGGACCTGGGCCTTTCCATCGAACTGCGGCGGGTGGAGGATCTGGACCCCGCCGCGCTCCCCGGCTGGCTTGCCGCCGCCATCGCTGAGCAGGCGGCCGAATGAGCGATGCCATATTCGCTGCCATCCGTTCGTTTCGAGCGCAGTCGATAAACGGATATGGCGCGCCAGCGTGCCTCGACATAGTTTATCCTGAGCGCCTGCCGCAGGCGGACAGTCGAAGGGCTCGACACGAACGGAGCCTGTCATGGCTAATGGCTGCGCTTCTTTTCCTGCTCGCGTCCCCCGCCTATGCCGATACGCCGTGGAAGCTGGTCAAAAGCTACCCCCATGACCCCACCGCTTTTACGGAGGGCCTCTTCTTCCACGATGGCGCGCTCTATGAAAGCACAGGCCTGGCCGGCCAGTCGGAAATCCGCAAGCTGCGCCTGAAGGACGGCAAGGTTCTCCAACGCCGCGTCATTGAGCGACCCTATTTCGGCGAAGGCATCGTCAATTGGAAGGACCGGCTCATCAGCCTGACCTGGCAGCATGAACGCGGGTTCGTGTGGAAGCTCGACGATTTTTCGCCCGTTTCCAGCTTCGACTATAAAGGCGAAGGCTGGGGGCTGACGCAGGATGACCGCCACCTCATCATGAGCGACGGGAGCGCGCAGCTACGTTTCCTCGATCCCGATACGCTGGCGGAGGAGCGGCGCATCACCGTCACCTGGAACGGCCGTCCGGTCGAACGGCTCAACGAACTGGAATGGGTGAAGGGGGAGATCTGGGCGAACATCTGGTATGACACCCATATCGCCCGCATCGATCCGCGCACCGGCAGCGTCATCGACTGGATCGACATCGCGCCCTTGCGGAAGGCGGCGGGCGTGCGCGACAGCGAAGCGGTGGCGAACGGCATCGCCTATGACGCGGCGGGCGACCGGCTGTTCGTGACGGGCAAGAACTGGCCGAAACTGTTCGAGATCCGGGTGGAACGATAAGAGCGCGCAACGGGATGGGGCCGGGCGCGTTCTTCCTCCATCGGCACAGGGAGGATGACAGATGCGCGAAAACAGAAGCCGCTATTCCACGGTCTCGATCCTGCTCCACTGGACGATTTTCGTCCTGATCCTTGCCAATGCGACCTTTGGCGGGTGGATGGAGGATGCGACGACGCCTGCCGATGGACTGCGCTATTTCGCTCTTCATAAATCGGTCGGCATCACGATCCTGCTGCTCAGCCTCATCCGGCTCGGCTGGCGTTTCGCGCATCCCTGGCCGCCTTTTCCCGGTGGGATGGCCCAGTGGGAACGCATATTGGCGCGGGGCACGCATATCCTGTTCTATGTACTGATGATCGGCGCGCCCTTGTTGGGCTGGGCCGCAGCCTCAGCCGGAGGCGCGCCGGAAGTGCCGCTCTATGGCGCTGTGCCTGCACCCAACCTGCCCATCGCGCAGGGCAAGGAGCTGTCCGAAGTGCTGGGCGGCGTGCACAAATTGATGGTGAAGGCGATCTATGTCGTGCTGGCCCTGCATGTGCTGGGGGCGCTCAAGCATCATTTTCTGGACCGGGACGAGGTGCTGAGCCGGATGCTGCCGCTTTTCCGCCCGCGCCGCTGAGGCTGTATCAGCGGCTCCAGCGCGCCCAGATGGCCGTCGGCAGCAGCAGGCCGCGCGTTTCCTCCCGCACGGCCAGTTCGCCCGCTTCGACCGTGCCGGGCAGATCGGCAAAGGCCTGTTTCA
Organism: Sphingobium baderi; assembly: GCF_001456115.1. Taxonomy (NCBI): domain Bacteria; kingdom Pseudomonadati; phylum Pseudomonadota; class Alphaproteobacteria; order Sphingomonadales; family Sphingobiaceae; genus Sphingobium; species Sphingobium wenxiniae. The sequence continues at coordinate 1,214,411 of NZ_CP013264.1, read as the reverse complement.
GGAGTTCCCCGATCGCCAGCGCCGACATCCGCACGGCATAAACGGTCAGGAACAGAAAGCGGCTGTCGGCATCCAGTAACTGCCGGCAATGGGCGATCAGGCCGGGCAGATCTTCCTCCAGCCGCCACACTTCGCCATCGGGACCGCGCCCATATTTGGGCGGGTCGAGCAATATGCCGTCATAGCGCCGCCCACGCCGCACCTCGCGCGCCACGAATTTGGCGGCATCGTCCACGATCCAGCGGACGGGGCGGTCATCCAGCCCGGAAAGCGCCGCATTGGACCGCGCCTGCGCCACGGATTTCTTGGAAGCGTCGACATGCACCATCTTCGCGCCCGCCGCCGCCATGGCCAGCGTGCCCACGCCAGTATAGCCGAACAGGTTCATGACATCGGCTTCGGCCTTGTCCGCCGTCCGCTCGCGCATCCAGTCCCACACCGGCGCCATGTCGGGAAAGAAGCCCAGGTGGCGGAAGGGCGTGCAACTGGACTGGAACGTCACCTCATTCCATGTGAGCGGCCACCCTTCGGCAGGCACCGGACGCTCATAATACCAGCGCCCGCCGCCTTCCTCGTCAGAGCCGGGAACGAACTCTCCATCGGCGCGCCAGTCGTCGGTCGCGGGCGCCCACATCGCCTGCGGCTCAGGACGGATGAAGCGAAAACGGCCATAGCGTTCGAGCTTGCGGCCATGGCCCGAATCGATCAGCCCATAATCGGCCCACGGCTCGCCAACGAGTGTGTGGAGTTCCAAGCCAGCCTCCGCGCTTATTCTATCCCCGGGGCGTCGCACGTTCCGCGACATAGGCGGTCACGGCCTCGAACGTGCCGGGCAGCTTGGCATAGCTTTCCTCGCGCGCGAACAGGTCGCCGACGCGGGCCGGCAAGGGCGGCCGCGTGCCCGTCGCCCGCTCCACCGCATCACGGAACTTGGCGGCATGGGCCGTCGCCAGCGTGACCACCGGAATCGACGGATCAAGCTCCATCGTTCGCGCCGCAGCCAGACCGACCGCGCTGTGCGGATCAATCACCTGCCCCGCCGCGTCCAGCGCCCAGCGCATCGCCATGGTCATGCTGTCGGCATCCACGCGCGCCGAGGTGAACAGCTTCGATGCGCCATCCCGCTGGGCGTTGGTGAGGCGCATTGCCCTGCTCGCTTCGAAACCGCGCATCTGATCGGCCAGCGCCTTGCCATCGCGCCCGCCCGCGTCGAACAGCAGCCGCTCGAAATTGGAGCTGACCTGAATGTCCATGCTGGGCGTCACGGTCGGCACCACCTGTCCCTGGCTGTAGTCGCCCTCCGACAGAGCGCGGTGCAGAATGTCGTTGACGTTGGTCGCAACCATCAGCTTCGCGACGGGCAACCCCATCTGCGCCGCTACATAGCCCGCGAACACGTCGCCGAAATTGCCGGTGGGGACGGAGAAGGCGACTTCCCGGTCCGGCGCGCCCAGACGGACAGCGGCGTAGAAATAATAAACCACCTGCGCCATCAGCCGCGCCCAGTTGATGCTGTTGACGGCGGACAGGTTGAAGCGGCGCGAGAAATCCGCGTCGTTGAACATCGCCTTCACCAGCGCCTGCGCGTCGTCGAAGCTGCCTTCAATAGCGATATTATAAACATTGGGCGCGCGCACCGTCGTCATCTGCCGCCGCTGAACGTCCGATACGCGGCCATCGGGATGCAGCATGAAGATGTCGATCTTTTCCCGGCCAGCGACCGCATCGATCGCCGCCGACCCGGTGTCGCCCGAGGTCGCGCCGACGATGGTGAGATGATCGTCGCGGCGCGACAGGAAGCGCTCGAACAATTGACCGAGCAATTGCAGCGCCACATCCTTGAACGCCAGCGTGGGACCGTGGAACAGCTCCAGCATCCAGTTGCGATGATCGAGCTGCACCAGCGGAGTCACGGCATCATGGCTGAACCGGCCATAGGCGGCTTCGCACAATTCGCGCAGTTCCTCTTCGGAGAGCGATCCGGCCACGAAGGGGGCCATGACGCGCACCGCCGTTTCCACATAGGACAGGCCAGCGAGGGCGCGAATCTGGTCGGGCGAGAAGCTGGGCCAGCTTTCCGGGACATATAGTCCCCCATCGGACGCCAGCCCCGCCAGCGTCACATCTTCAAAACCCAGCGCAGGCGCGCTCCCTCTGGTGCTCACATATTGCATGATGGAGAAGCGCGGTAACGGCGCGCGGCCTTTGGAGCAAGCCTTTACGACGGATCGGCGGGCTGCCTGGCCCGCCGCCGAAGCGCAAGAAGGTAGATCGCCACCGCCACCGCCGCGAAGAAGAACCATTGCACCGCATAGGCCAGATGGTTGTTGGGCACGTCCGCGACATTGGGCGGCGCAACCGGTTTCAGGCCTGCCGGTGCTGCGCGGGCGATCAGCATGGGACGAAGCGGCGATACGCGGCGGTCGAGTCGCGACAGGAGCGAGCGGTGATCAGGCTCCTCGGAAATCCAGCCCGCGATCTGGCCGCCGTTCCATTGCGGCTTGACGTCGGGACGCTGGCCCACGCCCAGCGCCACAAGAACGCCCGGCCCTTCGGCTCCGGTCGCGCATTGGGCGATATGGCGATAGCCGGTGGAACCGTCCGCCGCGCGCCCGGCTTCGGTTTGCCAGCCGACGACCCGCAGGCAGTGGACGGAAGATGGGCGAAAGAGGATTTCCGGCGGCACCGGCGGCAGGACAGGAAAGGCGACCGCGACCTTGGTAGGATTGGCGGCCGCCAGCGCCAGCATCGCCTCCTTTTCATGCCGCCGCTCAAGTTGCCACATGCCAAGGGCGATCATCGCCACCACGGCGAGGGCGACGATGATCGTTGGGACCAGCGGCAAGGGGCGCCGATCGCTCATGCGTCGGACTTGTCCATGATGCGCCCCTCACGCGCCTTGTTGCGATATTCGAGGATCAGCAGCGCCCCCTTCGCAAGGCGCAGGCTTCCCATGACCGCCAGCACGATGAGCGGCGTCCACAGCAGGACATGCAGCCAGAGCGGTGGGTGAACCTTCAGTTCCAGCACCAGCGCAAGCGTGACAATGACCGCGCCCACGATCAGGGTGAGGAAGGCCGCCGGTCCGTCGCCGACGTTGAACTGTTCATAATCCAGCCCGCACTGCCGACAGGAAGACGCAAAACGGACCGGGCCGGCAAAGATGGTGGACGCAGAGCAGCGCGGACACGCTCCTTTGGCCGCCGCTTGCAGGAGCGGCATGGGTAGCGCGGAAGGGGGATCGTTCTGCGTCGTCATGAGCAACCGGCATAGCGCCCGGAGCGGCAAAAGAAAACGGCCGGGAAATGATCCCCGGCCGTTTATTTCGCTGGAAAGGATCGGAACCCTCAGCCGCCGTGAATCGGCGCGCCCCAGCCGCCCCACACATAGATGGCGACGAAGAGGAACAGCCAGACGACGTCGACGAAGTGCCAATACCATGCGGCCGCTTCGAAACCGAAATGCTGCCGGGGCGTGAAGTCGCCCTTATAGGAACGCACCAGATTGACGATCAGGAAGATCGTGCCGACCAGAACGTGGAAGCCGTGGAAGCCGGTCGCCATGTAGAAGGCCGAGCTATAGGGGCTGCCGCCGAACGGGAACGGCGCATGGGCATATTCATAGGCCTGGATCGACGAGAAGAGCAGGCCCAGGATCACGGTGCACCACAGACCCTTCTTGAGGCCCTCGCGGTCGCCGTGGATCAGCGCGTGGTGCGCCCAGGTGACGGTGGTGCCCGAGCAGAGCAGGATCAGCGTGTTGAGCAGCGGAAGCTCGAACGCGTTCATCACCTCAATACCCTTGGACGGGAACAGGCCATCGATCGGGGCAAGCTGGCTGGGGAAAAGCGAGAAGTCGAAAAAGGCCCAGAACCAGCCGACGAAGAACATCACTTCCGACGCGATGAACAGGATCATGCCGTAACGCAGGTGCAATTGCACAACCGGCGTGTGATCCCCCGCATGGGCTTCCCGAATCACGTCGCTCCACCAGCTGAACATGGTGAAGAGAACGCCCGCGACGCCGATGAGGAATACCCAGCCACCGCCCGCGGGCAGCGCATCGGGATGCATCCACATGATCGCCCCGAACGCCATGACCAGCGCCGACAGCGAGCCGAACATCGGCCAGATGCTGGGCGGGAGAATGTGATAATCGTGATTCTTGGCGCCTGCCATGACCTACTCTTCCCTGTTCGCGTTATTGCCTGTTGCCTTAGCTTGGCTTCTTGTCCTGCTCAACAGGATAGAAGGTGTAGCTCAGCGTTATTTCCTGCGTGTCCTTGTTGTCGGGGTCCGACAGGATTTTCGGATCGACATAATAAAGAACCGGCATCCGCACTTCTTCGCCGGGCTTCAGCGTCTGCTGCGTGAAGCAGAAGCATTGGATCTTCGTGAAATAGGCGCCCGCCTGGGTTGGCGTGACGTTGAAACTGGCCGTGCCCGTGACCGGCTTGTCCGACATGTTCTTGGCAATGAAGATCGCCATGTCGCGCGCACCCACCGTCACGGTGTCGGTCGGATGCTCGGGATAGAATTTCCAGGGCATGCCGGGCTGCACGTTGGAATCGAAGCGGATGGACAGGGTATGACCGACAGCCGCTTTCACCTGGACATCGGCGGATGCGCGCTGCGTCGTGCCGCCAAAGCCCGTCTGCTGACAGAAAATGCGGTATAGGGGAACCGATGCGAAGCCCAGCCCCAGCATCGCCAGCCCGACGATGGCCATCGTGATGAGCGTCCGCTGGTTACGGCGATCACGATCGAAGGGGGAGGGAGGAAGACTTGCCATCAATTGCCTCCGCCGATCTTTACGATGGTGATCGCGTAAAAGAGCACCACCAGCGCAGCCAGCAGCACGCCGGTGACAAGGGCGCGGGATTTTTGCCGCGCGCGAATCTGACCGTCTTCCTCGGGCGTCATGCCATCAACCAGCGGTCGACCACGACCGCTCCGAACAGCAGGAACAGATAGAGGATGGAATATTTGAAAAGGCGGCGTTCCGGCCCCATCCGGCTCGGATCGCTTTCCCGGCGGCGGAACACCTGAAAGGCAAAAAACGCGAAGAGCGCCGTCCCCAGCAGCGCCGTGGTGCCGTAAACGGGGCCCGTCAGGCCAAGCAGCACCGGCGCCATGGCGGCCGCCGCCATGATCGCGGTATAGAACCAGATCTGGCGCCGGGTCGCGACCTCGCCCGACACCACGGGCAGCATCGGAATACCGGCGGCGGCATAGTCCGTCTTCACGAACAGGGCCAAGGCCCAGAAATGCGGGGGCGTCCAGAAGAAGATCAGCATGAAGAGCGCAACGGGCAAGGCCGAAATATCGCCCGTGACCGCCGCCCAGCCGATGACGGGCGGAAAAGCGCCGGCCGCCCCGCCAATGACGATATTCTGCGCCGTGCGGGGCTTCAGCCAAATAGTGTAGATAAAGACATAGAACAGGATCGATACCGCCAGCACGCCTGCCGCAAGCCAGTTGGTCGCAATCCCCATCAGCAGGACCGAAAAGACGGACAGGCCGACACCGAAATGCAAAGCGGACTGCGGGTCCATGCGGCCTGCGGGAAGCGGGCGATTGGCCGTCCGCTTCATCAGGCCGTCCATATCCTTCTCATACCATTGGTTGAGCGTGGCGGCAGCCCCCGCCCCCAAGGCGATGCACAGGATCGCCGTGAAGGCGAGAACCGGATGAATATGCCCCGGCGCGGCCAATAGTCCGCACAGGCCCGTAAAGACGACGAGCGTCATCACTCTGGGCTTGGTCAACGCCACAAAGTCCCGCCAATGGGCTGGCAAGGTGGGCGAGATGGCCCCGGACATGATCGGCGAACTTGCCATAAACTCCTCATGCGTCAGCCCGGCGCCGATGCAGCGCCGGGACTGAACCCAAGGCCAGGGCTCCAAAGCCCTGCCCATCAGCGCCCCGCCAATTCGGAGCGCTACTTCATCAAGCGTCAGTCAACGACTGGCAGCGTTTCGAACTGGTGGTAGGGCGGCGGGCTGGACAGCGTCCATTCCAGCGTCGTCGCGCCTTCACCCCAAGGATTGTCCGCCGCCTTCTTGCCGGCAGCGAGCGACCAGATCAGGTTGATGAAGAAGATCACCATGCCAGCCGCCATGATTTCATAGCCGTGGCTGGCAACCTGGTTCCAGTAGGCGAAGGCTTCCGGATAATCGGGGTAGCGGCGCGGCATGCCCGACAATCCCAGGAAGTGCATCGGGAAGAACAGCATGTTCACGCCGATGAAGAACACCCAGAAGTGCAGATGGCCGAGAAACTCGTTGTACATCTTCCCCGACATCTTGGGGAACCAGTAATAGAAACCGGCGAACAAGCCGAACACCGCACCCAGCGAAAGCACATAGTGGAAGTGCGCGACCACATAATAGGTGTCGTGCAGCACGTCGTCCACGCCGCCATTCGCCAGCACGACGCCGGTGACGCCGCCCACGGTGAACAGGAAGATGAAACCCAGCGCCCAGACCATCGGGGTCTTGAAGCTGATCGAACCGCCCCAGATCGTCGCGATCCACGAGAAGATCTTGATACCGGTGGGAACGGCGATGACCATCGTCGCGGCGGTGAAATACATCTTCACGTTGACCGACATGCCGGTGGTGAACATGTGGTGCGCCCAGACGACGAAGCCGACGACGCCGATCGCGACCATGGCATAGGCCATGCCGAGATAGCCGAAGACGGGCTTGCGGCTGAAGGTCGAGACGATCTGGCTGATCATACCGAAACCCGGCAGGATCATGATGTAGACTTCAGGGTGGCCGAAGAACCAGAAGAGGTGCTGATACAGCTCGGGATCACCGCCACCAGCGGCGTCATAGAAGGTCGTGCCGAAATTACGATCCGTGAGCAGCATGGTGATCGCCGCGGCCAGAACCGGCAAAGCGAGCAGCAGCAGGAAGGCCGTGACCAGCACCGACCAGACGAACAGCGGCATCTTGTGCAGGGTCATGCCCGGCGCGCGCATGTTCAGGATGGTGGTGATGAAGTTGATCGCACCCAGGATCGAGCTGGCGCCCGCGATGTGGAGCGACAGGATCGCCATGTCCACCGCCGGACCGGCCGACCCGCTGGTCGACAGCGGCGCATAGACCGTCCAGCCCGTGCCCGCGCCGTTGCCGGTGCCGCCGGGGACGAAGGTCGACCCGAGCAGCAACGCGAAGGCGGGGATCAACAGCCAGAAGCTGATGTTGTTCATGCGCGGGAAGGCCATGTCCGGCGCGCCGATCATGATCGGCACGAACCAGTTGCCAAAGCCGCCGATCATCGCGGGCATCACCATGAAGAAAACCATGATGAGGCCGTGGGCGGTGATGAGCACGTTCCACAGGTGATAGGCCTGATCCAGCGTAGCCGAGGGACCGTCGCTATACTGCGCCCATGCATGAAGATACTGAATGCCCGGCTGCGCCAGTTCGGCGCGCATCAGACCGGAAATCGCGCCGCCGATGATGCCGGCGATGATGGCGAAGATCAGGTAGAGAGTGCCGATGTCCTTGTGGTTCGTGGACATGAACCAACGCTGGAAAAAGGCCGGTTTGTGATCGGCGTCGTGATGCTCGTGAGCATGATCGCCGTGATGGTCTGCGGTAATGGTGGTCATGGCGTATCTGCCCTTACATCAAATCTTGGCCGGAGCGGCGGCGGGCGCGGGGGCCTCCGCCGTCGCCGGGGCGCCTGCGGCCTTGAGCTTGCCGCCTTGCGATTGCACCCACTGGTCGAACTGCGCGGGAGGCAGCGCCTCGATCGCGATCGGCATGAAGCCGTGACGCGCGCCGCAAAGTTCCGAACACTGGCCGTAATAGACGCCCGGCTTCTCGATGGTGAAGCTCTTCTCATTGAGACGGCCCGGCACGGCGTCCATCTTCACCCAGAGCGAAGGAACCGCAAAGCTGTGGATCACGTCAGCGCCGGTGATGATGAGCTTGATCGGACGGCCCACGGGCAGGACCAGGCGATTGTCGGGCGCCAGCAGATAAGGCTCGCCATTTTCGGCCGCCTTTTCCTTGGTCAGCATGTTCGACACGAATTCGGGGATTTCGTTGTCGGGATATTCATAGCCCCAATACCACTGATAGCCGGTCACCTTGACGGTGATCGCATCCTTGGGCGCGGGCTTATACTGGTCGGCGAGCAAGCCGATCGACGGCACCGCGATCACCAGCAGGATCACGACCGGCACCACCGTCCAGACCACTTCGATCAGGGTATGGTGCGAGGTCTTGGACGGATTCGGGTTCGCGCTGCGGCGGAACCGGAACATCACATAAAGCATGAGGATCAGTACGAAGATCGAAATGATCGTGATGATCGGCAGAAGCATCTTGTCATGCAACCAGCGGGCGGAGTGCCCGGTGGACGTAAACTGCTCCTGAAGGGTGATTTCGCCCGGACGGGGCATGCCGATGCCTTCGGTCGGCTTCATGCGCGGCGGCGCCGCGACCTTGGCGGCGGGCGCCGCTTCGGCGGCATTGGCAACCGATTCGACCGGCGCGGCGGCATTTGCAGCGGCCGGCGCCGCGACGGCATTATCCTGCGCCAGCGCCGGACTGCCCATCGCCAAAGCTGGCGCAAAGGCCAGCATCCCGGCGAGAATGAGCGATTTCACCTTGTTCATAGCGTCTTCTTACCCCGTAACCCCTTCGCGCCCCTGCGGCAAAGACGCACGCGCACATGCTTCGTCCTCGCCCGGTCGGTCTGCGGCGGCTTATAGGCATGGTTTTTTTCAGCCTCAAGCATCCAGGAGCAGATTTTCTTCTCTGTTGCAACGCCTCCCTTGCCCGCCTATTCCGCTCCCGCGCATAGGGGCGCTGTTTCATGGGGCGCGACATGCCCTTTAATAAAGGAGTGTGACGGGCGGGCTTGCCCCGCATTCGCCACGCGAATGGATCTGTATCGAATGACCGACGAGGAAGTATTGGCGGAGTTTCGGGCGGCGGGAGCGCTGCTCGAAGGACATTTCATCCTGTCATCGGGACGCCGCAGCGGCAATTATCTGCAATGCGCGCGCGTGCTGATGAATGCGGAGCGGGCCGGACGGCTCGCCCGGGCGATAGTGCAGCAACTTCCGCGCGAATTGCGGCAGGAGATCGATCTGGTGGTTTCCCCGGCAATGGGAGGCCTTATCATCGGCCATGAGGTCGGCCGGGCGCTCGACAAGGACGCCATCTTCCTGGAACGGCCCGAAGGGACGTTCGAACTGCGGCGCGGCTTTGCCATTGCGCCAGGGCAGAAAGTGCTGATGGTGGAGGATGTGGTCACGACGGGCCTGTCTTCGCGCCAGGCGATCGAGGCCGTGGCGGCGGAAGGCGGCATCGTGATCGCGGAAGCGGCGCTGGTGGACCGTTCGGCGGGCGAGGTCGATCTGGGCGTGCCCTTCTATCCCCTCGTCAGCATCAATTTCCCCGTTTATGAAACAAATGAGGTGCCGCCCGAACTGGCGGCCATCCCCGCCGAAAAGCCGGGCAGCCGGAAGCAGTAGCCAATGACGTCCCCTCCCGCGCATCTTCGCCTTGGCGTCAACATCGACCATGTGGCGACCATCCGCAACGCGCGCGGAGGCGAGCATCCCGACCCGGTGAAAGCCGCTCTTCTGGCGGTCAAGGCCGGGGCGGACGGCATCACGGCGCATCTGCGCGAGGATCGCCGCCATATCCGGGATGAGGATATAGCGACGCTGATCGGCGCGCTCTCCGTGCCGCTGAATCTGGAAATGGCGGCGACGCGGGAAATGCTCGACATTGCGCTCAGGCATCGGCCGCACGCCGCCTGCATCGTGCCCGAAAAGCGCGAGGAACGGACGACCGAGGGCGGGCTGGATGCAGCGGGGCAGATCGAAGCCCTGCGCCCCATCGTTGACACGTTAGGCGAAGCGGGCGTGCGCGTCAGTCTGTTCATCGAACCCGACCCCGCCCAGATCGAAGCGGCCATCCGCCTCGGCGCGCCAGTGGTCGAATTCCATACCGGCCGCTACGCCCATCTGGCCGGCGCGGAACGGACGCAGGAATTGCGGCGCCTGTCGGACGCGGCCGCGCTCGCTGCGAAAAACGGCATAGAACCCCATGCGGGCCACGGCCTGACCTTCGACAATGTGGGGCCGATTGCCGCCATTCCGCAGGTCGCGGAACTCAATATCGGCCATTTCCTGATCGGCGAGGCGATCTTCGGAGGCCTGGAAAACGCCATTCGCGAAATGCGGCGGCAGATGGACCTCGTGCGTTGATCATCGGCCTCGGTTCCGACCTGTGCAATATCGAACGAATCGAAAATTCGCTCAACCGCTTCGGCGACCGTTTCGAACAGCGGGTCTTCACCGATGTTGAACGCGCCAAGGCCAATCGCCGCCCCTTCACCAAGGCCGGCACGCTCGCCAAGCGGTTCGCCGCCAAGGAAGCCTTTTCCAAGGCCGTGGGCACGGGCTTCAAGCGCGGCGTGTTCATGAAGGACATCGGCGTCGTCAACGCGCCCAGCGGAGCGCCGACGCTGGCGCTGACGGGCGGCGCGCTCGCCCGGCTTCAATCGCTGGTTCCGACAGGCTACAAGCCGGTCATTCACTTGACGCTCACGGACGATCATCCATGGGCGCAGGCGTTCGTCATCATCGAAATCCTGCCGCAGGACGTTGCGGCGCCAGAGGCCCGCCCCCACCCATGACGGCACCCGACATGACCGAAAACAGCCCGCCCCCCGCAGACCAGAACCCTGCGCCGCCGGAAGCCGACGCCCGTTCCGGCCCGGTCAACTGGTGGCATGAAGTGCGGAGCATCGCGCTGCTCATTCTGGCGGTGCTGGCCTTTCACAGCTTCGTCGCGAAGCCTTTTTACATTCCGTCGGAGTCGATGATGCCGGTGTTGCTGAAAGGCGACCGGCTGGTGGTCAGCAAATTTCCCTATGGCTGGTCCTATGTCTCGCCCAGCTTCCACCCGCTGCCCTTTCTGAAAGGGCGCGTGTTCGGCCATATGCCCCAGCGCGGCGACATCGTGATCGTATCCCCGCAGAACCGGCGGGAGGACTATATCAAGCGCGTGATCGGCCTGCCCGGCGACATATTGGAAGTGCGCGGCGGGCAGATCATCCTGAACGACAGGCCAGTGCCCCAAAAGACACTGAAGCCCGTTCGCGTCCCCATCGACGGCAACGCGCCCTGCCCACCGCTGCAATTCCCCGGCGCGCGGCGGACAGGCCCAGACGGCAAGAGCTATTGCGAACTGCCCGTGAAGCAGGAAGTACTGCCAAACGGCAAAACCTATGTCACCATCGACATGGGGCCGAGCGCGCTGGACTGGTATGGTCCCGTCCGCATACCGCCGCACCATGTCTTCCTGATGGGCGACAATCGCGACAACAGCGCCGACAGCCGCGCACCGCTGGAGGAAAACGGTCTGGGCGGACCGGTGCCATGGGAAGCGATCGGCGGGCGGGCCGAGTTCATCACCTTCTCGCTGGACGGCGACGCCACCTGGAACCCCGTGAGCTGGCTCCATGCCCTGCGGAGCGGGCGCGCCGGGAACAGCCTGCGCCCCCGGAGCGTTACCGCGCCACAATAGACGATTTATCAGGGAGCCGGGTTTGAGCGACAAGCAGATCCATATCGAAGAGCCCGGCCCCAGCGAATATCGCAGTCTTCTTGTCCAGCATGAAATGAAACGCGCCAGCGTGTGGATCGCGATGGGCATCGCGGTTGCGCTGGTCGTGCTGCTGGCCCAGCCCATCATGCTGATCCTGGGCGCGCTGGTCCTGACGGCGATGATGGATGGCGGAACCCGCCTGCTGGGCCGCGTGCTGCCCATTGGGCGGGGCTGGCGGCTCGCCATCGTGCTGCTCGCCGCGCTGGCCTTCCTGATCTACACCTTCTTTCTCACCGGATCGAGCCTCGCCGCGCAGGCGCAGGCCATGCGGGTCATCGTCGAGACGCAGGTGACGCAGATCGGCGGATGGATGCAGCAACTCGGGATCACGACGACGCCCGAGGACTTCAAGAACCTGGCGAGCCAGGCGATGAGTTCGCTGGGCCGCGTCACGGCGGCGGTCGGGACGATGGTGGGCGCGCTGACCAGCGGGGTCATGATGCTGGTGCTGGCGATCTTCATCGCCGTCGAGCCGAAGCTCTACGAGCGCGGCGTCGCCTGGATGCTGCCGATGGAAAAGCGCGCGCGTTTCTACAGGATCGCGGACAAGATGGGCTGGACGCTGCGCCGGCTGATGTTCGGGCGGCTGATCGGCATGGCGGTGGAGGGCGTGGGCACATGGCTGCTGCTATGGGCGGGCGGCGTGCCGATGGCGGGTCTGCTCGGCATCTTGACCGGCCTGTTCGCCTTTCTGCCCAATATCGGGTCGATCATATCGGGCATATTGATCGTTCTGGTCGGTTTTTCGGCAGGAGTGGACGCCGGGCTCTATGCTTTTGGCGTTTATCTGGTCGTGCAGATCGTGGACGGCTATCTGATCGTGCCGATGGTCGCCAAGCGCGCGACGGACCTCGCTCCTGCGCTGGTGCTGGCGGCGCAGATCCTGTTCGGCGCGCTGTTCGGCATATTGGGCCTGTTCCTGGCCGACCCGATCGTCGCCATGCTCAAAGTCTATCTGGAGGAACGGTCGAAGGCGCTGGAAGCCGAACGGACGGAAGACCCCGCCATCCTTCAGGACGCTTCATAAGCAAAGAGGCCCGCAATGGGGCCTCTTCCTTGATCCTGCGATGAGCGCGGCGATCAGTTGCCGGGCAAAGCCTGCGGGGCGCCGCCCTGCTGCTGCATCATCTGCTGCATCTGCATGATTTCCGCGCGTGACTTGAAGTCATGGAGCTGGACGTCGAACACCAGGACCGAATTGGCCGGGATCGGGCCGGCGGCCTGCTCGCCATAGCCAAGCTGCGGCGGAATCCACAGGCGGTATTTGCCGCCCTTCTTCATCTTCTGCAGGCCTTCGGAAAAGCCCGGCACGACGCCATCCACCGGCATCGCCGTCTGCGGGTTCTCATCGAACACCGTGCCATCGAGCAGCGCGCCCTTGTAGCCGACCAGCGCCACATCCTGCCCGGTCGGGCTGGGGCCGGCGCCTTCTTCCAGCACCTTGAACTGCAAGCCCGATTGCGTCGTCTCCACGCCGTCCGCGTTCGCATTCTGCGTCAGGAAGGTCGCGGGCGACGGTTCCAGATTGCGCTGCCCGGCCCAGGCGAGCCCTCCCGCCGCCAGCGCAATCGCGGCGACGCCGATCCAGAGCCGCGTCAGCGACCCCTTGGCGATGGGATGAAGGGGAACAGCCGTCGTGGACATGGGCGCGCGCCTTGCAGTTGGATAAAGACTTTGAAGGAAAAGGCGGCCCTTCGACCGCCCCGTCAGATATGTTTACCGGACGCCGTCACGCTCGGCGCGCTTGCGCTCCAGCTTGCGCGCACGGCGGACCGCCGCAGCCTTTTCACGGGCGCGCTTTTCCGACGGCTTTTCATAATGACGGCGCAGCTTCATCTCGCGATAAACGCCTTCACGCTGGAGCTTCTTCTTGAGCGCGCGAAGAGCCTGATCCACATTGTTATCGCGAACGATGATTTGCATAAGCCAGTCAATCTCCAATCGAAAACGGGCGGTTCGCCAGGAATGAAAAACCCATTCCCGGCGGGCCTCCCGAATATAAATCCATGAGTCGCCGCAAGTCACCCTGCGCCGTGTGGGGCGCGCCCTACCAGCAGAGTCGCGCAAATTCAACCCTAAAGCCGCCCTGTCCCGGCCATTCACCGCATGAATCGCCGTCATCCGGCGAAGCGGAGGGCACACCACCGCTGACCTCCAGCCACGCGGCGGACGATTTTCCGCCCTTTCCCTGCTCTTTGCGGTTGATCGGCGTGGCACTTCATGGTTTTCTTACCCCGGCCGAACGCAAGGGAGGGATGAGGTTGGCAACAATATGGAACAATCACGCCGCGAAGAATGGCCGGGATGCCTCCTTTGCCAAGCGGATCAGTTCGCACCTTGCCGCCGCCCTTGTCGTCTTTTGCCTGCTTCAGATCTTCATCGTCGCAAAAATGGGCGGATCGCTGGTCCTGCATCTGGGCGTGATCATCGCCATTGGCGGCTTTGCGGTGGCCGCGCGAGGGTTGGAACGGCGCTGGCAGATGATCGAACATGCGGGGCTGTCGCATAGCGGGCTGGCGCTGCGGTTCCGACGCGATGTGCTGCAATTGTGGGCGGCCAGCCTGATCGGCGCCCTGCTGTGGATTCCGGTAGCGATCGTCTATCACGCCCTGTTCGGCTGATCCGGGCGGAGCCAAAGCGATCCCTACTTCGTTTCTTCCCGATTGCAGGAGGAACGACCCATGGCCGACGCCACGATTTTCAACCGATTGAAACAGGATCACGACGCCCACCGCCAGTTGCTGGACAAGATCAGCGACGCCAAGAGCGAACCGGACCGGCTGGACAAGCTGTTCGAGCAATTCAAGATCGAGGTGACCGCCCATGCGGCGGCCGAAGAGGAAACGCTCTACGCCACGATGCTGGCGCGACCGGATCTGCGGGAAGACGCCCAGCACAGCGTGTCGGAACATAAGGAAATCGACGATTATCTGGAGGAATTGAGCGAACTTAAGTTCAATGGTGAAGCGTGGAAACGCAAGTTCGCCGAGATGCGAAAACGCTATCTCCACCATATCGACGAGGAGGAAGAGGAGATGTTCCCCGACGCCGCCAAGGAACTGACCGCAGACGAGGAAGAACGGCTCGCGGCCCTTTTCGCCCACCGCAAACCTGCGGAACTCAAGCGGGCCGAAGCGGAGAATTAAAGCAGGGCGATCATATATTATCTGGCGGTGTCAGGCTGACTGACCTGAACGCGGCGATGTGAAAGAGCCGGATGGTTGCAAACAGCATCACCAAAAAAAAGGCGCCCCTTCCAATGGAAGGCGCGCCTTTTTTTTGGGTTCTGACCCTGTGCCGCTTAGCGGGCCAGCGTCTTCACCTTGTCGGTGACGATCGATACGCGCGCCGCGAGCGGCTGGGCCACGTCGCCTGCCAGCTTCAGCAGGGTTTCGCTGCCCTTGGCGGCTTCCTTGGCGAAGTCGTCGAAGCTGGTCGCGAAAAGCTGGCTCTGGAGCTGGAAGAACTCGGTCGGGGTTTTCACGGTCGAGAAGCTCTTGAAAGAGGCAGTCGCCTTTTCAAAGCTCTTGCGGCTGTAGTCGACGGCTTCCTGGCCCAGGGTTTCGACACCCTTGGCCGCGATCTTGCCCGATTCGACCAGCGCTTCGACATTGCCCTTGGCAAGGTCGCTGATCTCTTCCATCGCCTTGGTCGACTTTTCAACGCCGGCCTTCGCCTTCTCGTTGAAATCGGCATAGGCGGTTTCGATCTTCGCCTTGGCGTCTTCGGCGAACTTCTTTCCGTTTTCGATAATCTCGTTCATCGTCGCATTTCCTTCCGTAACAGGCAGCAGCTTAGGCGTTTTTTTCACACCGGCAGTCGAAGACGCATCCCTTAGCTTGCCAAAGGTTTCGGCCCCTTCGCTGTTCGGTTCGGGCGCGGCGTCCACTGCCATGACGGCAGCGGCCACAACGGCCGGAGCGGCGTCAGACGCCGGAGTTGCCGGCCTGGTCACGGGCTTCCGCGACGGGGCAGGCTTTGCGGCGGCGGGATTTGCCGCCACAGTCGTGGGAGCGGCAGCCTTGGGCGTGGCGCTCCGGGGTTTTTCGCCGATCGCGGTTTCCGCCGCTTTCAGCACGTCCGCGGCGGAAAGGGTCTTGTCGCCGCTTTTCTTGGCGCGCGGCGCGGCACGCCTTGTCCTTGGGGTAACGGCCATCGCCTCTGCCTCCATTTGCTGCATTGCACAATAAGCATTTCCGGGACGCATTGCAAGAGAATTTGTGCACTGCAACAAAAGTGACATGGAGGCGGCCGGAGCACCCGCCCCGCCGGAGAAAATTGCCTTTTACTATCGGGACTTTACATAGGCTCCGGGTGCGTTTTCGATGGCCTTGAGCTTGCCCCCGCCGGGCTTGCGCGCGCCCCGCACGGTCACATTTTTTTCGCCATGGCCGCGAATCCATTCGATCCAGTCCGGCCACCAGCTTCCCTTGGTTTCCGTAGCGGCGGCGATGAAATCGTCCAGCGTCGGCTGTGGCGTGTCACAGGACCAATATTGATATTTACCGGCGGCCGGCGGATTGATGACGCCCGCAATATGACCCGAACCCGCGAGCAGGAAGCGCACGGGGCCGGACAGATGCCCCACTATCTTCCACACGCTTTCCACCGGCGCGATATGATCTTCGCGCCCCGCCTGAACATAAGCGGGCGTTTCGATCCGGCTAAGATCGATCGGCGTGCCGTCGATGCTGATCGCGCCGGGCTGGATCAGCAGATTGTCGCGATAGAGCCGCGTCAGATATTCCTTGTGCCAGCGTGCGGGCAGGTTGGTGGTGTCGCCATTCCAGTAGAGCAGGTCGAAGGGCGGATAATCCTGTCCCAGCAGGTAATTGTTGACGACATAGTTCCAGATGAGGTCGCGCCCGCGCAGAAGATTGAAGGTCGCGGCCATGTAGCGCCCGTCCAGATAGCCGCCCGCCGAAAGCTGATCCACCAGCTTCAATTGCTCATCGTCGATGAAGAGGCAGAGGTCGCCCGCCTTGCTGAAATCGACCTGCGCGGTGAAGAAGGTGGCGCTGGCGACCTTGTCCGCTTCGCCGCGCGCGGTGAGCAGGGCCAGCGTGGCCGCCAGCGTCGTGCCCGCGACGCAATAGCCGATGGCGTGGACATGCTTCACGCCGAGAAGGTCGCGCACCGTGTCGATCGCGTCGACCTGCCCTTGCAGGATATAATCGTCCCAGACGAGATCCTTCATGGAAGCGTCAGCGGATTTCCACGAGACCAGAAACACGCTGAGCCCCTGCTCCACCGCCCATTTGACGAAGCTTTTTTCCGGCGCGAGGTCGAGGATGTAGAAACGATTGATCCACGGCGGGAAGATGATGAGGGGCGTTTCCAACACCTTGTCCGTCGTCGGCTCATAATGGATGAGCTGGTAAAGGGGCGTTTCCTTGATGACCTTGCCGGGCGTGGCGGCGATGTTGCGGCCGACCTCGAACGCGGTGCCGTCGGTGTGGGTGAGCTGGCCCTTTTCCATGTCCGCCAGCATGTGCTGGAGGCCTTTCACCAGATTCTCACCGCCGCTCTGCAACGTCTTTTCCACCACGGTCGGGTTGGTCAGGGGGAAATTGCTGGGCGCAAGGGCGTCAAGGATGCCGCTGGCGGCGAAACGCAGCCTGGCCTTCTGCTTTGGGTCGACGCCGTCCACCGCATCGGTCAGCCGCATCAGATAGTCCGACACCAGGAGATAGCTCTGGCGGATGAGGTCGTAAAAGGGGTGGCTGGTCCAGGCCGGATCGGCGAAGCGGCGATCCTTGCGGGCGGCGGGGCTACCCTCCGGCGCGGGGACAGGCTGGTTACGCAGCATCCCGCCGGTGTCGAGGAAACGCTGCCACAGCGCCATCCCTTCCTTGGCGAAGCTGCTCTGGACATCAGCGACGGTTTGCGGATCGAAGGGCAGATGGCGGCCGGTCGCGCCCGCCGCCTGCTCCAGCATCAATTGCTGTGCGCGGCCGATCACCTGTGTCCATTGCTGCATGTCCTCCAGGCTGGGCATATGAGGTTCGATATTTTCGAGTCTATCCATAGCCATTCTCCTCATCCTGGCCTTGCCGTTCCGCTGCGCTTTTTGTGGCGCGGCGCCGTAGGCCGGTATATAGCCGGGACGGCTCCGCGACGAAGCGCGGCGGCCACTATCCTCCACGGAGCGATTTCAGGAAAGTCTATAATGTCCGAAGAATTCTATCGCATGAAGCGCCTGCCCCCCTATGTCATCGCCGAAGTCAACGCGATGCGGGCCGCGGCGCGCGCGGCAGGAGAGGACATTATCGACCTTGGCATGGGCAATCCCGACCTGCCGCCACCCGACCATGTCATCGCCAAGCTGTGCGAAGTGGCTCAGAAGCCGAGCGCGCACGGCTATTCGCAGTCCATGGGGATTCCCGGCCTCCGCAAGGCGCAGGCGAATTATTATGGCCGCCGCTTCGGGGTCGACCTCGACCCGGAGAGCGAAGTCGTCGTGACCATGGGGTCGAAGGAGGGCCTCGCCAGCCTCGCCACCGCGATCACCGCGCCGGGCGACGTCGTGCTGGCGCCCAATCCAAGCTATCCGATCCACATGTTCGGCTTCATCATCGCGGGAGCGACGATTCGCTCCGTGCCAACAACGCCGGACGAGCATTATTGGAAATCGCTGGAACGAGCGATGGCCTTCACCGTGCCGCGCCCGTCGATTCTCGTCGTGGGCTATCCCAGCAATCCGACGGCGGAGACGGTGGACCTCGCCTTTTATGAGCGGCTGGTCGCCTGGGCGAAGGAGAACAAGGTCTGGGTGCTGAGCGACCTTGCCTATTCCGAACTCTATTATGACGGAAACCCCACGCCCTCCATCCTTCAGGTGCCCGGCGCCAAGGATGTGGCGGTGGAGTTCACGTCGCTTTCCAAGACCTATAGCATGGCTGGCTGGCGCATCGGCTTCGCGGTCGGCAACCGGCAGTTGATCACGGCGTTGAAGCGCGTCAAAAGCTATCTCGACTATGGCGCGTTCACGCCGATCCAGGCGGCCGCCTGCGCGGCATTGAACGGACCGCAGGACATCGTGCAGAAGAATCGCGAACTGTATCACAAGCGCCGCGACGTGATGGTGGAAGCCTTCGGCCGCGCCGGGTGGGACATTCCCGCGCCCAAGGCGTCGATGTTCGCCTGGGCGCCCCTGCCCCCCGCGCTCAAGGACATGGGGAGCCTGGAATTTTCCAAGCAGCTCCTGACCCATGCCAAGGTCGCGGTCGCGCCGGGCGTCGGCTATGGCGAGGACGGCGAAGGCTATGTCCGCATCGCCATGGTGGAAAATGAACAGCGGCTGCGGCAGGCGGCACGCAACATCAAGCAATATCTCAAGTCCATGGGCGTGAATACACCCGCCAAGGGCGCGGCCTGATCCTCCCTTTTCCGCGACGGGGCTGGCATCGGCACGATAGCTGGCCCTTGCCCGCGCGGCAATGATGGTGGATATGCGGGCGCAGCGTCCGGGGGCTGGCGCAGGTTTCGAGGGGATGTGACCGGAATATGCTGTTGTTTCGCGGCAAGGAGTCCAATCCCCGATCGCTGATGAAAGCGATAAGCTGGCGCACACTGGGCAGCATCGACACTTTTGTGCTGGGCCTTCTCTTCACGCACGACGTGAAGGCGGCTGGCGCGATCGCGTCGACCGAGGTGGTCACCAAGATCCTGCTTTATTATTTCCACGAACGCGCATGGGCCCAGGTTGGCTGGGGCCTGCCAAAGGCGGAGCCGGAGGAAGATAAGGGGGACGTGCTGCCCCAACAGGACAGCGTACCCACATGATCCCCCTGCCGCAGGTTTCGCAGGTCGCGCAGACGATCCAGCTCGCGCTGGCGCCGGTGTTCCTGCTGGCGGGCATCGGCGCGTTCCTGAACGTGTGCGTGGGACGGCTGGCGCGCATCATCGACCGGGCGCGGATGGTGGAAAAGCTGGTGCTGTCCACGCGCGGCCAGGAACATGACCGGATGGTGAGCGAAATCCGGGTGCTCGACCGGCGGATGAGCGTCGTCAACATCGCGATTTTCCTATCGGTCGCCAGTGCCTGCGCCATCTGCCTGGTCGTCATCCTGCTGTTCGCGGCGGAACTGTTCGACGCGCATCTGGGCAGGATCATCGCGATCCTGTTCAGCCTGGCGATGGTCTTGCTGGCGGCTGCCTTCGCCACTTTCATCCAGGAAATCCGGCTGGCGTCGCGCACCATCCATATTCGCAACGAAGTGCTTTATCACAAGGCCGAAGATGAAGAGGCGGCGGAGGGACAATGACGCGCTTCACAGTGAATGACCGGCCGGTGCAATATCGCATGGACCCCGCCACGCCGCTGCTCTGGGCGCTGCGCGACGCGTCGAACCTGACAGGCACCAAATATGGATGCGGCACCGGCGATTGCGGGGCCTGCACGGTGGACATAGATGGGGAAGCCGTGCGGTCCTGCCAGGTCAGCATCGCCCAAACCGAAGGCCGATTCGTCACCACCATCGAAGCACTTTCGCCCGATCGGGGGCATCCGGTGCAACAGGCTTTCGCGGCGGAAAATGTATCGCAATGCGGATATTGCATTCCCGGCATGGTGATGGCGGCGTCCGTGCTGCTGCGGCGGAACAGCGATCCGAGCGACGAGGAGATCG
Source organism: Sphingobium baderi (assembly GCF_001456115.1). Lineage (NCBI taxonomy): Bacteria > Pseudomonadati > Pseudomonadota > Alphaproteobacteria > Sphingomonadales > Sphingobiaceae > Sphingobium > Sphingobium wenxiniae. The sequence continues at coordinate 1,194,134 of NZ_CP013264.1, read as the reverse complement.
ACGCGGCGATCACCAACCTCTGCCGCTGCGGCATCTATCCCCGGCTGCGCGGCGCGATCCAGCGCGCGGGGCGGATCATGCGCGGCGAAGAACAGGTCGCCGCTGCGCCGCCGCCGGGCATCACGCCGGAAGAAGCCGCGCGCACCGTGCCTGCCCTGCGGAAACCTTGATTCGGCGAAATGGACTTCAAGTTGACGAGGTCATCGCGTCACGTCCACAAAAGCAGAAACCAGCTCTACCGCGCCTCCAGCACCATGTTGAATGGCCCTTCCGCCGCGCGCCGGACATTTTCGAAACCGCCCTCGCGGACGATCTGCGACAACCGGGCTTCCCCGGCCTGCGCGCCCAATGCTTCACCCACTTCCTGATCGAGCGACGTCGGCACGCAGATCATCGTGGACGCATTATAATATAAGCGCCCGACCGGATTGAGATTTTCCTCCGGCCGGTCCCCGGCCACCGGCTCGATGATCATCCAGCTTCCCCCCGGCGCCAATATCCGCCGCATATGAGCCGCGCAGCCGCGCGGGTCGCCCATGTCGTGCAAACAGTCATACATGGTGACAAGGTCGAAATCCCGCCCAGCCACATCCTTCGCGGTCGACACCTCGAAACGCACCCGGTCGCCCAAGCCATGCGCCTGTGCATGACGCCGCGCTTCCTCAATGGACGGTTCGTGGAAATCATAGCCGGTGAAGCGGCTTTGTGGATAAGCCTGCGCCATCAGCAGCGTCGAAAAGCCCACGCCGCACCCGACATCAGCGACCTTCGCGCCTTCCCGCAGCCTCGCTTCCACGCCATCGAGCGCGGGAATCCACGTCTGGACGATATTATTGAGGTAACCGGGCCGGAAGAAAGCGCCCGTCGCGCAGAACAGGCATCCCGCATGATCGCCCCAGCGCACGCCGGTTCCGTGGCGGAAACATTCCTCCACCTTAGGCTCCGCCTCGATCATCGCGGCCACCATCTCGAACGCCGCGATCAGATAGACGGGGCTATCGGGATCATGGAACACCATCGCCTGTTCGGGCGACAGGCTAAACTGTTCCGTGGCCGGGTCATAATCGACATAGCCGTTCGCCGCCTGCGCCAGCGCCCATTCTCGCACATAGCGCTCATGCAGGCCGCCCGCTCGCCGCGCCAGTTCAGCAGCGGTGGCGGGTGCCTGCGCCAGCGCATCGAACAGCCCCAGCCGCGCACCCAGCCGCACCGTCGGCACGCTCATCGCGCCGCCCAGATCGCCCAGCATCTTTCCAACAAAGGCGTGAAGTTTCGTTTCGTCGATCGGTGCGGACATGGCTGCGCTCCTCTCGTCACGTCCGACTCTGGCGGCCGGGCGATGGCGGCCGGAAAATAGCATATCGCGCACGCACCCGCGATGGCCGCTTTCCTACAGCGGTAGCGTCATGCCCGTATCCGTCCGGCTCTTTGGTATAGTCGGCCCTCGCGTCTCATCCGAAAGTCGAATAGAATCGGGGCCACGCGAATTATACGAAATGAACCGCTGCTGCTCAGGCCAGTTCCACCTGAAGCACGGAGGCGTCCGCGCCGACGATCCTTACCCGCGCTCCCGCTGGCGCTTCCGGGCCACGGCACGACCATACGCCGTCCCCCACCTTCACGCGCCCTCGCCCGTTGTCGATCGCTTCGACCACGGTCACGACCTCTCCGATCAGCCGGGCGGTGCGATCATTGAGCAACGGGTCTTCCGACGACACTGGATTGGCCGCATACCATCGCCGTCCGCCCCACACCGCAATCAGGCAAAGCAGCGCGAAAATCAGGAACTGCAACGGCACCCCGATCGGCAGTGCCAGCGCCGCCAGCCCCGTGATCGCCGCCGCGATTGCGATCCAGATCAGGAACACGCCGGGCAACAGCACCTCGCCGATACCCAGCAGCGCGGCGAAGATCAGCCACCACCAATGGTCCTCCAGCATCGCCAACATATCCATCGGCTCCGCTCCTTATTCGAACGGCCCGCGACGCGGCGCGGGCGGAGGCGGCGGAGGGGGCGTCCTGTCACCGCCCAGCGCGTCGCGCGCCAGTTCGCCGATTCCGCCCAGCGTTCCGATCAGCTGCGTGGCTTCGACCGGGAACAGGATCGTCTTGGCATTGGGTGACGTGGCGAACTGGCCGACCGCTTCCACATATTTCTGGGCGATGAAATAGTTGATTGCCTGTGCGTTGCCATTGGCGATGGCGTCGGACACCATCTGCGTCGCCTTGGCCTCCGCTTCGGCCTCGCGCTCGCGGGCCTCGGCATCGCGGAAAGCGGCTTCGCGGCGGCCTTCGGCCTCAAGGATCTGGCTTTGCTTCTGTCCCTCCGCTTTCAGGATCTCCGACGCGCGCAAGCCTTCCGATTCCAGGATGAGGGCGCGCTTCTCGCGCTCGGCCTTCATCTGCCGGCCCATGGCGTTGACGATATCGGCGGGGGGGCGAATGTCCTTGAGTTCCACTCGGGTGATCTTGATGCCCCAGGCGTTAGTCGCATGATCGACCACGGACAGCAGCCGCGCATTGATCTCGTCACGTTTGGAGAGGGTCTCATCCAGGTCCATCGACCCCATGACGGTCCGCAAATTGGTCGTCGCAAGCTGCATGATCGCGACATAGAGTTCGGACACTTCATAGGCTGCCTTGGCCGCGTCCAGCACCTGAAAGAACACCACCCCGTCAACCGACACCATGGCGTTATCCTTGGTGATGATCTCCTGCCCTGGAATGTCGACGACCTGCTCCATCATGTTGATCTTGCGACCGACAGCGTAAAAGAAGGCGGGATAGAAATTAAGACCGGGCTTCGCCACCTCGGTGAAACGGCCAAAGCGTTCGATCGTATATTGATAGCCCTGCCGCACTACCTTGATACTGGCCGCCAGATAGAACAGCACCAGCAAGGTTACCGTGAGCGCGAATGTCGTCACCATAGGTCCTCCCCTCAAACCCGAACAAAATTGACTATGACGTGAAAAGATTAACGGGGGAAGCCAATCCGGCTAAACCCGCCGCAAGAACCGTTCTTCCATGGAGTCGATTGCCGCCATGTTGCTTCGCCACGCCCGCTCGCTGCTGTTTCTGCCTGCGTCCAATGCTCGCGCCATTGCCAAGGTCCGCACCTTGCCCTGCGATCTCGTGATCCTGGACCTGGAGGACGCAGTGCCCGGCGACAGAAAGGCAGAGGCGCGCGCCGGCGCTCTGGAAGCCTTGGCGGAGGGGTTCGGAAATCGGCTGACGGCGCTGCGGATCAATGTCGAGGGCACGCCCTGGCACGGCATGGAAATGATCGCCGCCAAGCAGTCCGGCGTCGACTATGTCGTGCTGCCCAAGGTGGAAAATTCCAAACAGGTGAAGGACGTATTCAGCGTCACGCAAAAGCCGGTCATCGCCATGATCGAAAGCGCCAAGGGCGTACTGGCCGCGTCCCAAATCGCGGCGGGGGAAGGCACGGCAGCACTGTTCATGGGCACCAACGACCTGCGGCAAGACATCGGCATCCCCGCATCGGCGAACCGCGAGGGGCTCGCGCTGGCCCTGCAATCCGTAATTCTCGCTGCCCGCGCGGCCGGGATCGCCGTGTTCGATGGCGTGTTCAACCGACTGGACGACGAAGCGGGGTTCGAGGCGGAATGCGTCGCGGGTCATACCCTGGGGTTCGACGGCAAGACGCTGATCCATCCCAGCCAGGTGCCAGTCGCCAATCAGGTGTTCGGCCCGGACGCACAGGCCGTCGCAGACGCCCGCCGCCTGATCGAAGCGGCGACCGGCGGCGCCGAACGCTTCGAAGGGCGCATGATCGAATCCATGCATGTGGCGGAGGCGAAGGCCTTGGTCGCCCGCGCCGAAGCGGTAGGGTTGTAGCCCCTCCCGTTTCTCAGCCGTTCTCCTGACGGTGACGGGCGGTCAGCAGATAGTTGATCGCCTTGTTCTCCGTCAGCACAAAGCCCTTACGCGGATCGAAGCTGAGGCCGCTCGAATCGATCACCTCCAGCCCGACATCTTCCAGCAGCGCGGTCAGCTCGTCGGGCGTGAGGAACCTGTTCCAGTCATGCGTGCCCTTGGGAATGCCGCCAACGCTTTCGCCGATGGTAATCATGGCGACGCGGGAAAGGGGCGTGCGATTGGGCGTCGAAAGGATCATCAGGCCATCGGGCGCCAGCTTGTCCGCCACCGCTTCCACAAACACGGCGGGATCGGCCACATGCTCGATCACTTCCATGGAGGTGACGAGATCGAATCCGCCCTCCGCCAATTGCTCCACCGGAGTCGCGCGATAGTCGATGGAAAGACCCTGCGGCTGTGCATGGGCTATTGCCGCGGCGATATTTTCCTCGGCCGCATCCAGCGCCGTCACCGCCCCGCCCATGCGTGCCAACGGCTCCGCCAGCAGACCCGCACCGCACCCCACATCCAGCACCCGTTTGCCAGCAAGCGGCTGAAAAGAATGATCCTTTCCCGGCCAATGCCGGTCGATGGCTTCCCGGATATAGCGCAACCGCACCGGGTTCAGCTTGTGCAGCATGGCGCTACTGCCATTCGGATCCCACCACTCGGCAGCCATCGCGCCGAAATGCGCGGCCTCCTTCGGATCGATTGTCCCGTTGATCGCTGTGTCTGGGCTGCTTGCCATATCCGTATCCGCTGCTAAGAGAAGCGCCGTTTCGCCCTTTTGGGACATTTTCTTTCTTACCAGCAGGCAGGCTCGACAAGCAAATGGCGCGCATCGTGATGAAGTTCGGCGGCACCTCCATGGCGGGGATGGAGCGGATTCGCAATGTGGCCGCCCGCGTCAAGCATGTGGTCGAGCAGGGAAATGAAGTCGCGGTCGTCGTTTCCGCCATGGCGGGCGAGACTGACCGGCTGGTCGGCTTCTGCAAGGAAGCCTCGGCGCTTTACGATCCGGCAGAATATGACGTGGTCGTCGCCAGCGGCGAGCAGGTGACGAGCGGCCTGCTGGCCATGACGCTCAAAGCCATGGGCGTGAACGCGCGCAGTTGGCTCGGCTGGCAGCTTCCGATCCGCACGAACGAAGCGCATAGCAAGGCGCGGATCGGGGAAATCGACACCAGCGATCTCCTGGCGTCCATGGGTTCGGGCACGGTCGCGGTGATCCCCGGCTTTCAGGGCATGATGGAAGATGGCCGCATCTCCACGCTGGGCCGTGGCGGGTCCGACACCTCGGCGGTCGCGGTGGCCGCGGCGCTCAAGGCCGATCGCTGCGACATCTACACCGATGTGGACGGCGTCTACACCACCGACCCCCGCATCGTGGCGCGGGCGCGCAAGCTCGATCTCGTCACCTATGAGGAAATGCTGGAACTGGCGTCGGTCGGCGCCAAGGTGCTCCAGACCCGCTCAGTCGGCCTCGCCATGAAGGAAGGCGTGGTCGTGCAGGTGCTTTCCTCCTTCGATGATCCCACCCAGGAAGACCTCCCCGGCACGCTGATCGTCAGCGAGGAGGAACTGGAAGCCAAGCTCAAGGAAAACCAGATGGAACGTCAGCTCATCACCGGCATCGCCCATGACAAGAATGAGGCGAAGGTCACCATCACCCGCGTGCCCGATCGTCCCGGCGCGGTGGCCCATATCTTCGGCCCGCTGGCCGAAGCGGCGATCAATGTAGACATGATCATCCAGAATGTCGGCCGCGACAAGGGGGAGACGGATGTGACCTTCACCGTGCCGGGCGCTGACCTTGCGCGGGCGCTGGACGTACTGGAAAGCCAGAAGGAAACCATCGGTTTCAATCGCATCATTCCCGATACGAAGGTTACGAAGATCAGTGTCGTGGGCGTTGGCATGAAGAGCCACGCTGGTGTGGCTTCCACCATGTTCCAGTCGTTGGCAGATCGCGGCATCAACATCCTCGCCATCTCCACCAGCGAGATCAAGGTCAGCGTGCTGATCGACGAGGACGAGACGGAGCTGGCAGTGCGCGTGCTGCACACGGCCTACGGTCTTGATGCGCCGGTAGCTTGACCGGAGGATTTCTCCGCTTCAGAGAATATCAACCGGTGACGGCTTTGGGTCGTTGCCATCCCAAACCCCTCCCTTCACACGGGAGGGGCTTTTGATTCGATGGAACACGATATGACGAACGCCAAGCTCCAGTCCCTCATGGCACGCGGCACCGAATTTCTGGGCTGTGAAACCGCAATCCTTTGCGGAGCGATGAGCTGGGTGTCCGAACGCCATCTCGTTTCGGCCATTTCCAATGCAGGCGGCTTTGGCGTGATCGCCTGTGGCGCGATGACGCCCGACCTGCTCGACAAGGAAATCGCGGCGACCAAGGCGCTGACGGACAAGCCTTTCGGCGTGAACCTCATCACCATGCATCCCCAGCTTTTCGAACTGATCGAGGTTTGTTCGAAGCATGATGTGGGGCATGTCGTGCTGGCCGGCGGCCTGCCACCCAAAGGCAGCATCGAGGCGATCAAGGCCAAGGGCGCGAAGCTGCTCTGCTTTGCCCCCGCCTTGTCGCTGGCGAAGAAGCTGGCGCGCTCGGGCGTCGATGCGCTCATCATCGAGGGGATGGAGGCGGGTGGCCATATCGGACCGGTCGCGACCAGCGTGCTGGCGCAGGAGATATTGCCGGAAATGTCGCCGCAACTTCCCGTGTTCGTCGCTGGCGGCATCGGTCGGGGCGAAGCGATTGCGGGCTATCTGGAAATGGGCGCGGCTGGCGTGCAGCTTGGCACCCGCTTCGCCTGCGCGAGCGAGAGCATCGCCCATCCCGCGTTCAAGAAGGCTTTCTTCCGCGCCTCCGCCCGCGACGCCATCGCCAGCGTCCAGATCGACGCGCGCCTGCCGGTCATCCCGGTGCGCGCGCTCAAAAATGCGGGCACCGAAGCCTTCACCGCCAAGCAGCGGGAAGTCGCCAACCTGCTGGATAGCGGCGCGGTCGATATGAATGAGGCGCAGTTGCAGATCGAGCATTACTGGGCCGGTGCGCTCCGCCGCGCCGTGATCGATGGCGATGTGGAGGGCGGATCGCTGATGGCCGGTCAGTCGGTCGGCATGGTCAGCAAGGAAGAACCGGTCGCCGCCATTATCGCGCAATTGATGGAAGAAGCGGCCTTCGCGCTCGAACGTCGGGCGGCCTGACACCGCCTGCCAATCCAAACGGGACGAACCGAATCCCTTTCTGGACGAAGCGAGTCCGGCGCAGTCGTCAGGAACTCCAGCATTTGCCATGAGTTTCTGCTGTCTGGATAATATAGGGAAAAAGGGGATACGGGTGCCGCCGCGTACCGCATTTCGTCGCTTCTGTTCAGTGGCGTCCCTGACGACGCTCGCGCTGATCGCGGGCTGTGCCACCCCGAAGAAGGAGGTCGTGACCCCGCCTCCGGTCATTGAAACCATAAGGCCCGTTCCGCCGATGGGCGCGGTGGCTGGCATGAGCGTGCCGGATGTCGGGCCAGACGGGAAGCGGCTGACGCCCAATCGCGGCGTCACCTCCAACACGGCTTTGTGGCATGTTCGCATGGCGCTGAATGTCGCGGCTCTTTCCTGTCATGGGGCGGGCGATCTGGCGCGGATGCAATATAATCAGATGCTGCATGTCCATAAAGCGGCATTGGGCGCGGCGAACGCCGCTGTCGACCGCAACTACCAGTTCGAATATGGCAGCACCGGGATCGCCCGGCGCGAACAGCTCAACACCGTCGTCTATAATTTCTTCTCGCTGCCGCCAGTGCAACCCACCTTCTGCAAAGCAGCCGTCGAAGTCGGGGCGAAGATGCTGTCCATGCCTTCCGCTTCGCTGCTGACCTATGCGCCAGAGGCATTGGCGGCGTTGGAAAAGCCGTTCCAGGATTTTTACGAAGCCTATGCCGACTATCTGCGGCGACTGGCGGAATGGCAGGCCCGTTTTGGCGCGAGCGTGACGGTGGTCGTGTCGCCCACTCCCCTGCCGCCTCCGCCGGTGCCGCCGGGCGAAGCGCCGCCACCGGGTTTCAAGCCGACCCTGCCCGCTGTGGCGGCTCCGGCACCTCGCATCGCGACGCCACCCGCGCCGTCGGCATCGCCCGTGCCCGTCGTGCCGACCCTGCCTTCCGGACAACGCTGACCTTGCCCATCCGGAGCGGCGGGCCTATCTGAGCGGCAAGCGAGGCCACGTCCTCCCCCGCCTGACGCGGGCATAAGTCCGGGACGGCCCGGCTCTCTTTGCGAAAGGAGGGCCTTTATGGCCTGGGTATATTTGGTCGCCGCCGGTCTGCTGGAAATCGTCTGGGCCTTTGCGATGAAGCAGTCCCAGGGCTTTTCGCGCCTCACGCCCACCATCATCACTCTGGTCGCGATGATCGGCAGTTTCGCCCTGCTGTCCGTATCGATGAAAAGCCTGCCACTCGGCACGGCCTATACGATCTGGACCGGGATCGGTGCGGTCGGCGCGTTTCTGGTCGGCATCGCCGTTCTGGGAGAAGCCGCGTCGGCCATGCGTCTGGTCGCAGCCGCGCTGATCCTTGGCGGCCTCCTCCTCATGAAGCTGTCGTCTCCGGCGTAACGGTCGAGGGGGCCTTGGGTGGCAGGGGAAACAGCCGGATGAAGCGTTCGGCAAGTTCCCTGTCGCCCTCCACCGTCAGGACGTCCGCCACATCCTCGAACCGCGCACCGCCGTAAACCACCGCGACGAGCGCATTCTGGTCGCCGGAGAAGATGACGTCGGCATCCTCCGTTTCGCCCCGATGGATGATGAAATCCCCGCTCTTCAAGGTGGCGCGGAACACCTCCTCGCCGAAGCGCATACCGATGGCGGCATCCATGTCGCCGATCCGGCCGCGGTCGATCATGGTCCGCATCGACAGGATCACCGACACATTGCTCATCGGCTGACCCGGCTGCATCGTGGGAGAGCGGCACGCCCAGCGGCCCAGCACCTGAAACAGGATTTCCGACTCGCGGCCCCAATCGGTCAACTCATAGATCTGGCTGGCGGCGGGCGGGGGCAGGCGGCGGCGGATCAATATGCTGGCCGCTTCCAGTTCCTCCAGCCGCTGCGTCAGCACATTGGCGCTGATTCCGGGCAGGCTGGCGCGCAGATCGGTAAAGCGCTTCGGTCCCAGCATCAATTCCCGCATGATCGGCATGGCCCAGCGATCTCCGATGATGTCGAGCGCATGGGCAACCGCGCATCCGTCCAGATAGGCTCGTTTTTTCACGTTTGAGAATCCATAGTTATATTTTATAACTTGTCTGTTGCATAACATAAGTTATGAGTGCAAAAAGTTCAAGTCGGCGATTCGCCTGTTCAGGTCAGATGCGATGCCGGACCAGATAATCCCGAGGAGATATGTGATGTCGAATGCCCCTGCTCCCAAGATGATATTCGTGAACCTGCCGGTGAAGAATCTTTCCGCCTCGATAGCCTTTTATGAGGCGGTCGGCGCGGTCCGGAACAATGATTTTGCCGATGATAACGCGCAGATGATGAGCTTTTCCGACACGATCCACGCCATGCTGCTGACGCATGAGCGGTTTAGCAGCTTTACACCGCGCAAAATTCCCGATGCCCATGAAACCGCGCAGATGCTGCTGGCGCTCAGCGAAGCGAACCGCCCGGATGTCGATGCGACTGTGGAAAGGGCGCTTGCCGCGGGCGGAACGGAGCCTAATCCAAAGCAAGATCATGGTTTCATGTATGGCCGCAATTTTGCGGATCTGGACGGCCATATCTGGGAGGTGACGTGGATGGATATGGAGGCCGCCCTGGCGACCGGACAGGGCGAGCCTGCGGCTGCCTGAGACCCGAACAGGGCAATTAGGAGAGAGACGATGAGCTATATGGACGGTTTCGTGGTGCCTGTGCCAAAAGAGAACAAGCAGGCCTACAAGGACGCGGCGGCCTATGCCGCGCCGATCTTCATCGAACATGGCGCGACCCGCGTGGTCGAATGCTGGGGCGATGACATCAAGGAAGGGAAGATCAACGATTTCCGAACCTGCGTCATTGCGGAGCAGAATGAGGAAGTCGTCTTTTCCTGGATCGAATGGCCTTCGAAGGAGGCTCGCGACGCGGGCATGGCGAAAGTGATGGCCGATGAGCGCATGAAGCCACAGGAGGGACAGGACATGCCCTTTTCGGGCGCCCGGATGGTCTATGGCGGCTTTTCGGTGCTGCTGGACGAGCGCGCCTGACGCCCCGCAATCAGGAGACGGACGATGACCAATCTGACTGGCCAATTCTTCTGGTATGAACTGATGACCAGCGATCCGCAGGCAGCCCTTGCCTTTTACGGCGACGTGGTTGGGTGGAGCGCGCAGGCATTCGAAGGCGGCGATCACAGCTATCATGTGATTTCGGGCAGCACCGGGCCGCTGGGCGGGATCATGGCGATCCCGGCGGAAGCAGGGGCGTGCGGCATGAGTCCCTGGTGGGGCGGCTATATCGGGTCGGCGGACGTCGATGCCGATGCGAGGCGCCTTTCGGAAGCGGGCGCCAAGGTGCAGCGCGCGCCGGAGGATATTCCGGGCGTGGGACGCTTTGCGGTGATGGGCGATCCCGGCGGCGCGACCTTCCTGCTGCTCAAAGGCTCCAGCCCTGAAGGGATGGATGCCTCCTCATCCATGGCAAAAGGTCATGTCGGCTGGCATGAACTCTATTCCGGCGATTTCGACGCGGACCTTGCCTTCTACACATCCCAGTTCGGATGGGGAAAGGGCGACGCCATGGATATGGGCGAGATGGGCAGCTATCAGCTTTTTTCCCTGTCCGGCGGTACGGATTTCAACAACATGTCCGGCGGCATGATGAAGAAGCCCGCGGAAATGCCGCAGCCGCTCTGGCTGTTCTACTTCGTGGTAGGCGACATCGACGAGGCAGTGGACAAGGTGAAGGCGGGCGGCGGAACCCTGCTCAACGGCCCGATGGAGGTGCCCGGCGGCGCGTGGATCATCCAGGCGACAGACCCGCAGGGCGCGATGTTCGCGCTGGTCGGCACGCGCGCAAGCTGAGGGAGGTGGATCATCATGTCGAAGATTTCCCCATGCCTGTGGTTCGACGGACAGGCCGAGGAAGCCGCGCGCTTCTATGTTTCCGTTTTCGGCGGATCGGTGGACGGCATCAGCTATTATCCGCCCGGCACATCATCACCCTCCCCCTTCAAGGAAGGGGATGTTCTGGTGGCGGAGTTCACTGTGTTCGGCCAGAGCTATCAGGCGCTGAACGGCGGGCCGCATTTCCGCTTCAACGAAGCGGTTTCGCTGTCCGTATCCTGCAAGGATCAGGCGGAAGTAGACCGCTGGCATGAAGCGCTGACGGCGGACGGCGGGGAGCCGGGGCCATGCGGCTGGCTCAAGGACAAATATGGTCTTTCCTGGCAGATCGTGCCGGAGGAGATACTTGCCCTGCAAAAGAGCGACGACACGCAGGCGGTCGGTCGCATGATGGGCGCGCTCATGACCATGGGCAAGCTGGACATCGCTGCGCTGAAAGCCGCTTTCAAGGGAGAAACCGTATGAGCGGCGCGGAACATGAGCTTTCAGTGACGCGGCATGTGAATGCGCCGCGCGGAATTGCCTGGAAAGTGTGGGTCGATCTCAAGGACGAATGGTTCTGTCCCAAGCCCTGGCGCGCCGAGGTGGTGGAGGAAGATCTGCGCCCCGGCGGCCGCAGCGCCGTCCGCATGTATGGCCCGGACGGCGAGGATACCGGCCCGATGGAGGGCATATTCCTGGAAGTCGTGCCGCATGAGCGGATCGTCACCACCGATGCCTATGCCGTTGGCTGGGTGCCGCAAACCCCCTTCATGACCGCGATCTGGAGCTTTGCCGACGAGGGAGAAGGCACGCGCTTCACTGCGACGGCGCGCCACTGGGACGCGGAAACGCTCAACAAACATCTGGAAATGGGCTTCCATCCCGGCTGGGACCAGATGGCGGATCAGTTCAAGGCGCTTTGCGAAACCTCCGCCGCGAGCGCCTGACGACAGTGCGCGGCGGCGGCGAAAACGGCTTTGTCGGTTTCAATACGAAATCGCATTGGACGTGGCCTGTCTATCTGATAGCGCATAGCTTATGTCCAGCACGCCCGCCGCCGCCGCCCGCATGATCCTCACCAGTTTGCAAGAGGTCATGGCAGCGCGTTCGAGCGCACAGGCCAAGCTGAACAAGGTGGTCGACATCATCGGCCAGTCCCTGTCGAGCGAAGTTTGCTCCATCTATCTGGTGCGCGAAGGCGTGCTCGAACTTTTCGCGACGCGCGGCCTCAAGCAGGACGCGGTCCATGTCACCCGCATGGCGATGGGGGAAGGACTGGTCGGCCTTATCGCCACCAATGTCGAAACGCTGAACCTGGATGAGGCGGCATCGCATCCCGACTATGCCTATCGCCCCGAAACCGGCGAAGAATTGTTCCACAGCTTCGCGGGCGTGCCCATTGTCCGGCGTGAGCGCGCCATCGGCGTGCTGTGCGTCCAGCATGTCGAACCGCGCCGGTATGAAGAGGTGGAGATAGAGGCGCTTCAGACCGTCGCCATGGTGCTGGCGGAACTGATCGCCAATGCGGAACTGGCTGATGATGGCCCCGTCGACCAGCGCGAGCAGGAAACCGGCACCGTCGTCCTGCACGGCCTGCAACTGGTGATGGGCATGGCACGCGGCCATGCGGTATTCCACCAGCCCCGCGTCCATATCGAACATACCGTCGCGGAAGATGTGGAGGCCGAGCGCCAGCGCCTTCTTTCCGCCTTCGCGAAGATGCGCGAGCAGGTCGACCGCATGACCGGGGCAATCGATTTCGGCATGGAGGGCGAGCATCAGGAGGTTCTCGAAACCTACAAGATGTTCGCCTATGACGAAGGCTGGGTTCGCCGGATCAACGAAGCGATCGACAGCGGCCTGACCGCCGAAGCCGCCATCGAGCGGGTGCAGCAGCGCACCCGGATGCGGATGCGCCAGATCGACGATCCGTTGTTGCAGGACCGGATGCACGATCTGGAGGACCTGTCCAACCGCCTGTTGCGGATCGTGTCGGGTCAGCTTGGCACGGCGGCGCAACTGGGCCTGCGGCAGGACGCCATCCTGATCGCCCGCAATCTCGGCCCGGCCGAACTGCTGGAATATGACCGGCGGCGGCTGAAAGGGGTGATCCTGGAGGAAGGATCGCTGACCGCCCATGTCACCATTGTCGCGCGCGCCATGGGCGTGCCGGTGCTGGGCCGGGTGCGCGACATCCGGCATCAGGTGAACGAAGGCGACCTGTTGCTCATGGACGTGGCCGCCAACGCGCTGCTCATCCGCCCGACGCCCGACATGGACGAGGGGTTCGAGAACAAGCTGCATATCACGCAGAAACGCCGCGCCGAATTTGCCGCCATGCGCGATCTGCCTTCCGTCACGCAGGACGGGGCGCGGATCGAATTGATGGTCAATGCCGGCTTGCGCGACGACGCGCAGGCGCTCGATGTGGTGGGGGCGGACGGCATCGGCCTGTTCCGCACGGAATTCCAGTTTCTCGTGTCCTCCACCCTGCCGCAGCGGGAAAAGCAGCAGCGGCTCTATAAGGATGTGCTGGACGCGGCGGGCGATCGCCCCGTCATCTTCCGCACCGTCGATATCGGTGGGGACAAGGCGCTGCCTTATATGCAGCGGGCCGATGAGGAGTTGGAGGATAATCCGGCGATGGGCTGGCGCGCCCTGCGGCTGGCGCTGGACCGCGATGGGCTGATGAAGGCGCAGGCCCGCGCCCTGCTGGAGGCGGCGGCTGGCAAGGTGCTGCACATCATGTTCCCGATGGTGTCGGAGCCCTGGGAATATGAACAGGCCCGCATTCTGGTCGAACATCAGCGCGAATGGCTGGTGAAGCAGCGCAAGAAGATGCCGATCGCCGTTCGCTACGGCGCGATGCTGGAGGTTCCCGCGCTTGCCGAAGTGCTGGACCTGCTGCTGCCGCGCATCGACTTCCTGTCCATAGGCACCAATGACCTGACGCAATTCCTGTTCGCGGCGGACCGGGCCCATCCTCGGCTGGCGGAACGCTATGACTGGCTCAGCATCGCCATCGTCCGCTTCCTCGACCGGGTTGTGCGCGCCTGCGACGCGCATAAAGTGCCCGTCGGCGTATGTGGTGAGATGGGCGGGCGCACGCTGGAGGCCATGGCCCTGATCGGCCTTGGCGTGCGGCGTCTGTCGATCACCCCGGCGTCCGTTGGTCCGGTGAAAGCGATGATCCGATCCGTCGATGTCGGCGAATTGCAAGCGTTCATGCGGAACGTGCTGGAACGCGCCGTCGTCGACATTCGCGGCAGCCTCAGCCAGTGGGCAGCGGACAAGGGCGTGGAACTGAGCTGAACTATTCGTCCCGGCGTTGACAATCCCCGTCCCACAATGAGACAAGGCCGACCCATCCTAGGTCGCGGAGCAGCATGGCAGAAGAACCGGAAATCGAAACCGGCGCGGTCGACGCGCAGGAAAGCCAATCCGCCACACCCGGCGCGAAGCTGCGTGCTGCACGAGAAGCGCAAGGGCTTTCGATACAGGATGTGGCGACTCGCACGCGTATCGCCCAACGCCAGCTCGAAGCCATTGAAAAGGATGATTATACCGCGCTTCCGGGCATTCCCTACGCCGTGGGGTTCGCCCGCGCCTATGCCCGCGCGATTGACATGGACGAGGTGGCTATTGCCGCCGAGGTGCGCCACGCCGTCCATAATTCCGATCTGGGCGCAAACCGCTATGAAGTGTTCGAGCCGGTCGATCCGACCCGCGTGCCATCCCGGGCGCTGGCCTGGACAGCCGCAGTCATCGCCATTTTGGTGGTGGTCGGTTTCGCGCTGTGGCGTTCGCAGCTCCTGACGCCGCCCACGACCGAGGAAATCGCGCAGCAAGAGGGTGCCGCTCTCACCGCGCCGCAGCAACCGGCGAGCGCAGCGCCCGCCGCGCCGGTCAATCAGACCGTGGTCTTCACGGCGAATGACGATGTCTGGCTGCGTATCTATGACGAAGCGGGCGAGCGTTTGAAGGATGGCCTGATGAAGAAGGGTGAAAGCTTCACCCTGCCCGCCGACGCGCATAATCCGATGATCCTGACCGGGCGTCCACAGGCGCTGACCGTGACGGTGGGCGGCAAGCCCGTTCCACCCCTGGGCGCCGCCGACCGCACCATCGCGGACGTCCCCGTCAGCGCAGAAGCGCTGTTGTCGCGCGCCGCGCCTTCGTCCGTTTCCACAATTCCGGCGCCGGCCGCCGCTCCGCCCTCCGCTCAAGGGGGAGGCGGCGTTGCTCCGGCCCCTGTCCCCGCACCGTCGCCGGCAGAGGCGCCCGGTACATAGAGCGAGTTCGAACCGGACGGCATCATCCGGGTCGCCCGAAAATCGCTGGAGGCAAACAGGAGTAGGCCATGATCCGATTCCAACCGGTCGGATGATGCTCCAGCCTGGGACACACGGCTCAGGCCGATGAAAGTCGCGCTTTACGGCGCGGAATATCGCCTTATGGTTAAGGCGAAGGATTTAGTCGGGGATAATCATGCGTAACGCCTTTTTTGCGACCTCCGCATTGGCTTTGGGGGCGTCGGCATCGATGCTCTTTGCCATGCCCGCGGCCGCCCAATCCGTGTCGCTCGACACGCGAGTGGACCGCATCGAAAAGGAACTGCGCGCCGTCCAGCGCAAGGTGTTCCCTGCCGGCACGCCCGTCGAGCCGGAAATCACCCGGCCCGCCACCACGACGCCGCCGCCGGGAACCCCGTCCTCCGCACCCATCGCGGACCTGACCGCGCGGGTGGGAGCATTGGAATCGCAGCTTGCGTCCATCACGGGGCAGGTGGAGGAGAACAGCTACAAGCTGAAGCAGCTTGAGGAAGCGTTCAACAAATATAAAGCGGAGCAGACGAGCGTCGCCGCCCCCGCCGCTCCACCGGCCGCCAGATCCACGGTATCCGCGCCCGCCGCCGGAACCCGGCCCGCGGCACCGGCGGCTGAGGCGAGCGACACGCGCAAGGCGGCTGTCGCGGCGATCGAACGGCCCGAGACGGGAGATGCCGCCGGGGATGCCTATACATATGGCTTCCGCCTGTGGGACGCGAAATTCTACCCGGAGGCGCAGGCACAGCTTAAAGCCACGGTGGACAAATATAGCGACACGTCCGTCGCCAGCCGCGCGCAGAACCTGCTGGGCCGCGCCTATCTGGACGACGGCAAACCCGCATTGGCATCGGTCGCCCTGTATGAAAATTACCAGAAGCGGCCGCGCGGGGACCGGGCGCCCGACAGCCTGGCCTATCTGGGTGAAGCTTTGATCCAGCTCAAGAAGCCTGCCGACGCTTGCAAGGTCTATGCGGAACTGGAACAGGTCTATGGCGCGACCCTGTCCGCCGGCCTGCGCGGCATGATGGAAAAGGGCCGGACCAAAGCCAAATGTAGCTGATCGGCGATGGCTGAACCCTTGACGGATGCGACCGCGCTGGAGACGTCTCTGCGCGAGGCGGTCAAGGGGCTGGCGGTGGACATCGACCAGGCCCGCTTCGGGATTGCCGTATCGGGCGGACCGGACAGCATGGCGCTGCTGCATGTGTCGGCCTGCGCCTTTCCGGGGCGGGTGGAGGCGGCTACGGTTGATCACGGCCTGCGCCCCGAATCCGCCGATGAAGCGGCCATGGTCGCACGGTGGTGCGCGGCGCAGGGTATCGCGCATGCCATCCTGCACCCGGTCGCGCCAAGGACGGGCAACCTGCATGATTGGGGCCGCGCCCAACGCTATACGCTATTGGAAGCATGGCGTGTGGAGCGGAAGCTGGATTGGCTGTTTACCGCGCATCATGCCGACGATCAGCTTGAAACGATGCTGATGCGGCTCAACCGGGGAGCGGGCATTGGCGGGCTGGCAGGCGTCCGGCCCCAGATGGGCCATGTGCTGCGCCCGCTGCTGGGCGTGCGGAAGTCCGTGCTTCAAGCATTGGTCGACACGGAAGGATTGCCACATGTGCAAGACCCATCCAATGCCGACCCCCGTTTCGACCGATCGCTGATGCGGTCGGCTCTGGCAGATGCAAATTGGCTTGATCCGCTGGCGGCGGCGCGGAGCGCGGCGGCGTTGGGGGAGGCCGAGGAAGCGCTGGGCTGGACAGTCGATTCGCTGGCGGATCGCCACCTGCGGCGCGAAGGGAATGGCTGGCGGCTGGAGAAAAGCGACTTTCCCCATGAATTGCAGCGTCGCCTTCTGCTGCGGATGCTCGCGCAGGCAGCGCCCGATGCGTCGCCGCCGCGGGGCGATTCGGTCGATCGTGCCATCGCCGCTGCCATGACAGGGCAAAAGGCGAGTTTGGGAGACTGGCTGCTGATCGGCGGTGCGGAATGGATACTGATTCCGGCACCTCCGCGCCGATAGGGCTGGCAAGGTTCCACAGATTGGCCCGTCCCTTCCACGGCCTGTCGCTTTGGTGCGATGCAATGACCTTTTCTTAACGGCCATCATGGTTAATCCCCGCCTCTTCATGGCAGGATTATCGAGATATGATGGAATTTGCGGCGCTGACCTACGGCTTGCTGGCCAGCGTCATTCTTTCGGCGGCGCAGCGTAACCGCAAGCTGGCGCGCCCCCATCCGCCGTTGCTGCTGTATGTCGGTTATCTGCTCTGCGGCGTGTCGACGGGCATCGCGCTGGTGCTTGCCTATATGGCACTCACCCTCCTCACTGGAGGCTGAGCGGTCGAGGCCGCTTGCGATTTTACCCGCGCACCTTATCTTGCAGGGGGAAAGTGAGTATCGATGAACGACGAGAAAGACCCGCAGGGCAATCCCTGGATCAAAAGCGCCATGATTTGGGCGGGGGTGATTATCGCCCTGCTGCTTTTCGTCTCCATGTTCGACAGCCGCACGGCATCGACCGCGGGCACTGGCATCGCCTATTCCGAATTCCGTTCCAAGGTGCAGGAAGGCCAGGTGAAGGATGTCGCCATCGCCCCTGACCGCATCAGCGGCACCTTGTCGAGCGGACAGAAGTTCAACACTGTCCCGGTCAACGATCCGGGTCTTACCGGCTTGCTGGACGACTATAACGTCAAATATTCCGGTCAGCCGGAGGAGCAACCGAGCTTCTGGCTGATCCTCGTCTACCAGTCGCTCCCGTTCCTGCTGATCCTGGGCATCGCCTTCTTCGTGCTGCGCCAGATGCAGAAGGGCGGCGGCGCGGGCGGCGCCATGGGCTTTGGCAAGTCCAAGGCGAAGCTGCTCACCGAAAAACATGGCAAGGTGACGTTCGATGATGTCGCCGGCATCGACGAAGCGCGCGAGGAATTGCAGGAAATCGTCGAATTCCTGAAAGACCCGACCAAGTTCGCGCGTCTGGGCGGCAAGATTCCCAAGGGCGCGCTGCTGGTCGGTTCGCCCGGCACCGGCAAGACGCTGCTCGCCCGCGCCATCGCGGGGGAGGCGGGCGTGCCCTTCTTCACCATTTCCGGTTCGGACTTCGTGGAAATGTTTGTCGGCGTCGGCGCGAGCCGCGTGCGCGACATGTTCGAGCAGGCGAAGAAGAACGCCCCCTGCATCGTCTTTATCGACGAAATCGATGCGGTCGGCCGCCATCGCGGCGCGGGCCTGGGCAACGGCAATGACGAGCGCGAACAGACGCTGAACCAGCTTCTGGTCGAAATGGACGGCTTCGAATCGAACGAGGGCATCATCATCGTTGCGGCCACCAACCGTCCCGACGTGCTCGATCCCGCGCTGCTGCGTCCGGGCCGCTTCGATCGGCAGGTCGTGGTGCCGCGCCCCGACATTGAAGGCCGCGAGAAGATCCTGGCCGTGCACATGAAGAAGGTGCCGCTGGCCCCCGATGTAAACCCGCGCACCATCGCGCGCGGCACACCGGGTTTCTCAGGCGCGGATCTCGCCAACCTCGTCAACGAAGCCGCGCTGATGGCGGCGCGCCGGGGCAAGCGCCTGGTCGCCATGGACGAGTTCGAAGCGGCGAAGGACAAGGTCATGATGGGCAGCGAGCGCCGCTCCATGGTCATGACCGAGGACGAGAAGAAGATGACCGCCTATCATGAGGCGGGCCATGCCATCGTCGCGGTCCATGAACCCGCGTCCGATCCGATCCACAAGGCGACGATCATCCCGCGCGGCCGTGCGCTGGGCATGGTGATGCGCTTGCCGGAACGGGACAGCTACAGCTATCACCGCGACAAGATGCACGCGAACATGGCCGTCGCCATGGGCGGCCGCGTCGCTGAGGAGATCATCTTCGGCTATGACAAGGTGTCGTCGGGCGCTTCGGGCGACATCCAGTACGCCACCAAGCTGGCGCGCGACATGGTCACCCAGTGGGGCATGTCGGACAAGTTGGGGCCGCTGCAATATGAAGAGCAGCAGGGCGAAACCTTCCTCGGCTATTCGCAGAGCCAGCGCGTCCATATGTCGGACGAGACGGCAAAGCTGATCGACAAGGAAATTCGCGGGCTGGTCGAGCAGGGCTATGCCCGGGCGCAGGAAGTGCTGCAAACCCATGAGGACCAGCTGCACCTGCTCGCCAATGCGATGCTGGAATATGAGACGCTCTCCGGCGAGGAAATCAAGACGCTGCTCGACAAGGGCGAGATCACCCGCGACGACGGGACGACGATCAAGCCGTCCGTCATTCCGGCGGCAGGATCGTCGATTCCTAAGACGCGCAAGCGCAAGGGCCCCTTCGGCGACCCTGCTCCCGCAGGCGCCTGACCGGGATCAACAAGATGATGAGAAGGAGAGGCGCGGTATCTTCCGCGCCTTTCTTTTATCGATGCGAGTTTGGCAGATTGGCGGTCAAAGGATGGCCGCAATGCCGCCGTCATCCATTTTCTGGGCAATATTATCGCCACAAAAAAGGGCCGCGCGAGCGACCCTTTCCTTGAACGGATGCGTATTCGATCAACCCACGAAGGCGCGTTCGATCACATAGGCGCCAGGCGCGGCGTTGGAGCCTTCGGCAAAGCCGTTCTCCTCGAACCAGGCACCGAATTGCTTGATCATCTCCATGCTGCCACACATCATGATCCGGTCAGTCTCCGGGTCGAACTTCGGCGCGCCGGCAATGCCCTCGAACAGCTTGCCATTCTCAATCAGCGCATCGATGCGGACATTGTTACGGAAAGCCTCGCGCGTGACGGTCGGCACATAATGGAACTGCTTGGCCGCTTGCTCGGCGACCAGCGGGTCATCAGCCAGCTTGCCCGTCAGTTCGTCATGGAACGCAAGATCGCTGACTCGTCGAACCGAATGGACGATCACCACTTCCTCATAGAATTCGTAGACGTCCGGATCGCGCGACAGGCTGAGAAAGGGCGCAAGGCCCGTGCCGGTGGACAACATGAAAAGGCGCTTGCCCGGCAACAACGCATCGGTGACGAGCGTGCCGGTCGGTTTGCGGCCAAGATAGATCTGGTCGCCCGGCTGGATCAGCTGGAGCCTGGACGTGAGCGGGCCGTCCTGCACTTTGATCGACAGGAATTCCAGTTCCTCGTCCCAGGACGGGCTGGCGACCGAATAGGCCCGCAGCAGCGGCTTGCCATTGTCGCCCTGAAGCCCGATCATCACGAATTCGCCGGAGCGGAAGCGGAAGCTGGCGGGCCGCGTGATACGGAAGCTGAAAAGATGTTCGTTCCAGTGCCGCACCGACAGCACCGTTTCCACGCTCAGCGCGCCCGTCGGTTCCAACACCGGCTTTTCGATCGTCACTTCGCTCAAGACCTTTATCCTTGCCAATCCATGCCAAAAGCCAGCGCACAATGACGCCAGTTGCATATCGTTCGCAATAAATGATGCGTCTGCGAAATGGCGCGTGCGGGCCGCGATGGCAAGGCCAAAAAAACTTTTGGCGGGGAAAGCTGGTGCAGGGGATGCCAAACGCCTGACCAGCTTTTTTGCCTGCCCTAGCCGAACAGCCCCTTGGCGATGCTGCCCAGTTCACCGAGTGGATTGCCATCACCGTCACGATCGAAGAGGCCACCCAGCTTGCCGAGAAGCGCTTCGGGGCCGCCGAACTGTCCAAGCAGTTCCTGCAGCTTGTCGGCCGATACGCCATGTTCCGCCGCCGTTTCCGCGAGCGCGGACACGCTGGTTTCGCCTCCGCCTATCTTACCGCCAATCTCGGTCATCAGGGCCTGCATCTGTTCAGGCGAGACGCCGATTTTTGCGGCAATGGCTTCCAGCCCGCCCACACTGCCCAGAAGTTCATCAAACATGCCCATGTACGACTCCCGCTATAAATCAAATCCAGATTAGCATCTCTATGAGGCCGCAGAAAGCAAAAGAGCCGGGAAAGGTCTCCCCTTCCCGGCTCTTTCGCGAATCTGTCGCGGGCGCCTGTCAGACGGCGGCGGTCAGCGCCGCGCCGCGCACGGATTCATCGACATGATCCTCGAACTGCGCGAAGTTGTCGACGAACTGCTTGACCAGCTTGCCAGCCGTTTCATCATAGGCTGCCTTGTCGGCCCAGGTCGTACGCGGATCAAGGATCGCGGTTTCCACACCTGGTACGGCGACCGGCACTTCAAAGCCGAAATTCGGGTCGGTGCGGAATTCGGCATTGTTGAGGCTGCCGTCGAGCGCGGCGTTGAGCAGCGCCCGCGTGACCTTGATCGGCATACGCTTGCCCACGCCATATTTGCCGCCGGTCCAGCCCGTGTTGACCAGCCAGCAGGTGACGCCGCCCTTGTTGATCCGTTCCTTCAGCAGATTGCCGTAGACCGACGGATGACGGGGCATGAAAGGCGCGCCGAAGCAGGTGGAGAAGGTGGCGGAAGGCTCCGTCACGCCGATTTCCGTGCCCGCGACGCGCGCGGTGTAGCCGGACAGGAAGTGATACATCGCCTGATCCGGGGTCAGCCGCGCGATCGGAGGCAGCACGCCATAGGCGTCGGCGGTCAGGAAGATGATGTTCTTGGGCACCGGCCCCAGATTGTCCTTCGACGCATTGGGAATGAAGTCGATGGGATAGGAACCGCGGCTATTTTCCGCGAGACTGTTGTCGTCCAGGTCGATGACGCGGGTTTCCTCGTCGATCACGACATTTTCCAGCACCGTGCCGAATCGCTTGGTGGTGGCGAAGATCTCCGGCTCCGCCTCGGCCGACAGGTTGATCATCTTGGCGTAGCAGCCGCCCTCGAAATTGAAGACAGCGGTGTCCGACCAGCCATGCTCGTCATCACCGATCAGCGTGCGGCTGGCGTCAGCTGACAGGGTGGTCTTGCCGGTCCCCGACAGGCCGAAGAACACAGCAGTGTCGCCGTTCGGGCCGATATTGGCCGAACAATGCATCGGCATCACGCCCTTGGTCGGAAGCAGATAGTTGAGGATGCCGAAAACCGACTTCTTCATCTCGCCGGCATAGGCGGTGCCGCCGATCAGGATCAGCTTTTCGGTGAAGTTGACCGCGATCACGGTTTCGCTGCGGCTGCCGTGACGGGCCGGATCGGCGCGGAAGGTCGGCAGATCGATGATGGTGTATTCGGGCGCAAAGCCGGCCAGTTCCTCCGCCGTCGGGCGGACCAGCAGGGTGCGGATGAACAGGTTGTGCCAGGCGCGTTCGTTGATGACGCGGACATTGACGCGATGTTCAGCCTGCGAGCCACCATAGAGGTCAGCGACGTAAAGCGTCGCCTTTTCGCCCAGCGCCTTGAAGAAATCAGCCTTTAATGCGGCAAAATGTTCCGGCGTCATGGGGACATTGGTCTTGCCCCACCAAACGGTGTTTTCCGTTTCCGCATCCTTGACGATGAACTTGTCGTTCGCACTGCGGCCAGTGTGCTTGCCGGTCTTGACGACCAGAGGGCCGTCCTTTGACAGGACGCCTTCGCCATTGCGGATGGCGGCTTCCACCAGCGGCGCGGTGCCGAGATTCCAGAATTGCGTTGCGTTTGTTGAAATACCTTGTTTTTCCAAGGTGATAGCGGATTTGGCCTGCACGCCTTTGCTCCTGAATATAAGTCCATGCCACCGTTCATCATGTGGAGGCGGCCGATCCTTTCCGCTCAGGCGCACCGATCACTGCCGGCAGACGTCCCTCGTGGTGGATGGAGTCGGCATTAGGCGGTCGGATAGAAACCGTCAAACCCCCGAAAGGCTGAGTTTGTCCCGAAAATCGACGGTCATGCCGCATAATGATGGGATATGGCGACTTCCTTGCAGCCGGGGCAGGCATCGTCTAACGATTGCGCCCATTGCCCTTTCGCCATTACCGGGATGATGCATGACCGCCACCATCGCCCTTGTGGATGATGACAAGAATATTCTGACCTCCGTGTCGATCGCGCTTCAGGCCGAAGGCTTCGTAACGCGCATCTATTCGGACCCGGACGCCGCGTTGAAGGCCCTGCTCGACAATCCGGCGGACCTGGCGGTGTTCGATATCAAGATGCCGCAGATGGACGGGCTGGAACTGCTGCGGCGGCTGCGGGAAAGGAACCAGATGCCCGTCATCTTCCTGACGTCCAAGGTGGATGAGCTGGACGAGGCACTGGGTCTTGCGATGGGGGCGGACGACTATATCGCCAAGCCCTTTTCCCAGCGGCTGCTGATCGCGCGCATCCGCGCCATATTGCGCCGCGCGGAAGTCAGCCGCACGCCCCCTGCCGCCGACGAGCCAGCGATCGACCCGATCGTGCGCGGGCGGCTGGAGATGGACCCGGCCCGCCATCGCGTCAAATGGGACGGGAAGGATGTGACGCTGACCGTCACCGAATTCCTGATCCTGGAAACGCTGGCCGCGCGCCCCGGCGTGGTCAAGAACCGCAATCAGTTGATGGACGCTGCCTATCAGGACGATGTCTATGTCGACGACCGAACGATCGACAGCCATATCAAGAGGCTGCGTCGCAAATTCCGCGAGGTGGATTCCGATTTCAACGCAATCGATACGCTCTATGGCGCCGGATACCGATTCTCGGAAGAATGACGCACCGCTGGCGGTGCGCTGGTCGGGCCGCATCAGCCTGACGCTGCGTATCCTGGCGGTGAATGTCTTTGCGCTGGCGCTGCTGGCGGGGGGATTCTTCTATCTCGACAGCTATCGCACACGGATCGTCGACGACCGGCTGGAACAGTCCGCGCGCGAGTTGAAATTGCTTGCCATCGGCCTCGAAAACGCGCCGCCCGAGCTGCATGACAGGCTGATCGCGGCCTATGCGCGACAGACCGATGATCGGGTGCGCCGCTATGCGCCCGACGGGCGGCTGGTCGCCGACAGCTTCACCATGGATGCGCCGCGCTATCGCCTGCGCCTGCCGTCCGAAGAGGAATTGAAGCGGCATGTCGCCCGCTTCCTCGACAAGATGATGGACCGCATCGTGTTCGCCGACCGGCCGCCCAATTTCGAGGAACCGGCGGTCGACCGGGCGCAGGCATGGCCCGAAATCATATTGGCCGACCGGACCGGCAAGCCGCAGGCAACCAACCGCTACGCGCCCGACCGCACTTTCATGATTTCCGCCGCCGTGAAGATGAAGGACGGCACCAGCCTGCTGTCCACAGAGAACGCTCGCGACATCACGCGCATCGTCCGCGCCGAGCGTTTGCGGCTGGGCATCGTGCTGGCCGCCGCGGTGCTGGCTTCGGTGCTGCTGTCGCTGTTTCTGGCGCGCACGATCGTGCAGCCCATCCAGAGCCTTGCCCGCGCCGCCGTGCGCGTGCGGCTGGGCCGGGCGCGGGAGGTGATGGTGCCTCGCCTGCCCGAACGGCGGGACGAGATCGGGATGTTGGCCCGCGCCCTTTCCGACATGAGTCATGCGCTGCGTCAGCGGATCGACGCCACCGACGCCTTCGCGGCCGATGTGAGCCATGAGCTGAAAAACCCCATCGCTTCGCTCCGCTCCGCGCTGGACGCGCTGGACCGGGTGGAGCAGCCCAACCTGCGCGAACAGCTCATGGACATCTGCAGGGAGGATGTGCGGCGGCTGGACCGGCTTGTCACCGACATCGCCGAGGCTTCCCGCATCGACGCCCAGCTTTCGCGCACACGCTTCGAGCCGATTGACCTGGGGCTGCTGATCGAGAGGATGGTGATCGCCCGCGAGGCGCGCGGCGTGCCGCGTGGCGTGCGCCTCGCCTTCGCCCGCCCGCGCAAGGACGTGGCCGTAGTGCTGGGCGAGGAACAGCGGCTGATCCGCGTGCTCGACAATCTGATCGACAATGCCGTGTCTTTTTCACCCGAAGGCGGGCTGGTCCAGATCATCGCGACCGTGGCCGACAATGAAGTGCTGGTCAGCGTCGAGGATGAAGGGCCGGGCGTGCCGGAATCGGAGCGCGAGCATGTGTTCCGCCGCTTCCATAGCGTGCGGCCCGAAAACGAAGCCTTCGGAAAACATTCCGGTCTTGGCCTCGCCATCGCCCGGTCCATCGTGGAAGGGCATCAGGGCAAGGTCAGCATCGCCGACCGCGAGGACGCACAGACCGGCGCGCGCTTCATCGTCCGCCTGCCCATGGCGGTGGAGCGCGATCCCGGCCTCGTATCGGAATAGCGCCTCTACGTCCCCTCTCGGGACAGTTTTTGGGCGCGCGGGCCTTTCCTTCGTATCTTCCCTTCGCGACTGGGGTTAGAAGGGTGACAGGATCATGACGGGCGCGACTTCACATCAGACACTTCATGCAACGAGCGTCGCCATCGGCGGGCGCGCCGTCCTGCTCCATGGGCCGAGCGGTGCGGGGAAATCCGACCTTGCTCTGCGCCTGATCGACCGGGGGGCTGTGCTGGTGAGCGATGATTATACGATCCTGACGGCAGAGGGCGGCCAGTTGATCGCCACCGCACCCGCCACCATCGCAGACAAGATGGAAGTGCGCGGCATCGGGGTCGTCGACATGCCTCACGCCGATAGCGTGCCGGTCGCGCTGATCGCGCATCTGGGCGATGTAACGGAACGGCTGCCCGCCGAAGGAGCAAGCCGCCGGATCGCCGGCATCGATATTCCGCTGGTCCGCATCGCGCCGCTGGAAGCCTCCGCCCCGATCAAGGTCGAACTCGCGCTCAGGGAACTGGGCCGGACATGACATCCACTCCTGCGCCCAAGACGATCCTGCTGGTGTCGGGCCTCTCCGGCGCTGGCAAGACGACCGCGCTCAAGACGCTGGAGGATATGGGCTGGGAAGTGGTGGACAACCTGCCGCTGGTCCTGCTCGACCGGCTGCTCGACACGCCTTTGCCCGCCGGGCACAGCGATGCGGACGAACGCCCGCTCGCCATTGGCATCGACGCGCGCACGCGGGGTTTCGACGCCAACGCCATCGTCCGCCGGATCAAGGCTTTGCGCGAAAAGCATGGCCATGATGTCGAAACGCTGTTCCTCGATTGTTCGGGCAGCGAGTTGGAGCGGCGTTTTGCCGAGACGCGGCGGCGGCATCCGCTGGCGCTCGACCGCCCCGCCGCCGACGGCATATCGCGGGAACGGGAATTGACCGAGCCACTGCGCCGCTGGGCCAGCCAGGTCATCGACACGACAGCGTTCAGCAGCAATGCGCTGCAACAGGAAATCCGCAATCGCTACACGCGCGAACGGTTGTCCGACCCGGTGCTGACGATCCTGTCCTTCGGCTTTTCGCGCGGCATGCCCCGCAATGCCGACCTGATGTTCGACATGCGCTATCTGCGTAACCCGCATTGGGACGACGCGCTGCGGCCCAAGACCGGCCTTGATCCCGATGTCGCCGCCTATATCGCGCGGGACCCGGCCTATGAGGATACGGTGAGCCGGATCGAGGCGCTGCTCGCCACCCTGCTGCCGCGCTATGCGGAGGGTGGGAAAACATACATCACCGTGGCGTTCGGCTGCACCGGCGGGCGGCACAGATCAGTGCATGTGGCCGAGCGTGTCGCCAGATACTTGCAAGATGCGGGCTTTTCGCCCACGGTCAGCCACAGAAACATGGAATCAGCGCCCCAGGACGCCCTGGAGAAGCGCAGACCGGGAGGCCCGAAAGCACAATCATGAAACAGGTGGGCCGTTAGCGCAGATGATTGGACTCGTACTCGTCACTCATGGGTCGCTGGCGACGGAATTCGTCGTCGCGATGGAGCATGTCGTGGGGCCGCAGCAGCAGATCGAAACGATCTGCATCGGGCCGGAAGATGACATGGAATTGCGCCGCGCGGACATCTCCGCCGCGGTCGAGCGCGTGAACGACGGGTCGGGCGTGATCCTGCTGACGGACCTGTTCGGGGGCACCCCGTCTAACCTGGCCATATCTCTGCTGCGTGCGGGTGAAATCGAAGTGATCGCGGGCATCAACCTGCCCATGCTCATCCGCCTGGAAAGCGCCCGCAAGGTGATGGACGTGCGGTCCGCCGTCGCCGCCGCGCGCGAGGCAGGCCAGAAATATATCAGCGTAGCGTCGGAACTGTTGGGTAGCACTCCATGAACGAAATCAGCCAGGAAGTCCGGATCAGCAACAAGCGCGGCCTCCACGCCCGCGCCAGCGCCAAGTTCGTCACCCTGGCCAGCGGTCTTCCTTCGCAGATCACCGTCAGGAAAGACGGCAATGAAGTCACCGGCACGTCGATCATGGGCCTGATGATGCTGGGCGCGGCAATGGGCGATTCGATCGTCATCAGCGCAGCAGGGCCGGAAGCGCAGGATTCGCTGATCCAGCTGGTGACGCTGGTGGAGGACAAGTTCGGGGAGGATTAGGGCAAAATACAGCCCTACCCTTTTCCGCATTGCCCCTATAGAGAAGCCGCTTCATTCGCTTTCGAAGAACAGGCACGGGCGTGGCACGCGAGATCACCGGATTTTCCAACCCTCTGGTCAAGCGCGTCCGGTCCCTGCGTGAGAAGAAATTCCGCAAGGCCGAAGGACTGTTCCTTGCCGAAGGGCTTCGTATCCTGACCGAAGCGCGCGAGGAAGGCGTGCTGCCCGAAATGCTGTTCCATGCCGGGTCCACACATCCGCTGGCCATGGACCTGATCGCGGCGATGGGGGCGGCGGGCGGCGACGTTATCGAGACTACGCCGGACATTCTTTCCAAGATTTCGGGCAAGGACAATCCGCAGGCCGTGGTCGGCGTCTATCGCGACCGGCTGGTGCCGCTGGCGAAACTCGACAGGACGAAGGCCGACATCTGGATCGTCGCGCAGTCGCTGCGCGATCCGGGCAATCTGGGGACGATCCTGCGGACGGGCGACGCGGTCGGCGCAGGCGGATTGATCCTGATCGACGATTGCGTGGACCCTTTTTCCGTCGAAGCGGTGCGGGCGAGCATGGGGGCGCTCTTCACCCAGTCGATCACGCAGGCGCGCTGGGGCGAGTTCATGACATGGTTGCGCGCCGGTCCCGGCGAACTGATCGGCACCAGCCTGAAAGCCACGCAGGATTATCAGGAACCGCGCTACCACAGCCCGTCCTTCCTCCTCGTCGGAAACGAGGCGCAGGGATTGCCGGAAGCCTATGAAGCCGAGTGCGACTTGCTGGTGAAGATGCCGATGCTGGGCAAGGCGGACAGCCTGAACGCCGCCGTCGCCTGCGCGGTGATGGCCTATGAATTGCTGAACCAGAAGCGGAAAAGATAAACGGGGGGAGCGGAAATGGGGAATGAAAACGGCATCGGCGCGGTCTGGCGTCACCGACGGGTGCTGGGCGCCAGCCTGGTCGGAACGGCGGTCGAATTTTACGACTTCTACATCTATGCGACGGCGGCGAGCCTGATCTTTCCCGCGCTGTTCTTCCCGGCATCCTCTCCCACGGCGCAGCTTATGGCGTCCTATGGCAGTCTGTCGCTCGCCTTCTTCGCGCGACCCCTGGGCGCGGCGGTGTTCGGCCATTATGGAGACCGCATCGGGCGCAAGGTGACGCTGGTCATATCGCTGATGCTGATGGGCGGATCGACACTCGCCATCGGGTTCCTGCCGACTTACCAGATGATCGGCTGGTGGGCGCCGCTGATCCTGTGCATCCTGCGGTTCGGGCAAGGCCTGGGCCTTGGCGGAGAATGGGGCGGCGCGGCCTTGCTGGCGGTGGAGAATGCGCCGCCGGGATGGCGTGCCCGCTTCGGCATGTTCCCACAGCTGGGCGCACCGGTCGGTTTCCTCGCCGCCAACGGCATGTTCCTGCTGCTGGGGTTGTGGCTGAGCGACGAGGAGTTTTTCGCCTGGGGCTGGCGTCTGCCGTTCCTGGGCAGCGCGGTGCTGGTGTTCGTTGGCCTGTGGGTTCGCCTGAAGCTCACCGAAACGCCGGAATTTGCCGCCGCGCAGGCGGAAGCGCCACCGCCCGCCGTACCGCTCGCCACGCTATTCCAAAGCCATTTGGGCGCGGCAATTGCGGGCACCTTCGCCGTGGTTGCCTGCTTTGCCATTTATTATATCGCGACCGCCTTTGCGCTGGGCTATGGCACGACGATATTGAAGATCGACCGTGAGATATTCCTCTCGGTCCAGTTGGGCGCGATCATCTTCATGGCGATCAGCATCGTCCTGGCCGGATGGTGGGCTGACAAGACCAGCCCGACGCGCGTGCTGGTCGTGGGGTGCATCGGCACCGTGCTGATGGGCGTCGCCTTCGGGCCCGCTATGGGCACGGGCGCATTGCTGCCGATCTTCCTGATCCTGAGCCTTGCCCTCTTCATGATGGGTTTTGTCTACGGGCCGCTGGGCGCCTATCTGCCCGCCCTGTTCCCGGTCCAGCTGCGCTATACCGGCGCGTCCTTCTCCTTCAATCTGGGCGGGATCATTGGCGGCGCGCTGGCCCCCATCGTCGCGACATGGCTGATCGCGGCGCAGGGCGTGGAACTGGTCGGCCTCTACATGGCGGCAGCGGCGGCGATCAGCCTGCTAGGCCTGTGGTGGACCAGCCGCCACGGATACTGATGCCGCCAAGGCCGGCAGAGAGGTTGGTTCGCCTGCCGGGCAAACAGGATCACACCAGTCCCAGTTTCGACAATTCCCCCAGCAGCGCGGGCGGCATGGCGTCGAGATCGTCCGCTTCCCCCGATCCGAGGTCGGGCGGAGCATCCTTTGCTTCCAGATAGCGCCAGCCCTGATGGGGGCGCTTGGGCATAGCGCGCACGGGGATGAGACGCGGTTCCAGACGTATCCAGAAACGACCCTGCCCTGTTTCCTCAAAACCCAATATCGCGCTGCGCCCTACAAGCTGGCTGCTGTGTATCCAGTAAAGGGAGCCGCCCGCCAGTTCCTCGAAACGCTTGGGCATGTAACGGGTGCTGGTCCGCGCTTCGTCTGCCTGGCTTTCCAGCCAGGCGCGCAGGGTGGCGGGACTTTCAGCGCCAAAGGCGATCTTGGTGAGGTGAAGGGACATATCGTCAAGATGGGCGCGAAACTCAGCCCGTCAATCCCGCTGCCGTCGCCAGGCCCAGGAAAGCGAGAAAGCCCATCGAATCAGTAATCATGGTGACAAAGATGGAGGATGCCACCGCCGGATCGAGGTTCATCCGGTCGAAGGCCAAAGGCACCGCCGCCCCGGCAAAACCCGCCGTCAATATGTTGGTCATCATCGCCGCCGCGATCACGCCCCCCAGATGGACGTTTTGGAACACCAGCGCGACGCCGATGCCCAGCACGACCGCCACGGTCGCGCCATTGAGCAGCGCCACGCGGATCTCGCGCAATATGGTGCGGCGCGTGTTGGTCCCGGTGATCTGGTTGGTGGCAAGCGCGCGGACGGTAACGGCCATGGTCTGGCTGCCCGCATTGCCGCCCACGCCCGCGACGATCGGCATCAGCGTGGCGAGCGCCACCATCTTTTCGATCGTGCCTTCGAAAATGCCGATGATGGTGGAGGCGACCAGCGCGGTCAGCAGATTGGTGAGCAGCCAGCGCACTCTAGCGCGATAGCTGTCCATCACGGGCTCGTTGATGTCGCCTTCGCCCGCGCCCGACAGGCGCAGGATGTCCTCGCCCGCTTCCTCGGAAATGATGTGGACGATGTCATCGACCGTTATCATGCCCACCAGCCGTCCGCTGCCATCCACCACCGCGGCGGAGATCAGCGCATATTTCTGGAAGCGTAGCGCCACTTCCTCCTGATCCATATCGACCGGGATCAGTGTCTGCTCCCGCTTCATGAGGTCCGACATGGCGACGGAACGCGGGCAGGTGAGAATCCACGAAAGCTGGCAAGTGCCGATAGGCTTGTGCTGCTCGTCCACCACGAAGATTTCCCAGAAATCGGTGGTGAGGTCGCTATTGTCGCGGAGGTAGTCGATCACCTGCCCGACCGTCATATGCTCGGGCACCGCGATCAGGTCGCGCTGCATCAGGCGACCGGCTGATTCCTCCGGATAGGAAAGCGCGTTTTCGATGGCGGCGCGATCTTCGGGATCGAGCGCGTCGAGGACGGCCTGCTGATCGGCGTCGTCCATGTCCTCGATGATGGCGACGGCGTCGTCGGTATCCAGTTCGGACGCAAATTCGGCGACCTGTTCGGGCGCGAGCGAATCGAGCAGATCGTCGCGCACATAGTCGTTGAGCTCGGAAAGCACCTCCGCGCCGACAAGGTCGCCCAGCGCTGCGGCGACTTCCCCGCGCCGTTCGGAGGGGGTGAGTTCCAGAAGGTCGGCAATATCGGCCGGGTGCAGTGGCGACACGAGTTCGCGCGCACGTTCGCTCTCGCCCTCTTCCACCGCGTCGAGCACGGCGGATACGAAGTCGGTTTTCAGCCGGTCATCCTCGTCATGACGGGAATCCGCCTGATCGACGGTCGTTTCGTCAATAGGCTGCTCGTCCGGCCGGGGTTCGGCCACGTCGCCGTGCTCGCTCATCGCGTCCCCTACTGTCCGGTTCCTGTAACATCCGGCCGCTTTCGCTCATGCGGAATCGAATTGCAATGGGGTTCGGGGGAGGAACGGAGCGTCATGTCCCTAAATGCTTCCATCCCGGTCTCAAGCCTTTATATGACGGCCATCGACCCTTCCCTACAAAGAGGACATCATGGCCGACGAAACGCTTACCCTCACCCTCGACAGCGGCGGCGACGTCGTCATCAAGCTGCGCCCCGATCTGGCCCCGGGCCATGTGGAGCGCATCACGTCGCTCGCCAAGGACGGCTTTTACGACGGCGTGGTGTTCCACCGCGTCATCCCCGGCTTCATGGCGCAGGGCGGCGATCCGACCGGCACCGGCATGGGCGGGTCCAAGCTGCCCGACATCAAGGCCGAGTTCAGCCGTGAACCGCATGTTCGCGGCGTTTGCTCCATGGCCCGCGCGACGAACCCGAACAGCGCCAACAGCCAGTTCTTCATCTGCTTCGACGACGCGACCTTCCTCGACGGGCAATATACCGTCTGGGGCGAAGTCACGTCCGGCATGGAGCATGTCGACGCCCTGCCCAAGGGCGAGCCGCCGGCAACCCCCGGCAAGATCGTGAAGGCTATGGTTTCCTGACCATGCCGTCGGTGGGGGAGATGGCGTTGGCCGCCGCTTCCCCCGCCGGTTCTTCGGGCGCGGTATAAGGCCCGATCGATTCGATGTGCCAGCGGCGGTCGGCTTCCGACGATCCGGGCACGTCGTTGACGCGGCGCAGCGTCACCTGCCGCAAGGTATACCAGGGCTTGCCGGTGGCGGCGACGCGGCCATAGACCTGCACCGGGACCGTCACATAGAGGGAGCCTGCCGCGCCCTCCGCTTCGCCGGGCGCGCCGACATTGGCATGAATTTCGCTAAATCCCCGGAAACGGGCAGCGAAAAGAACATCTTCCTCCGATCCGATCGCGCCGTTCTCGTTCCAGAGATCCTGCGCGTCATTATACCGCTTTTCCTCCAGCAGGCCGTAATAGCCCTGCACGACCTGCGCTGCGCCCTGCGCGCTGTCGGGATCGATGGC
Organism: Sphingobium baderi; assembly: GCF_001456115.1. Lineage (NCBI taxonomy): Bacteria > Pseudomonadati > Pseudomonadota > Alphaproteobacteria > Sphingomonadales > Sphingobiaceae > Sphingobium > Sphingobium wenxiniae. Next base: position 1,161,400 of record NZ_CP013264.1, on the reverse strand, counting down.
GTCCTCGTCGATCGGCGGTTCCGAGAGGACGGGAAGGCCGCCGGGTGATCCGGGCAGCGGCGGGGCCAGCGGTTCCATCAGCGCCTGCGCTTCAGCCCTTACATTATTCTGCACCTGCGCCGCATTGGCGCCGTTCGCCAGATTGTCGATCGCGCTTTCCTCACGCCCGTCACAGGCGGCCAGCGCCATAACTCCCAGAAAAAGAACCGTTCCCTTTTGCCATCCCATCAGTCCGTCGCTCTCCATATTATTCAGTTCGGATTCTGCCTTCTTCCGGCACGCGGCTGGCGTTGGCCTCCATCGGAGCGGGGCACCCGCGCTTCCGGACGCGCTTGCGGCCGGGGCGAGGTTACGGCATCCCGGCCGCCGCGCCAACGGCCTCGATCGCCGTCATTCGTTTGCGGGCGCGTGGTCTGCGGGCGTTGGGGCCGATTGTTCCAGTTACCATCCCGACGCCCGTCACGGTCGCGATTCTGCCAACGATCCCGGTTGCCCCCCTGCCAGCGATCGCGATCCTGGCCACGCCACCGGTCATCGTTGCGATGCTCAGCATGGCGCTTTTCCCAATAGCGGCGCTGTCCGTCATTCCAGCGGTGGCGCTTGCCGCCGCGATCATAGACATAATAGCCGCTGCCCGGATAATAATAGCCGTCATTCCAGCCATATCCATAGCCTGAGCCATAATAACCGGAATCCCAATAGTCGCCGCCATAATAGCCACTGCCGACACCGACGCCGCCATAATAGCCATCATCATAGGCACAGCCAGCCACCATGAGGGCTCCGGCAAGGCTCATCGCCGCGAGCAAAGGCCGTTTAAACAAGGCCATCGCCTTTCTCCTTAAACAATATTGCCAACACCCTAACGCGCGTTGGTTGAATTGGTTGTGAATGGGCCGGCAGATCGAAGAGTTATTTATCGGAGGTTCAGAAAAACCGCACTCCGTTCACCGGGCTGACAGAAACCGTTGTATTTGTGCCGCAATTTCGGTGGATCGACCGGATTTTGCGTTTGTTCAGGAAACTTTCAAGGCCTCTGGCGGATTTCCTTATGTGCCCTTGGCCGCTTTGAGCGCACCGGGCACGACGGGGGTCCAAACCCCGGACGCGATTTTTTCACCAACAACAAAAAGGGTCACCCATGAACAAACTGCTTTTCGCGGCGGTCGCCGTTGCGTCCTTCATTCCCGCTGCCGCCATGGCCCAGGACGACGCAGGCTCCACCCGCCGCATCGAACCCTATGTCGGCGTAATGGGCGGCGTGGATAACTATGACAGCGAAACCGGCAAAGAGGGCATTCCGCCCGTCGGCTATAAGGGCCGGATGGTCGAAGGCGTCGCGGGCGTGAACTATAATGTCGCCGGGCCGATCGTCATCGGCGTCGAAGGCACGGCGTCCAAGGGCGTCAGCGGCGATGTCGACTGGGAATATGGCGTGGCTGGCCGCGCAGGCGTGAAGGCGGGCAAGGACAGCCTGATCTTCGGCAAGGTCGGCTATCGCTGGGTCAATTTCGACGCGCTGGGTTCCGACAGCCCGGACTTTCACGGCACCACCTATGGCGCGGGCGTGGAGTTGTCGGCCGCCGACCTTGGCAGCACGGCGACGAGCAGCCCCATCCGCCTGCGTTTCCAGGCCGACACTCTGGGGAATTTCCGTTCCATCCGTCCGATGGCGGGCGTGGTCGCCAAATTCTGATCTGAACAGCGCATAAGGTTTGGGCGGACATTCCCTTGCGTCCGCCCACCCCCTTCCTCTCCGGAGGAGTTGAGGACGGGTCAGCCATTTGGACTGCAGGCTGGCTCGTCCTCTTCATATCAACCGCTGTTGCGGAGCGCGGTCGCGATCGCGTTGATCGACAATTCGATGCCTTCCCTGATGCGGGGATCTTCTTCTCCGGCGCGATGGCGTTTCAGCAGTTCTACCTGAAGCAGGTTCAGCGGCTCGATATAAGGCAGGCGTAGACGGATGGATTCGTCAAGCTTCGGATTCTTTTCCAGCAGACGCGACTGACCGGTGGCAGCGAGCAGGCCGTCATGGGTCATAGCCCAGCCATCGCGGATGCGGGCGAAAATCGTCGCGGCCCTTGCCTGATCCTCGACCAGCGGCAGATAGCGCGCGGCGATGCCAAGATCGGATTTCGCCAGCACCATCTCCAGATTGTCGAAAGCGGAATCGAGGAAAGACCAGCTTTGCGCCATATCGGCGAGCAGCGCCTTGTCCTCGAACGCGGCAAGCGCGTGACCGACGCCATACCAGCCCGGCAGCATCACCCGCGCCTGCGACCAGCTGAACACCCAGGGGATGGCGCGCAGATCCTCGATCCGCGTGCTCTGGGTGCGGCTGGCAGGGCGGGAGCCGATCTTGAGCCCGGAGATTTCCTGAATGGGCGTCAGCTCGCGGAAAAATTCCTTGAACCCCTCTGTTTTGTAAACAAGGTCACGATAGGCGGTGAAAGCCATCTGCGACAGTTCGTCCATCGCGGCAGCGAAGCGGGCTGCATCGCGCCGGGAAATGCCCTCCGGCTCCAGGCTGGCAAGCAGGGTCGCGCTGGTCATCGCCTCCAGATTGGCCATGGCGACGTCGCGCGTGCCATATTTGGCGGCAATCACCTCGCCCTGTTCGGTGATGCGGATGCGGCCCTGCACCGTGCCCCTGGGCTGGGCCTGAATGGCGGCGAAGGAGGAGCCGCCACCGCGCCCGACCGCGCCGCCCCGGCCATGGAAAAGCTGCATCGCCGCGCCCGCCTGCGCGAAGACCGGCTCCAGCGCCTTGCTCGCCTTGAACAGGCCCCAGGTGGAGGTGATGTAGCCGCCGTCCTTGTTGCTGTCCGAATAGCCGATCATCACTTCCTGATGGCCGCGCGCCTGCACCACGCCGGAAATCTCCGGCAGACCGAAATAGGCGGACATGATCTTGGGCGCGGCTTCAAGGTCGGCGATGGTTTCGAACAACGGCACCGCCATGATGGCGGCCTGTGGGGGATCACCGTCCGCGCCCACGCGCCAGAGGCCCGCCTCCTTCAGGAGGATATTGACCTCCAGCAGGTCCGAAACGCTTTCCGCCTTGGAAATGATATAGTGGGTGATGCATTGCGGGCCGTAGATGCGGTGCGCCTCCGCCGCCGCCTCCACGATGGCGAGTTCGGAAGCGGTTTCCTCCGAATAGTCGGAAAAGCGGGTGCCGAGCGGACGGTTGCTCGCCAGTTCCCGGCGCAAGAGGGCGATGCGCGCAAATTCGTCGAGATTTCCATAGTCGTCCTCGACGCCCGCCTTCTTCAACAATTCCGCGACGACGCGCTGATGCACGTCGCTATTCTGCCGCATGTCGAGCGTGGCGAGGTGGAAACCGAACGTCTCGACCGCCCGGATCAGGCGGCCCAGCGCACCGCCGGTCGCCAGCGCGCCATCGCCTTCGCTCGCAAGGCCCTGCGCGACGGTGACGAGATCGCGGCGCAGTTCGGCGGGGCTGGCATAGGGATCGCCGCTCAGCGTCGAAGGGCGCGGCGGCGCATGACCCATATGCGCGGCATAGGTCGCGGCAAGACGAGCATAGATGCCGGAAATGGCGCGGCGATAGGGTTCATCTTGCCGGCTGGGGGAATCGTCGCCGCTCGCTTGCGCCAGGTCCAGCACCGGCTGGGGCACATGGGCGAGTTCAGTGGAGAGCGAGAGTTCCGCGCCCAACGCATGCATGGCTTCCAGATAATAGCCCAGCGCCGCCTGGCAGGCGCGCGACAGGGCGAAGCGAAGCTGCGGCGCCTGGACAAAGGGATTGCCGTCGCGGTCGCCGCCGATCCACGATCCCACGCGCAGGAAACTGTGCGGACGCCCCTCCAACACCCGCTCCCACCGGGCGTAGAGCGCTGGCAAGGTGGGAAGGAAGATGTCGCGCAGATAGGTCAGGACATTTTCGATCTCGTCCGCGACGAACAGCTTTTCCCGGCGCAGCGGGCGCGTCTGCCACAGCAGGGCGATCTGGCGGAAGATCGCCTCATCCAGATTTTCGCCCTCGTCGGTTTCGGCGCGCCCCGCGTCGCGCAGGCGCATGAGGTCGGCGATGCGGTTGCGATGGTCGATCATGCTCTTGCGCCGCACCTCGGTCGGATGCGCGGTCAGCACCGGCACGACCAGCGCATGATCCAGCAGCTTCATCACGGCATCATGGCCGATGCCCTCACTTTCCAGCCGCTTGAGGGCGGAGGCGACATCCGCGCCCGGCTCTGCGGCGACGCCCTGCCTGTCCTCTGCCAGATTGGCGAGCATCGAAAACAGCATGAAACCGCGCACGAAGGAGAGCGTATCGTCCAGGCTCAAGGCATCGAGGCCAGTGTCGGTGACATCCGCGCCCTGAATCCCCCGCGCCCGGTCCACCGAGGCGGAGCGGATATATTCGGTCTGCTTGTAAAGCTTGTCCCCGCCATAAGCGCGGATGACATCGCCCAGCAAACGGCCAAGATAGCGGATATCGGGGTTTTGCGTGATCGCCGGAGCGCCCGTCGAAGATACAGGAGTCGCCATGGAAGGGATGCTGCATCGCACCATGGGGCGGGTCAAGGGAAACATCCCTTTATGTCCCTTCGATGCGGCAGGGCTTGCGCCGGGGACGCAGGCTGGGCCAAAGGACATGCGTGACCGCCAGTATCAGCATAGGAACAGACGGCTCGGGAAACCCCGTGCTGGTCGATGTGGAAGAATTGCTCGCCACCCGCCTGCTCGTGCAAGGCAATTCGGGGTCGGGCAAGTCGCATCTGCTGCGCCGGCTGCTGGAGGAAAGCGCCCCGCTGGTGCAGCAGGTGGTGATCGATCCGGAGGGCGATTTCGTCACGCTGGCCGATGAATATGGCCATGTGGTGATCGATGCGGGCGACTATAATGAGCGCGAGATCGTCACGATGGCGACCCGGATTCGCGAACATCGCGCTTCCGTCGTGCTCAGTCTCGAATCGCTGGAGCTGGAAGCGCAGATGAAATGCGCCGCGACATTCCTGTCCACCCTGTTCGACGCGCCGCGCGATCATTGGTATCCCGCGCTCGTCGTGGTCGATGAAGCGCAGATGTTCGCGCCGGTGGCCGCAGGCGACGTATCGGACGAGGCGCGGCGACTGTCGCTGGCGGCGATGACAAACCTCATGTGCCGGGGGCGCAAGCGCGGGCTGGCTGGCGTGATCGCGACGCAGCGGCTGGCGAAGCTCGCCAAGAATGTGGCGGCCGAAGCGTCGAACTTCCTGATGGGGCGCACCTTCCTCGACATCGACATGGCGCGCGCCGCCGACCTGCTCGGCATGGAGCGGCGGCAGGCGGAGCAGATTCGTGATCTGGAACGCGGACGGTTTCTCGCGCTGGGTCCGGCGATCTGCCGCCGTCCGGTCGCAGTCAAGATCGGTTCGGTCAAGACCAGCACGCGCGGCGGCACGCACAAGCTGATGCCGCCGCCCGCCGCCGCGACCGGCGACATGCAGGAATTGTTGTTCGCACAGGTGGAGGAGGAGAGCGCGCTCCCCCCGCCGCCGTCCCGGCCCGAACCCGCGCCGCTGCCTGCGGAGGAAGTGATGCGCGCCCTTGCCGCCGCGCCTTCCGCCAAGCCGGTGGAGCCGGAGTTCGACATGGGCGAATCCGACGGCGTCATCGTCGCGGTGCTGGAGGATATCGTCGCCGACCTTGGGGAAGCGCAGCCAAGCGTGTCGACGCTCTATCAGGACTTCACCGTGCGCTGCCGGATGAAGGGACTGAAGCGCGCGCCCATCGATCTGCCCGCCTTCCGCAAGCGCTTCGCCATGGCGCAGGCGGGGATGGCCGATGCCGCCGACCCACGCTGGGAGGATGCGCTGCGGGCGGCCGACCCTCTGCCGGAGGATATGCTGGCCCCCTTCCTTCTGATCGCGCGTGCGGCGATGCAGGGGCTACCCTGCCCCGATGACGCGGAGCTGGCGCGAGCCTATGGCACCAGTTCGCCGGGTCGGGTGCGGCGGCTGATCGACTATATGGAGAAGCTGGGCGTGATCGTGGCGCGGACGGATTTTGGCGGGCGGCGGTCCATCGGCGTGCCGCAACTCGGACTTTCGACAGCGGCGGCGGAAGGATGAGCAAGCCTTCCGTCCTGTTCGTGTGCCTTGGCAATATCTGCCGTTCGCCGCTTGCCGAAGCCGCGTTCCGCGAACAGGCAGCACTGGCGCGGCTGGCAGCGGAGGCGGATTCGGCCGGAACAGGCGACTGGCATATTGGGTCGCCCCCTGATCCGCGCGCGCAGGCGGTGGCGCTGCGTCATGGGATCGACATCAGCACCTATCGCGGGCGGCAGGTGCAGGCAGAGGATTTCTATCGCTTCGAGCATATTTTCGCGCTCGACGGAGAAAATCTGCGCGACCTGCGCCGCATTCGCCCGGCGGACGGAACGGCGCATCTAGCGCTGTTGATGGACCTTGTGCCGGGGCGGGAGGGGACGAACGTAACCGATCCCTATTTCGGCGATGCGGAGGGGTTCGATGTGACGTGGAGCGATGTGACGATAGCAGCGGCCAACTTGGTGGAAAAGCTGCTGGAACGTCAAGATTGACGTACCCTGTTCCCGCGAAAGCAGGAGCACAGGAAAATGTTATGCCCGAAAATGCGCGACCAGCGCATAGCGTTCGCCTGGATAAACCTGTCGCGCATAGGTAATCCGTTCATCCCCGCGCCACGTCCAGCGTTCGAGCGAGATGCAGGCGTGGCCCGTGGCGACACCCAGTTGCGCGGCAGCGGCGGCATCCACGTTGATCGCGGTGATACGATGTTCGGCCTCCGTCCACGGGACATGGCCCAGCAGCCACGAACCGGGCGGTTCAGTGGAAAAATCGACTCCAGCCGCCTCGGGCACGGCATCAAGGTTGATGAGGCGATGTTCCAACGCATAGGGTTGGTCATCCGCGAAATGGCGACATTTTATGGCGAGGATGTCGCCGCCTGAAACCTGAAGCAGCGCCTTGTCCCCGTCATCGGCATGACGGCGCTCGCAGCGGATGAGTTCGATGCGATAGGCCAATCCCTGCTCAGCCACTTCAGCGCGGATGTCGGGAATTTCGAGCGCGGCGCGGTGGAAGCGGGGCGCCGCGACAAAAGTGCCCGCGCGTCTGCGGCTTTCCAGAAGCCCCGCCTGGACCAGCGAGCGCAGCGCCTTGTTCACCGTCATGCGGGAACAACCGTAAAGCGCCATCCACTCATGTTCATAAGGAATGCGGTGGCCCGGGCGCCATTCACCCGACATGATGCGCGTTTCGATATCCTGCCGGATACGGCTGTGGATCGCTTGCGCGCTTTTGTTCTTCTGCTCCGTCAATCCAGATAGGCCCCCAATGTCCGGCGATAGCGTGCCTCGATCGCGGGGCGCGCCAGATGGCGGCCTTCGCTAACGCGCCTGCGGCCATGACGCCAGACGCTATCGACCAGCGCCTTCCCGCCCGCAAAAATCCAGCTGTCGAGGATCGCATCCTCGCGGCGTTCCACCAACACGCTATGGTCCGGCCGGAAGGCGACGATGTCGGCGGGCGCGCCCACCGCCAGTCCATGCGGCTGTTGCCCGCTGGCCTGTGCTCCGCCGCCTTGAACGGCGCGAAAGAGGCTGCCGCCGGTGGACTGGCCCGGCCCTCCCGCCAGAAGGTTGCGGCCCCGATGCTGGAGGCGCTGGCCATATTCGAGCAGGCGTAGTTCCGCTGCCGCATCGATCTCCACATTGGAATCGGAGCCAACGCCGATCCGCCCGCCCTTGTTTAGGAAGGCGCGTGCGGGAAAGATGCCATCGCCCAGATTGGCCTCGGTAATGGGACACAGACCGACGACCGCTTGCCTATCGGCGATCCGGCCCAGTTCTTCGGGCGTAACATGGGTTGCGTGGACAAGGCACCAGCGCCTGTCCACCGATGCATGGTCGAACAGCCATTCCACCGGACGCTGGCCGCTCCACGCAAGGCAGTCGTCCACCTCCGCCATCTGCTCGGCGATGTGGATGTGGACCGGGCCTTGCAGAAGCAGCGCCGTAATCTGGGAGAGTTCCTCCGGCAGGACGGCGCGCAGGCTATGCGGCGCGACGCCCAGCACCGCGCCTTCAAGGTCGGCGATCACCTTACCCGCCGCCTCCAGCAGGGTGGCATAGCCGTCGAGGTCGTGGACGAAGCGCCTCTGCCCCTGCGTGGGCGGCGTCCCGCCAAACCCTGCATGCGCGTAGAATACGGGGAGCAGCGTCAGCGCAATGCCGCTTTCGCGCGCCGCCTCGGCGATGACGCAGGACATGGCTGCACGGTCGGCATAGCGTTGGCCGTCGCGATCATGGTGCAGATAATGGAACTCGCCAACACGGGTGAAGCCGCTTTCCAGCATCTCGACATAGGCAAGAGCAGCGATGGCGCGCAGCCCTTCCGGATCGAGCCGGTCGACGAAGCGATACATGGCCTCCCGCCATGTCCAGAAACTGTCGGAGCCGCTTCCCGCCCGCTCGGTCAGACCCGCGATGCCGCGCTGGAAAGCATGGCTGTGCAGATTGGCAAGGCCAGGAATCGCTGGGCCATGGCGTTCGTCATCTGGAGCCGGGAGCGTGTCCGGCAAAACCTGCACGATCAGGCCGTCCGCCACCGTGACCCGGACATGATCCCGCCACCCTTCAGGCAACAGGGCCGCTTCGAACCAAAGCCGCATTCTTTCCCTTCCGTCTGGACAAGCGCTGACCTGTCCAATTAAGTATATACATTATTGAGTCGGCGCCAGAGGCAAAAGGACCGGGCCGTGCTATGTGACAGGATCTGGACCAACATGCGGATCGCGACATTGCGCGCGGACGCACCGGGCCTGGGCTACATCGAGCGCGGCGCGGTGGGCGCGGTCGAAGGAAACATCGCCTTTGTAGGGCCTGCCGCCGACGCGCCGGACGCAAAGGAGATCATCGACTGCCACGGCCGCTGGGCCACGCCGGGATTGATCGACTGCCACACGCACCTGATCCACGGCGGCAATCGCGCGCGTGAGTTCGAAATGCGGCTGGAAGGCGCGTCTTATGAGGAGATCGCGCGGGCAGGCGGCGGCATTATCTCCACCATGAAGGCGACGCGCGCGGCAAGCGAGGCGGAGTTGGTGGCGTCCGCCCTCCCCCGGCTGGATGCGCTGATAGCCGAGGGCGTGACCACGATCGAGGTGAAGTCGGGATATGGTCTCGACCCCGGAACGGAGATCCGGATGCTGCGCGCGGCGCGGCGACTGGGTGCGGAAAGGCTGGTGCGGGTCGAGACGAGCTTTCTGGGCGCTCATGCGCTGCCGCCGGAATTTGCAGGCGATGCGGACGGCTATATCGCCATGCTGTGCGAGGAAGTGATACCGCAAGTGGCTGCGAGTGGACTGGCCGACGCGGTGGACGCTTTTTGCGAGAACATCGGTTTCACGCCGGAGCAGACGCGGCGGCTGTTCGAGGCGGCCACGCGGTTCGAACTGCCGGTGAAGCTTCATGCCGAGCAGCTTTCCAACCTGCACGGCGCGGCGCTGGCGGCGGAGTTCGGCGCGCTGTCCGCCGATCATCTGGAATATCTGGACGAGGACGGGATCACAGCGATGGCGCGGGTCGGGACGGTCGCCACGTTGCTGCCCGGCGCTTATTATTTCATGCGGGAGACGAATCTGCCGCCGATTGAAGGACTGCGCCGGGCGGGCGTACCGATCGCGCTGGCGACGGACTGCAATCCGGGCACCTCGCCACTCACCTCGCTGCTGCTGGTAATGAATATGGGGGCGACGCTGTTCCGGCTGACGGTCGCGGAATGTCTGGCGGGCGTCACCCGCAACGCCGCCCGGGCATTGGGGCTGGGCAACCGGATCGGCACCATCGAGGCCGGCAAGAGTTGCGACCTTGCCATCTGGGACATCGAAAGCCCCGCCGAACTTGCCTATCGCATGGGGTTCAACCCCCTCCATGCCCGCATCTGGAGTGGTCAATGATCGATGTCCTGCTTTGCCCCGGCGACGTAGCCCTGGCGGAATGGCGCGCAATCTATCGCGGCGCGGCGGTGCGGCTCGACCCGGCCCATGCCGAGCGCGTGGCAGAAAGCGCGGCGGCGGTGGCGCGCATATTGGCGAAGGGCGATCCGGTCTATGGCATCAATACCGGCTTCGGAAAGCTCGCCAGCGTCCGCATCGGCGACGACGATCTGGCGAGGTTACAGCGTAATATCGTGCTGAGCCATGCGGCGGGCGTGGGCGCGCCCGCGCCTGTGCCGGTGGTGCGGCTGATGATGGCGCTGAAGCTCGCCAGTCTGGCGCAGGGCGCTTCGGGCGTGCGACCGGAAACGGTCGCGCTGCTGGAGGCTATGCTGGCCCAGGGACTGACGCCGGTAGTTCCCGCACAGGGTTCGGTGGGGGCAAGCGGCGACCTTGCGCCGCTGGCGCATATGGCCGCGACGATGATCGGCGTGGGCGAGATTTTCGCCGATGGCGTTCGGATGCCTGCTTCCGACGCCTTGAGGCAGGCAGGGCTCTCACCAGTCGAACTGGGGCCGAAGGAGGGGCTGGCGCTGCTCAATGGGACGCAGTTTTCTTGCAGCCTTGCGCTGGCCGGACTGTTCGAGGCGGAACGGCTGTTCCAGTCCGCGCTGGTGACAGGCGCGCTTTCGACCGAGGCGGCCAGGGGTTCCGACACGCCTTTCGACCCGCGCATCCATGATCTTCGTCGACACAGGGGACAGATTGAGGTCGCCGCGACCCTGCGTGCGCTGATGGCCGGATCGCCGATCCGCGCGAGCCATCTGGAAGGCGACGCGCGGGTGCAGGACCCCTATTGCCTGCGCTGCCAGCCGCAGGTGATGGGCGCGGCACTGGACGTGCTGCGGCAGGCGGCAGCCACGCTGGAGATCGAAGCGAACGGCGTTTCGGACAATCCGCTGATCTTCCCCGATACCGATGAGGCGCTATCGGGCGGCAATTTCCATGCCGAGCCGGTCGCTTTCGCCGCTGACATGATTGCGCTGGCGATCTGCGAGATCGGCTCCATCGCGGAGCGGCGCATCGCCATGCTGGTGGACCCGGCACTGTCGGGCCTGCCTGCTTTCCTGACGCCCAGACCCGGCCTCAATTCGGGTTTCATGATCCCGCAGGTGACGGCGGCTGCCCTCGTTTCCGAGAACAAGCAGCGCGCCACTCCTGCCAGCGTCGATTCCATCCCGACATCGGCCAATCAGGAGGATCATGTATCCATGGCCGCCCATGGCGCGCGCCGCCTGCTGGACATGACGGAGAATGCGATGGCGGTGATCGGGATCGAATGGCTCGCCGCCGCGCAGGGCGTGGATTTCCATGCGCCGCTGGCATCAAGCGAACCGTTGGAAGCCGCTCGCGCCTGCTTGCGAAACGAGGTGCCGACGCTGACCGACGACCGGCATTTCCATCCGGTCATGGAGCGGGCCAACGCGCTGATCCGATCAGGCGCGCTGCTTGCCGTCGTCCATGATTTGCCGGGGGTTGCATGACTGATTGGCTGGAAATCACGCGGGGCGACGCGCCGCTGATCGTCGCCTTTCCCCATACAGGTATGGAATTGGCCGATGTGGAGGGAGCTTTCCGGTCGCCATGGCTGGCGCGGCGGGATGCCGACTGGTGGGTGGACCGGCTTTACGGCTTTGCGCGGGGATTGGGCGCGACGACCGTTCGCAGCCGCATTTCCCGCAGCGTGATCGACCTCAATCGCGACCCTTCCGGCGTCTCGCTTTATCCGGGACAGACGACGACAGAGCTTTGCCCGACCTCGACCTTCGACGGCGATCCGCTTTATACCGGCACGACGCCCGGCGATGCGGAGATCGCGCGGCGCAGGGCCATCTGGTTCGCCCCCTATCATGCGGCACTGGAAGGAGAAATCGTTCGGCTGCGAACGCTGCATCCGCGCATCGTCCTCTATGACGCCCATTCGGTCCGCAGCCATGTCCCGCGCCTGTTCGATGGCGAATTGCCACAATTCAATATCGGCACCAATGGCGGCGTCACTTGCGATCCTGCGCTGGAGGCAGCGGTGACGGGCATTTGCGCGGAAGGCCCCTTCAGCCATGTGCTGAACGGGCGTTTCCGGGGCGGGTGGACGACGCGCCATTATGGCCGCCCCGAAAACGGCGTCCACGCGATCCAGATGGAACTGGCCATGCGCGGCTACATGGATGAGCCGGATATTCTCGATGAGGGCAATTGGCCGCCCCCTTTCAATCCGGCGCGCGCCGCCGCCATCGCCCCGATCCTCACCCGCATATTGCAGGCCTGCATCACCTTCGCCCAGCAGGAATCCAGATCATGACCCGCATCGACAACAGCCGCATCATCAAGGCTCCGACCGGTATGGCGCTTTCCGCCAAAAGCTGGCTGACCGAAGCACCGCTGCGGATGCTGATGAACAACCTCCATCCCGACGTGGCGGAACGGCCGGAGGAATTGGTCGTCTATGGCGGCATCGGCCGGGCCGCACGCGACTGGGAGAGCTATGACCGGATTATCGAGACTCTGAAGCGGCTGGAGGACGACCAGACCCTGCTCATCCAGTCAGGCAAGCCTGTGGGCGTGTTCCGCACGCATGAAGATGCGCCCCGCGTCCTCATCGCCAACTCCAACCTCGTCCCGCACTGGGCGAATTGGGAGCATTTCAACGAACTCGATAAGCGGGGCCTCGCCATGTACGGACAGATGACGGCAGGCTCATGGATTTATATCGGCACGCAGGGCATCGTGCAGGGAACCTATGAAACCTTCGTCGAGATGGGCCGCCAGCATTATGGCGGCGACCTTGGCGGCAAATGGCTGCTGACGGCGGGTCTGGGCGGCATGGGCGGCGCACAACCGCTCGCCGCCGTGATGGCCGGCGCATCCTGCCTGGCCATCGAATGCCAGCCGAGCCGGATCGATATGCGCCTGCGGACGGGCTATCTGGATGTCGTCGCCTCCACCATTGAGGAGGCGATGGCGATCATCGGGGAAAGCTGCGCCGGCAGGAAGCCGGTGTCGGTCGGCCTGCTAGGCAATGCAGCGGAAATCCTGCCGGAGCTTTACCGGCGCGGTATCCGGCCGGACCTGCTCACCGACCAGACCAGCGCGCATGATCCGGTGAACGGCTACCTCCCTATCGACTGGACCGTCGCGCAATGGATCGAGCGGCGCGAGCGCGAGCCCGCAGCCGTGGCGAAGGCGGCGAAAGCCTCCATGGCCGTTCATGTCCGCGCCATGCTCGACTTCCAGGCGGCGGGCGTGCCGACCACCGACTATGGCAACAACATCCGGCAGATGGCGAAAGATGAGGGCGTGGAGAATGCCTTCGACTTTCCCGGCTTCGTGCCCGCCTATATCCGGCCGCTATTCTGCCGGGGCATAGGGCCTTTTCGCTGGGCGGCCCTGTCAGGCGATCCGGAGGATATCTATCGAACCGACGCCAGGGTGAAGGAATTGCTGCCCGACAATACCCATCTCCACAACTGGCTCGACATGGCGCGAGAGAAAATCCGGTTTCAGGGCCTGCCCGCGCGCATTTGCTGGGTGGGGCTGGGCGACCGGCACCGGCTGGGCCTTGCCTTCAACGAGATGGTGGCGAAGGGGGAGTTGAAGGCGCCGGTGGTCATCGGACGCGACCATCTGGACAGCGGATCGGTCGCTTCCCCCAATCGCGAAACGGAAGCGATGAAGGACGGTAGCGACGCCGTCAGCGACTGGCCGCTACTCAACGCATTGCTCAACACCGCTTCGGGCGCGACCTGGGTATCGGTGCACCATGGCGGAGGCGTGGGGATGGGTTTTTCCCAACATAGCGGCATGGTCATCGTTGCCGACGGCACGGCGAAAGCGGCAGAGCGGCTGGAGCGGGTGTTGTGGAACGATCCGGCGACGGGCGTGATGCGGCACGCTGATGCGGGGTATGAAATCGCACGCGATTGTGCGGTGGACAAGGGACTGGACCTGCCGGCCATCCTGTAGGAACGGGAAAGGCGGACTATTCGCCCTCAATATCCATCCACGGCGGCGCACGCCGTGGATTTATTCATACAAGGATGGAAAAGTCCCTGTATATCGTTACAAAAAGGGGCTTCCCCTCCTCTTCCCGGTAACGTGGACATGCCTGACAAATCACTTCCTTCCATCGGCCCGTCATTTCGCGCGCCCTTCCCAGCCGTCACGACGGGCACTCGGCCATGAGGGTCACGCGCCCTTCGGCACTGCGGAATTTCCTTCAGAGCGAAGCTGCCGGAGGCATCATCCTGATGGCGGCGGCGGCATTGGCGATGATCGTGGCCAACAGCCCGCTTGCCGACGGCTATTTCCATGTCCTGCATGTCAAGATCGGCCCGATGTCCGTGCTGCACTGGATCAATGACGGGCTGATGATGCTTTTTTTCCTGCTCGTCGGGCTGGAGATCAAGCGGGAATTTGTCGACGGGCATCTGGCAAGCTGGTCGGACCGGGCGCTTCCCGCCATCGCGGCTGCGGGCGGCATGGCGGTACCGGCTCTGGTCTATCTAGCCTTTGCCGGGTCGACGCCGGGCCTGGCGAGAGGCTGGGCCATACCGGCGGCCACAGATATAGCCTTCGCCATCGGTGTCATGGCCCTGCTGGGATCACGGGTTCCCACCTCGCTCAAGCTGTTCCTGACCACCGTCGCCATAGTGGACGACATGGGCGCCGTGGCGATCATAGCGCTCGCCTATACAAATGAGATCCGGGGCCTTGCCCTGCTTTCGGCCGCTCTCGTCATGGGGGCCATGTTCATTCTCAACCGGGTGGGGGTAAAACAGCTCTGGCCCTATCTGATACTGGCTTTCCTGTTGTGGCTAGCGGTGCTGCTGTCCGGCGTTCATGCCACCATCGCCGGGGTGCTGGCCGCCGCCCTCATCCCGATCCGCGCCACGCCTGGCGCCCCGGACGCCGCCGATTCCCCGCTTCACCGGCTGGAACACGGGCTGCATCCTTATGTCGCTTATGGCATCATTCCCTTGTTCGGCTTTGCCAATGCGGGCGTTGCGTTCGCGGGTCTTGGCATGGGCGACCTGATAGCGCCCTTGCCTCTCGGCGTTGCCGCAGGACTGTTCCTGGGCAAGCAGGCAGGAGTCTTTGCCGCTCTCTGGCTATGCGTTCGTTCCGGGCTGGCTGGCAAGCCAAGCGGCGCGAACTGGACGCAGATCTATGGCGTATGCGTCCTGTGCGGCATCGGTTTCACCATGAGCCTGTTCATTGGCGGACTGGCCTTTCCCGATCCCATATTGATGGATGAAGTGAAAATCGGCGTGCTCGGTGGATCGCTCCTGTCCGCACTGGCAGGCTATGCGCTGCTACTGAGCGCGGGAAAGCGCAAGGAGCGCGAACAGCTATCCGGGATGGCCGCCGGGAACTAGACGGTCCATCGCGGTCGTTCGGGCCTGTCATGCCATCGCTGCGCCCCACACGCCTACATGAATGTTCCGGTAACAATCGCGGGGCATTGACGGGGGAAGGACTGTCGGCAATTGCGTCACAGGGGCGACAGGGTGTGGCTGGATGAGAATCGTCATCATCGATGACAGCGGGTTGCGGGCCACGGTCCTGGAAGAAGGACTGCGCGAAGCGGGCTATGACGACATTCACATCGTCCCACCGCGCGGCGCTTTTGTCGCGCGTCTTGAACGCATGGCGCCCGATGTTGTCCTGATGGATCTTGGCAGCCCGAGCCGCGATACGCTGGAGGAGATGTTGACGGTCAGCCGCGCCCTCGCCCGTCCTATCGCCATGTTCGTGGACCAATCGGACGAAGCAATGATCGGCGCGGCCATCGATGCTGGCATATCCGCCTATGTGGTCGACGGGCTTCGGAAGGAACGGGTGAAGCCGGTGTTGGAACTGGCGGTCCGGCGCTTCAACGCCTTTGCTCGCATACAGACCGAGTTGGAGGAAGCACGCACCGCCCTGTCCGACCGCAAGATCATCGACCGGGCCAAATCCATATTGATGCACCAACGCGGCCTCAGCGAACCGGATGCCTATGCACTGCTGCGGACCAGCGCGATGAATCAGGGGAAGAAGATCGTGGATGTCGCCCAGGCTCTCGTCACCGCCAGCGATCTGCTCGGGGGATCGGCATGATGACGACGCTGCGTATCGCATTCCTGCCCCTGACCGATGTCGCCGTGCTGGCTGTCGCGCGGGAACGGGGCTTTGCCGAAGAAGAAGGCATTTCGCTCGACCTCGTCCGCACGACCAGCTGGGCAACATTGCGCGACCGGCTGGTCTTCGGCCAAGTGCAGGCGGCGCATATGCTGGCTCCGCTGGCCGTGGCGGTGACATTGGGCCTCAGCCAGCAGGGCGCATCTCTGGCCGCGCCCTATAAACTCAGCGTCAACGGCAACATGCTGGTGATGGCACGCGATTTCGCGCAGGCGCTGGACCCGGACATCGCCCGGCGTCTCCACGATCCGCTGGGCACCGCCCATGATTTTGCCGCCGCCATCGGCCTTTGGCGGCGCAAACCGGTGATCGGCGTCGTCCACCGCTTTTCCAGTCACGCGATCATGCTCCGCTATTGGCTGGCGAGCGCGGGCGTCGACCCGGATCGCGATGTCATATTGCGGGTGCTGCCGCCGTCGCTGACGACTGAAGCGATGAGAGCCGGGGAAATTGACGGCTTTATCGCCGGTGAGCCATGGGGCAGCGCGGCGGTCGAGGTTGGTCTGGCTGAAGCGGTGGCCGTCGGCGAACGTATCTGGCAGCGGGGCGTGGAGAAAGTGCTGACCTTCCGCACGGATTGGCTGGAGGCAAATCCCGCCATCGCGGATCGGCTGCTGCGTGCGCTCGCAAGGTCGGCCGCCTGGTGCGACGACGCCTCCAATCACGCGGCGCTGGCGCATCTGCTATCCGATCCGCGCTATGTCGATCAGCCTGCGGAGCTGATCCAGCGCGCCCTGTCCGGGCAAATTGTCGCCCGGATGGGCATGGCGCCGCTCTCCATGCCCGATTTCATGCTCTTTTCGCGGGAAGCGACTGCCTTTCCATGGCGCAGTCAGGCGCTGTGGATCTATTCCCAGCTGGTGCGCTGGAAGATGGTCGACCACAGCCCCGCCAATATGGCGAACGCGGCGGGCGTTTTCCGCCCGGACGTCTTCCGCCGTGCGCTGGCGGACAGCGACGTCGCCTTGCCCGGCGCCAGCATGAAGGTCGAAGGGGCGGTCAATACGCCGTTAGCGGTGGGATCGAAGCGCGGGGAACTGACTCTGGGACCGGACCGCTTCTTTGATGGGCGCGTCTTCGACCCGGAACGAATCGACGATTTTCTCGCCGGTTTTGATGCGGCGCGGCAAGATTTCGCCCCGTAAATTGTGCCTTGCAACATGGTTGCAATCGCGAGATAAGATAAGAGTCGCGCGACGAAGCGTGTTTTTACAGGACGAGCCCTCCCAACGCCGGGACTAAGCTCTCCCCCTAATATTTTGCAGCAAAGCCGCTGGCCGGACTTCGAAAAAACGAGGTTCGGAGAGCGGCTTTTTTCGTGTCCATTTCACAAGATTGAAGGACGTCATCATGGCAACTGCTTATTGGGATCGCCCGTCCGACGGCGAAGGGGAAGCCAGCCCGACCAGCTTCTGGAAAGCCGGTCATACGCCGACCCTGATCGCCGCCTTTCTCTATTTCGATCTGGCTTTCATGGTCTGGGTGCTGCTGGGACCGCTTGCTCCCTCCATCGCCAGTGCGCTGGCGCTGACCCCCGCCGAAAAGGGGCTGATGGTCGCGACGCCCACGCTGATGGGCGCGCTTCTGCGTGTCGTGAACGGCCTGCTGGTCGATCGGATCGGGCCGAAACGGTCGGGCGCGATCAGCCAGATCATCGTCATCGCCGGACTGTTTACCGCCTGGATGATGGGCGTCAACAGCTTCGGCGGCACGCTGGCGCTGGGCGTGATCCTTGGCTTTGCGGGGGCAAGCTTCGCCATCGCGCTGCCGCTGGCGAGCCGCTGGTATCCGCCCGAACATCAGGGCAAGGCGATGGGCCTTGCCGGCATGGGCAATTCGGGCACGGTGCTCGCCTCGCTCTTCGCGCCGGGGCTGGCCAAGCTGTTCGGCTGGAACGCGGTGCTGGGGCTTGCCTGCATCCCGCTTTCGATCGTGTTCGTGGTGTATATGGTGATGGCGAAAGACGCGCCCAACGCACCGCCGCCCAAGCGGCTGGCCGATTATTTCCACCCCCTCAAAACCGCCGACGCCTGGTGGCTGATGGCCTTCTATGCCGTCACATTCGGCGGTTTCGTGGGTTTGGCGGCATCGCTGCCGATCTATTTCACCGACCAGTTCGGATTGAGCCCCGTCACCGCTGGATATTGCACCGCAGCATGCGTTTTCGCGGGATCGTTGGTGCGGCCCATGGGCGGCGCGCTGGCCGACCGGATCGGCGGAGTGCGGGCTTTGATGATCGTCTATCTGGTCGCAGCGCTGGCGCTGTCCGCCGTCGCTTATGCTTCGACATTGGCGGCCGCGCTTTGCTTCTTCGTGGCGGCGATGCTGGCGCTGGGCGTGGGCAACGGCGCGGTGTTCCAGCTCGTCCCGCAGCGGTTCCAGGAGGAAATCGGCGTCATGACCGGCCTTGTCGGCATGGCGGGCGGGATAGGCGGTTTCTATCTCGCCTCGTCGCTCGGCATCGCCAAGCAGATGACGGGCAGTTTCGCGGCGGGTTTCCTGATCTTCGCAGCGTTGGCCGTGCTGGCTTTCCTCGGCATCGCCATGGTGCGCGGCCGCTGGCGCGCGACCTGGAGCAGCGGCGCGCGAATCTGAAATGGGAGAGGGAAAGGCGGCGGCCCATGAGGGCGGCCGCCCTTCCCATGCATCACATCGTCCGAAGGGGGACAATCTTCCATGAAACTGTTTCTTGCATCGGCGGCCGCGCTGGCCGTCGCAGGCCCCGCTTGCGCCCAGCAACTGACGCTGAGGCCCATCGCCGAAGCCCGGCTGCGTTATGAGCATGTCGATCAGGACGACCTTGCCAGACAAGCAGACGCGCTCACTGTCCGCGCGCGGGCAGGACTGGCCGCCAGCAGCGGCGCGGTCAGCGCAACAATGGTCGGGCAGGGAACGCTGGCCATGATCGACCATTATCATGACGGGTTGAACGGCGCTCCGACCCGGCCGCTGGTGGCCGATCCGCAGAATGTGGCGCTCGTCATCGCGCAGCTTCAATATGCGACGAAAGACCTGACGTTGACCGCGGGACGGCAGAAGATCGCTCTGGATGATGAACGCTTCGTCGGCAATGTTCCCTTCCGCGACAATGCCCAGACCTTCGATGCCATCCGAGTGGAACTCATGCCTCTGCCGAAACTGAAGCTGGATGTCGCCTATGCCTGGAGCGTGCGGTCGATCTGGGGCATTGACGGCAATGGGGCGCGGCAACAGGCGGTGAGCGACGATAATATCCTTGCCAACCTGTCCTATGTCACGCCGGTCGGCACGCTGACGGGCTTTGCCTATCTGATCGATCAGGATGAAGCGGCGGTGCAGGGTTTTCGCCTGTCCAGCCAGACCTATGGCGCGCGGCTGGCGGGAAGCCGCGCCCTCTCAAGCATCGCAAAGATCGGCTATCAGTTCAGCTATGCGCGGCAATCCGACTATCGCGCCAATCCCAGTCGCTATGCGGCGGATTATTGGCTGGCCGACGCGACGCTGGACGTAGAGGGATGGAAACTCAACGTCGGATATGAGGTGCTGGGCGCCGACAGGGGCGCGGCGCTCACCAGTTTCCAGACGCCGCTCGGCAGCAACTTCAAATTTCAGGGCTGGGCGGACAAGTTGCTGACGACTCCGCCTAACGGCGTGCGCGATTTCCATGTTGGCGGCGGCTATGGCTGGAAACAGCTGGGGCCGCTTTCCGCCGTGGCGCTGCAAGCAACATGGCATCGGTTCGACAGTGATCGGCTAAGCCTGCATTATGGCGATGAGATCAATCTTCTCGCATCCGCGAAGATCGAAAAGACCGCGTTTTCGATCCGCTACGCACATTATGAGGCCGATGATCTGGCTAGCGATACCGACAAATTCTGGTTCCAGGTCGACTGGAGTCTCTAAGGCGCAGGAATCGCTTGACCGCAAAGCGATTCGGCATATGCTGCGATGCAAAGGACAGGGTAGTCCTCTTATTTCATAGCCAAAGCGGTCCATCGGCGGGCCGTCCAGGCGCGAATGATGGCAAGGCCGCCATCCAGACTTCGGGTTTCAAATCCCGGGGTCCGGATGGCGGCCTTTTTCTTTTCTGGAGAAACCGGGGATGGAATTTCAGGACGGGATCAGTCCGGCGGCGGAGAATGAAGAAAACATCTTCATGCCGCCGCATGATGATCGGGAACATCTGGTCGTCGTGGGCAACGGCATGGCCGGTTGCCGCGCGGTCGAGGAACTGCTGGCGCGGGATGCGGGGCGTTATCGCGTCACCATCTTCGGCGCAGAGCCTTATGTGAACTATAACCGGATCATGCTTTCGCCGGTTCTGGCGGGCGAAAAGACGTTCGACGACATCATTATCAACAGCCGCCAATGGTATGATGACAATGGCATCGAACTGATCGCGGGCGATCCGGTGATGGCCATCGACCGCGCCGGCAGGACCGTCACCAGCCAGTCGGGCCGCGCCGTCGGCTATGACAAGCTGCTGATCGCTACCGGATCGGACCCCTTCATCATCCCGGTGCCGGGGAAGGATCTGCCCGGCGTCATCAGCTTCCGCGACATGAAGGATGTCGACACCATGCTGGAAGCCGCTGCGAATGGCGGCGGCGCGGTGGTGATCGGCGGCGGCCTGCTCGGCCTTGAAGCGGCGCACGGCCTGACGCTGCGCGGCATGAAGGTGACGGTCATCCATTTGATGCCCACGCTGATGGAGCGCCAGTTGGACGAGGCGGCGGGCTGGTTGCTCAAGACCGCGCTGGAAGAACGCGGCCAGACCATCCTGACCGGCGCGGATACCGCTGAAATCTATGGCGACGGCAAGGTCGAGGGCGTTCGCCTGAAGGACGGCCGCGAAATCCCGGCAAATCTGGTGGTGATGGCGGTGGGCATCCGTCCCTCGGTCGCTCTGGCGCGTGAGGCGGGGCTCGATATCGGGCGCGGCATCAAGGTCGACGATCATATGGTGACGAGCGACCCCGACATCCTCGCCGTCGGCGAATGCGTTGAACATGACGGCAATGTCTACGGCCTTGTCGCGCCGCTGTGGGACATGTGCCGCAGCCTCGCCGACGGCCTGACCGATCAGCACACGGGCTATAAGGGTTCGGTCACGTCGACCAAGCTGAAGGTCGCAGGCCTCGACGTTTTCTCCGCTGGCGACTTCTCCGGCGGGGAAGGCTGCGAGGATATCGTCCTGCGCGACGCTTCGCGCGGGGTCTATAAGCGGGTCATCGTCAGGGACGACCGGATCGTGGGGGCGGTGCTCTATGGCGACACGGCGGACGGCGGTTGGTATTTCGACCTGCTCAGGAAAGGCGATGACGTCTCCGAAATTCGCGACCTGCTGATCTTCGGTCAGGCTTTCGCCTCCGGGGGTGGGCAGGCGGACCCTAAGGCGGCCGTTGCGGCGCTCTCGGATGATGCCGAGATCTGCGGCTGCAACGGCGTCAGCAAGGGGCAGGTCGTCGCCTGCGTCGAGGCGGGCAATGGCACGCTGGACGCGGTGCGCGCAACCTGCAAGGCATCTGCAAGCTGCGGCTCCTGCACCGGCCTTGTCGAAACCCTGCTCGCGGTGACGCTGGGCGACGATTATTCGGGGGAGCGCGCCACCAGGACGGTCTGTAAATGCACCAGCTTCGGCCATGACGATGTCCGCCGCGAAATCGTCGCGCAGGGCATGAAGTCGATCCCGGAAATCATGCAGAAGCTGCATTGGTCGACGCCCGATGGCTGCTCCTCCTGCCGTCCAGCGCTCAATTACTATCTGCTCTGCGCGCTGCCCGGCGATTATGAGGACGACCAGCAGAGCCGCTTCGTCAATGAACGGATGCACGCCAATATCCAAAAGGATGGCACCTATTCGGTCGTGCCGCGCATGTGGGGCGGTCTCACCAACCCTCGCGAGTTGCGCGCGATCGCCGATGTAGTTGAGAAATATAACGCCCCCATGGTGAAAGTGACCGGCGGCCAGCGGCTCGACATTTTCGGCATCAGGAAGGAAGACCTGCCCGCCGTCTGGGCCGATCTCAATGCCGCGGGCATGGTGTCGGGCCATGCCTATGGCAAGTCGCTCCGCACGGTGAAGACGTGCGTGGGCAGTGAATGGTGCCGCTTCGGCACGCAGGATTCGACCGGCCTTGGCGTCAAGATCGAGCGGATGACCTGGGGTTCGTGGATGCCCCACAAGTTCAAGATCGCGGCATCGGGCTGCCCTCGCAACTGCGCGGAGGCGACGATCAAGGACTTCGGCGTGGTCTGCGTGGATAGCGGCTATGAACTGCATGTCGGCGGCAATGGCGGCATCCATGTCCGCGCCACCGACCTGCTCTGCAAGGTCGCGACCGAGCAGGAGGCGCTCGATTACTGCGCCGCCTTCATCCAGCTCTACCGCGAGGAAGCGCGTTACCTCGAACGCACCGCGCCGTGGATCGAACGCGTCGGCGTCGACTATGTAAAGAGCCGCATCGTCGATGACGAGGAAGGCCGCGAGGCGCTTCGTGCCCGCTTCCTCTTCTCCCAAAGCTTCAGTCAGGAAGACCCCTGGGCGCGCCGCGCCGCGGGCGAAGACGCCGAACTGCATCAACACCTCGCCGAAGTGCGCCCCATGGAGTTTGCCGCATGACCGTCTCGAACAATGTCGGAGATTGGCTGGATATCGGCCCGGTGAGCCAGATTTCGCCCGGCAACGCCCGGACCCTGCCGGTGCGCGGCGGGGAGGAGATCGCGATATTCCACACGCTGGACAACCAATTTTATGCGCTGGTCAACAAATGCCCGCACAAACAGGGACCGCTGAGCCAGGGCATCGTCCATGGCAATGTCGTCGCCTGTCCGCTGCACAACTGGAACATCTCGCTCAAAACCGGCGAGGCGCTGGGCAGCGACGAAGGGTGCGTGCCGACCATCCCGCTCAAGGTCGACGCTGGCCGCATCTACCTGCTGCGCGATGCGGTGATACCGGCCCGGACGACGAGGAAGGCGGCCTGAAGACGATGGGGCAACCGATCCGCACCACTTGCGCCTATTGCGGTGTCGGCTGCGGCATATCGGCCACGCCGACCGGCCCGCGGTCCGTGCAGATCAAGGGGGATGAGGCGCATCCGGCCAATGCCGGGCGGCTATGTTCCAAGGGCACGCATCTGGGCGAAACGGTGAGCCTGCAAGGCCGCCTGCTCCATCCGATGATCGGCCAAAGGCGGGCAAGCTGGGACAAGGCGCTGGACCTTGTGGCTAAACGCTTTCGCGAAACGATCGACCGCCACGGCCCCGACAGCGTGGCCTTCTATGTCTCCGGCCAGTTGCTGACCGAGGATTATTATGTCGCCAACAAGCTGATGAAGGGCTTCATCGGCTCGGCTAATATCGACACCAATTCGCGCTTGTGCATGTCGAGCGCAGTCGCGGGCCATACCCGCGCTTTCGGCGAGGATGTCGTGCCCGCCAGCTATGGCGATCTGGCGGAAGCAGACCTGATCGTCCTGGTCGGCTCCAACACCGCATGGTGCCATCCGATCGTCTATCAGCGCATCCAGGCCGCCCGCGCCGCGCGTGGCACGAAACTGGTGGTGATCGACCCGCGCCGTACCGAAACCTGCGAAGGCGCGGACCTGCATCTGCCCGTGAAGCCCGGCACCGATGTGGCGCTGATGAACGGGCTGCTCGCCTGGGTGGATCAGGCGGGCGTCACCGACCCCGCTTTCCTGGCCGGACATGTCAACGCACCAGAAGACTTCTGGGAACATATCCGCACCGGTCACGATCTGTGGACCGTCGCGAAAACATGCGACATCGCCCCTGCTCTGCTCCAGCAGTTTTTCGAGCTGTTCGCCGCGACCCCGCGCACCGTCACCCTGTTCAGCCAGGGCATCAACCAGTCGATCCGCGGCACCGATCAGGTCAATGCGATCATCAACGTCCACCTCGCCACGGGACGCATCGGCAAGCCCGGCGCGGCGCCATTTTCGATCACCGGACAGCCCAACGCCATGGGCGGGCGCGAAGTCGGGGGCCTCGCATCGACATTGGCGGCGCATATGGACTTCGCGCCGGAGAATGTGGAACGGGTCGGCCGCTTCTGGGCCGCGCCCGCCATGGCGGCCAAGCCGGGCCTGAAAGCCGTCGACCTGTTCCGTGCGATGGGCGAGGGCCGGATCAAGGCGCTCTGGGTGATGGCAACCAATCCCGCCGTCTCGCTGCCCGACGCCGGCCGCGTGCGCGAGGCGCTGGAATCCTGCCCCTTCGTGGTCGTGTCGGATGTGATCGCCGACACCGACACCAGCGCTTATGCCGATGTCCGCCTTCCCGCCGCAGGATGGGGGGAAAAGGACGGCACCGTCACCAATTCGGACCGCACGATCAGCCGCCAGCGTCCCTTCCTGACGCTCCCCGGCGAGGCAAGGCCAGACTGGTGGATCATCAAGGAGGTCGCCCGCCGCATGGGTTGGCGCAATGCTTTCGCCTATGACCGGCCAGCCGAAATCTGGCGCGAACATGCGCGCCTGACCGCTTATCAGAATGACGGCGCGCGCGTGCTGAACCTGCGATCCCATGCCACCATCGGCAATGATGCCTATGAAGCGATGGAACCGTTCCGCTGGGGCGGCGCAGCTTTCGCCGATGGCCGCTTTCCCACGACCGACGGCAAGGCGCGGCTGGTGCCGGTCAGGCAGATGGACGTGCAGGCGCCGCTCAAGGACTGGCCGATGACGCTCAACACCGGGCGCTATCGCGATCAGTGGCACACGATGACCCGCACCGGCCTTTCCCCCAAATTGGCCCGGCATCGGGAAGAACCGCTGGTCGAAATCCATCCGCAGGACGCACGGGCGCTCGCACTGGAGGAAGGCGACCTCGCTCGCGTCTCCACGCCGCAAGGCGACAGCCTGTTTCGCGTGATGTTCAACGAAGGCCAGCGACCCGGCGAGATATTCACGCCGATCCACTGGACCGACCAGACATCGACCGGCGGCCGCACCGGCCTGTTGCCGCGCCCACTCACCGACCCTCATTCCGGCCAGCCCGGCTTCAAGTCGACGCCTGCCCGCGTCGAACGGCAGGCGGTGGAATGGAAAGGCTTCCTCATCCTTCGCGGCACAGACCCGGTGCGCCTCCCCTGCCTCTGGGCGACGCGCGTCACCGTGCCATCCGGTGCGCTATACGAGGTCGCGGGCAATGGCGATCCCTCGCGGTTGGAGGCATGCTTGCCCAAAGGCGACAGGGTGGAAGCCATCGACGTTACGCGCGGCACCCGCCGTGTGGCCATTATCAGCGATGGGCAACTGACTGGCGTGCTGTTCGTCACACGCAGCGGCATCCTCCCTTCGCGCGACTGGCTGATCGACCAGCTTCAGGCGCCCGCCGTCGGCGCTTCGGTCCTCGCCGCGCGGGGGCCGGGGAACCAGCCGGACAAGGGCGCAACCATCTGCGTCTGTTTCGACATCGGCCTTAATCAGATCGTGGCGGCCATCCGCGAAAAGCAGCTGGTCGATGTGCCCGCAATCGGCAAAGCGTTGGGCGCGGGGACCAATTGCGGCTCCTGCCGCCCGGCGCTCGCCAGCATCCTCGCCCAAAGCAAGCAGGAGACGCTCCATGCAGCAGAATGAGCTTATCGCCCCCGGTGAGGTCTGGCTGGTCGGCGCCGGACCGGGCGACCCGGACCTGCTCACCCGAAAAGCCGAAAAGCTGATCGTGGCGGCGGAGATTGTCTTTTACGACGCGCTGGTGGGACCAGGCGTGCTGGACCTCGTGCCGGACAGCACGGAAGTGGTGAGCGTCGGCAAACGCTCCGGCCGTCACAGCAAGGCACAGGAAAGCATCAATGACCTGCTGCTTGTCGCGGCGAAAGCGGGCAAGCGCGTCGTGCGCCTCAAGGGCGGCGATCCATCGGTCTTCGGACGGTCGGCGGAAGAAATGGCATATTTGGCGGAGGAAGGGATTCCGGTCCGCATCTGTCCCGGCATCACCACCGCCAGCGCGGCGGCGGCAAGCGGCAACGCCTCGCTTACCTTGCGGGGTGTGGCGCGCGGACTGACGCTGGTGACGGCGCATCTCAAGGCGGGCGAACCGCTGCAACTCGACTGGGACGTGCTGGCGCGCGCCGGCGGCACGCTGGGCATCTATATGGGCCGCGCGGCCGCGAGCGAGATCAGCCGTTCCCTGATCGCCGCCGGACGCAATCCCGAAACGCCAGTGATGGTGGCAGTCAATGTGTCGCTACCCAATGAACGGCTTATCCGGGGCAAGCTCTCGGCACTTGCCTTCCTCGTCGCGACGATCAGCGATGAAGATCCAACGCTGCTGCTGATCGGCGAAGCCGTTGCGGGCTTCACGCAGGAGCATGAGGTGGGCAAGCACCTATATTGCACAACCGAATGAAAGCTGCGGCCAAGAACCGCTGAAACCACGAAATGCCGGGGAATCCGCTAACTCAAGGGGCTCCCAGCGCGGCGGCGGCCATGCGTACCGCATCCATGAATTTCGCTTCAAAGGCGCGGGCGTCGCATCCATCCTCGTCGGCCAGATATATGGCTTGCAGCATCAATATATTCACGAGCTGGAGCCGGAAAACGAGCTTTTCCTTGCTCAGCGCCGGGCAAAGCCGGGCCTGTTCCTGGGTGATTTCCGCCACGGAAGGCACGAGCGAGCGCACCTCCGTCCAGTGATGGGCCGACCGCTTGTCGTTGACGATCTGCGCCAGGAAACGCGCATAGCTGCGACGCCCATTTTCGTCGACTTCTTCGATGATGGGCCGAAAGGTCGCCTCGATCAGCTTTTCCAGATCAAAACCAGCAGGCCGGGCTGCTTCCAGCATATGCCGGCGACGGTTTTCCACAAAGGGAAGGCGCCGTTCGAATATCGCCCGGATCAGCCCGTCCTTGTCGCCGAAATGATATTGGACGGCGAAATTGTTCACCTGGCTGGCGGCGGTCGCGATGTGACGCAACGATATGGAGGACACCCCCTCCTCACCGAAGAGGCGTTCCGCCGCGCGGATGATATCATCCGCCGCGCTGCCGCTTTTTTTCTTAAGGGGCAAACGGGCCATATGTCTCTCAGCGCCTATCCAGCAATGCTTGACTCTTCCTGATCCCAATATTAGCAGACTGTCAATTATTAAGGCATATGCCTGAAAAAATAGACGGTCGATTGATTTGCCGATCAGATGAAAAATCGCCGTCATAAGGGAGGATAGCAATGATGCGAACGTCGATGCTGGCGATGGCAATGACCCTGGCGAGCGCGCCGGGCATGGTAGGCACGGCCCATGCCACCTCATCAGATACGGCGTCGCGCGATATCCTGCCTGTTCCCGTCCCGTCCTTCAGCGGGACCATGGAACCTTCGCTCAGGGAATCGAAACCGGTCTGGGCGGACAAGGTCAAGGCGCCCGCAGGCGCGCCCAATATCCTGTTGGTGCTGACCGACGATGTCGGTTTCGGCGCGTCCAGTACCTTCGGCGGGCCGATTCCGACCCCCAATCTCGACCGGCTGGCGAAACAAGGCGCGCGTTATAATAATTTCCATACCACCGCCATGTGCTCGCCGACGCGCGCGGCGTTGCTGACGGGACGCAATCATCATGGCGTGGGCACTGGCGCGTTGACCGACATCGCCATGGGCTTTCCGGGTTATAATGGCGAACTGCCTGCGACCTCCGCCACGATTGGCCGCATATTGCAAGGCAATGGTTACAGCACGGCCTGGTTTGGCAAGCACCACAATGTGCCGGGCGACGAATCGGGCGAAACCGGCCCCTTCACGCGCTGGCCGACGGGCCTGGGTTTCGAGGAGTTTTATGGCTTCGTGGGACCAGAGACGGACCAATTCCGCCCGACGCTCTATCACGGAACCCAACCGGTCAGCCTGGAAGGCCGCGATCCGACGATGCTGCTGGACCGGGATTTGATCGACCATGCGATCGGCTGGCTGCACAGCCAACAGGCCGCCACGCCCGACAAGCCCTTCTTTCTCTATTATGCACCCGGTTCCGCCCACGCGCCTCATCAGGCGCCTCCCGAATGGATGGCCCGGTTCAAGGGCAAGTTCAACGATGGCTGGGATGCAGAACGCGCCAGAACGGTCGCGCGGCAGCAAGAGATGGGCATCATTCCCAAGGGGACGGCGGTGTCACCCCGCCCTCAGGCGCTGCCAGCATGGGACAGTCTCGACGCCGATCATCAGCGCCTCTATGGCCGCTATATGGAAGCCTATGCGGCCATGCTGGCCTATCAGGACCATGAATTTGGGCGATTGCTGGACGAATTGGAGCGCACCGGCACGCTTGCCAATACATTGATCATCTTCATCGAGGGCGACAATGGAGCCAGCGGCGAAGGCGGCCCCGAAGGCAGCGTCAACGAACTCGCCAAGCTGACCGGACAGCCGGACCAGAGCTTCGAGGAACAGCTCCGCAATATCGACAAGCTTGGAGGCCCCGACAGCTATCAGGTCTATCCGGCCGGCTGGGCTTGGGCCATGAACGCCCCCTTCCCCCTGTTCAAGCAGATCGCTTCCCATCTGGGCGGCACGCGCAATGGACTGGTCGTTGCATGGCCCAATCATATCGGCCAGCCGCAGCAAATGCGCGAGCAGTTCCATCACGTCAACGACATCCTGCCGACCGTGCTGGAGGCTACCGGCATACCGGCGCCGAAATTCGTCGACGGCGCCCCTCAGCATAGCCTGGACGGGGTAAGCATGGCCTACAGCTTTACGGGCCCCTCCCTCCCCAGCCGCCATGCCGTCCAATATTTCGAATTATTGGGCAATCGCGCAATCTATCGTGACGGATGGCTGGCGGCGACCAATCCGGGCCGGATGCCTTGGCAGCAGAAATCGGCCACCGAACCGCAAGACTTCACATGGTCGCTCTATAATCTCAAAAGCGATTTCGCGCAGGCAAAGGACCTGGCGGCAACCGAACCGAAGCGGCTGGCCGAGATGCAGGCGCTGTTCGATGCGGAAGCGCGTCGCAACAATGTCTATCCCTTGCGCGCCAATCTGGACCCGGTCGAATCCGCGCGCATGCGGCGGCCGGAAACCCCAAGATTGAACTATGTCTTCTGGGGAGAGCTGAGTCTGCCCTGGGCGAAGCAACCGATGCTGGCTCGCGGCTTCACGATCGACTGCGATGTCACGCTGTCCAACGCTTCCAATGGCGCGCTTGTCGCCACCGGCAGCAACCTGGGCGGTTGGTCCTTTGGCCTGGACAAGGGCATCCCCTTCGCCATCCACGCCGCATCCAGCGCGGAAGCGGACCAGTATCGTATCACTGCCACCTCTCCTCTCCCGGCCGGAAAGCAGACCCTGACATTCTCTTTCGTGCCGGATGCGCCCAGACCGGGAGCCCCCGGCCTTCTCACCATCGCCGCCAATGGCCGCACTATCGGCCAGGGCCGGATCGACCGGGTCGGCATGATGCCCGCTGGCCCCGGTGAAACCTTCGATGTGGGTGACGATCGTGGCCGCCCGGTAACCGATTATGCAGGAACACCGCATTTTGACGGACGCATTGAACGCATCGGCATCACTCTGGGCATGAAGCAGTGAATCGGGAGCGGCGTCGAAGAACAGGGTCAGCCTTTGGAATGGGTGGCGGCGCCTGTTCCAGGATAGATTGCCCGATGCGGCGGTTCTGACCTACGGTTGCATCAGCCCCACTTATGCGAAAGCCTGTGACGGAATGAATAATGCCTGTTCAAATTGAGCCGCAAGCCAACGACAGGCCCGGCATGACCTTCATTGCGGGGGACGCCTTTTGGATGGGCTCGGACGAACATTATCCTGAAGAGGCGCCCGCCCGTCAGGTTCGCGTCGATGATTTCTGGATCGACACCCTGCCTGTGACCAATCGGCAGTTCAAGCAATTCGTGGCGACCACAGGCTATGTAACGCTTGCGGAAATGGCCCCCGACCCAGCGGATTATCCTGATGCCTCACCCCATATGTTGCGGGCCGGCTCATCGCTATTCGTTCCTCCTGAAAAAAAGGTAAGCTTATCCAACAGCCTGCAATGGTGGACCTTTTGCTTTGGCGCGGATTGGCGGCATCCCGCTGGACCGGACAGTTCGATCGACGCATTGCTCGACCATCCGGTCGTCCATATCGCCTATGCTGATGCCAGCGCCTATGCGACATGGGTGGGTAAGGATCTGCCAACTGAGGCCGAATGGGAATTTGCCGCGCGCGGCGGGCTGGATCGCGCGGCTTTTGCCTGGGGCGATGCACTGACGCCGGACGGAAAGATGATGGCCAATTATTGGCAAGGGGCCTTTCCAACGGAAAATCTCATGACCGATGGCTATGCCGGGACATCTCCGGTGGGCGCCTTTCCACCCAATGGCTATGGGCTTTACGACATGATCGGCAATGTCTGGGAATGGACAGCCGACTGGTACAGCGCCGGCGCCAAGGGAAAGGATTCGCCATCCTGTTGCATTCCCAGCAACCCGCGCGGTGGGGATGAAAGGGGCAGCCATGATCCTTCCGATCCCGGAGCAGCCTTTCCCCGCAAAACCCTCAAGGGCGGGTCGCATCTCTGCGCGGAAAATTATTGCCAGCGCTATCGCCCTGCGGCGCGCTATCCCCAGACAATCGACACCTCCACTTCTCATATCGGATTCCGATGCGTAGTGCGTTGAGAAAGCCGGAGAATATCTGGTCTTGAAATCGGGAAGGAACAGGCCTCGCCGCGCGCCCTGGCAGTTCTGGTCGCCCCCCGGGAAAGCGATAGATTTTTGACAGCGGACGCCTATGGGCGCATGGGCGAGGCATGCAAATTGCCGATTTCGACGTCGACCTGTTCCTGCGCGACCATTGGCAGAAACGCCCGCTGCTGATCCGCAACCCATGGAAAGAGTGGCGTAATCCGCTCGACCCGGACGAATTGGCGGGCCTCGCCTGCGAAGAGGGCGTGGAATCACGCCTCATCACACGCGACGCAGGCCGTCTGGCGGCGGAAAGCGGTCCGCTGGCCGAAACCCGCTTCGGCGAACTCGACAGCAACCCCTGGACGCTGCTGGTGCAGGCCGTGGACCATCATGCGCCCGAGGTAGCCGAACTGGTCGAACCGTTCCGTTTCGTGCCTGACTGGCGCATCGACGATGTGATGGTCAGCTATGCCACGGACGGAGGCGGGGTCGGGCCGCATTACGACCAATATGACGTGTTTCTGGTGCAGGGACTGGGCAAGCGG
Source organism: Sphingobium baderi (assembly GCF_001456115.1). Taxonomy (NCBI): domain Bacteria; kingdom Pseudomonadati; phylum Pseudomonadota; class Alphaproteobacteria; order Sphingomonadales; family Sphingobiaceae; genus Sphingobium; species Sphingobium wenxiniae. The sequence goes on along the minus strand of NZ_CP013264.1, from coordinate 1,130,061 downwards.
CGATGGCGCGTAGGACCGCGATGCGATTCCGCGACGCCGCTGCTGCCGCACGACGACCTGCGCCTGATTGCCGATTTCGAAGCGACGGGCGACTGGATACTCGAACCCGGCGATATTCTCTATGTCCCGCCCTGTTTCGCACATGAAGGGGTGGCGGTCAGCGACGATTGCATGACCTATTCAATCGGTTTTCGCGCACCGTCGCGCGCCGAGCTGATCGAAAGCTGGTGCGAGCATCAGGCCGACGGATTGCCGGATGAGGATCGCTATACCGATCCCGACCTGACGCTACAGGCCAATCCCGGCGAAATCGCCACGTCGGCCATCGACCGTCTGCACGAAATGGTGATGGAGGCTCTGTCCGATCGCGATGCCTTCGCCCGTTGGTTCGGGCTTTACAACAGCCTGCCCAAATATGCCGAAACGGACTGGCGGCCGGAAGAGGCGATCGGGCAGCAGGCCGTGCGCGCGCTGCTGGCCGAAAGCGTACCGCTCAGCCGCAACCCGGCCAGCCGCTTTTCCTTCATCCGGCAGAAGGAAGAAACGCTCCTGCTATTCGTGGACGGCCATTGCTTCGACTGCGCGGGCGATACGGCCTTGCTGGCCGAACGGTTATGCGCGGGATCGACCATAATGGACCCGGCCCTTGCCGCATCGGCTCCTGCCGCTGTGCTGATTGCGGCCCTGATCGACCAGGGCAGCCTGGCGTTTGATGACGAGGACTGAGGCGCGATGACGCTCATCCTGTTCAACAAGCCCTATGGCGTGTTGTGCCAGTTCACCGACGAAAGCACCGGCCCGCCACGTCCGACGCTGGCCGCGTTCATCGACATGCCGGGCGTCTATCCCGCCGGGCGGCTGGACCTCGACAGCGAAGGGTTGTTGCTGCTGACCGACGATGGCCGGTTACAGGCGCGGATCGCCGATCCCCGCTTCAAGGTGCCGAAAACCTATCTGGTGCAGGTTGAAGGTGATCCCGACAAGGCTGCGCTGGAATCATTGCGGGGCGGCCTGCGCCTCAAGGATGGCCCGACTTTGCCAGCTCAGGTCGAACGCATCGAAGAACCGGCGCTCTGGCCGCGCGATCCACCGGTTCGGTTTCGCAAGACCGTGCCGGATTGCTGGCTGCGACTGACGATCCGCGAAGGGCGCAACCGGCAAGTGCGGCGCATGACGGCAGCAGTCGGACATCCGACGCTGCGGCTGGTGCGCTGGCGTATCGGCGACTGGACGCTCGATGGAATTGGACAGGGCCAATGGCGCGAAGCGGAAAAGATCGGCTAGGCGCGCGAACGACGCCTGTCATGATGGCATCGAGGCCGCGGCAGCTCAGCTACCGTTAGGGCCACCGCCCGGACTGGTCGCGCCGCCGCCGCCGCCCATGCCGCCAGCGCCCACCGCCCCGATATTGCCGAAGATTTCCTGGAACAGGCTGCGATGACGGCCCAGCGTCGGGGTCTTTTCACCCCAGGGCTTCACCTTCGCCACATCTTCAAGGCCCATCCGGTCGACCGCCACGACGTTGCCGGCCGGGTCGAATCGCACATGCAGGACGGTCTGCGCCACAGGCTTGGGATTGGAAAAGGCCAGCGACCGCATATCGCGGGACACATAATACCAGTCCTGATCGCCGAACTGCGCCGCGAAGCTGGGGCGGCCCAAAGTGCCTTCCACCGATGCGCGGTTGTCGATGCCCGGCTGCACCGAATCGACCAGCAGTTTGTCGACCTGATACCCCTGATGCGTACGAATCCGCGTGCAGCCCGACGTGCCCAGAAGCAGCGCGCAAAGGCCGACCGCGAGCATGATCCGCCCGCTGCGGGATTGGCGGCTGAACTGGCGCATGAACTTCTCCTGCGGGGATCGGCCCCCAAACCCAAGAAACATCAAGCCGCCATTGCATCGGGCGGCGCGCCGATCAATATGGAAATGCATGGGCCTCGGCAAGGGGCCGCAGCACGGGCGGCTAAAAACCGCCTTTCAACCGATCGTGAAAAGCAGGCAGATCATGTCCATACCCGCCCCGTCCTTCCTCCAGCGCCTGTTCGGGCGGCGCGATCCCAAAGAAGGGCTGATGCCGCTTTATCACGCCGTCGTGGCGGAGGGCCGCCAGCCGCACTGGTATGCGAAAGGCGCGGTTCCCGATACGCTGGACGGACGTTTCGATATGATCGTCGCCATATTGGCGCAGGTGCTGATCCGGCTGGAGCAGCAGGGGGCCAAGCAGGAAAGCGTGTGGCTGACCGAATTGTTCGTGGACGACATGGACGGCCAGCTCCGGCAGGAAGGGATAGGCGACGTCGTCGTCGGCAAGCATATCGGCCGCATGGTGAGCGCGCTGGGTGGGCGCCTGGCGGCCTATCGCGCCGCGTTGGAAGGGGACGGCGACCTTGGCGAAGCGTTGCGCCGCAACCTCTATCGCGGGGCCGAGCCTTCGACCGATGCCCTCGCCCATGTCGAGGGCGCATTGCGCGAACGCTGGATACGGCTGGGCTGCCTGTCCCGCGATGCGCTGCTGACGGGAGACCTTGGATGAACGACAACCCGGCACCTGAATTTTCGCGGCCCGTACGGCTCGATCAGCTTGGTCGCCACGCCGATCCCACGGCCATCGTCGCGAACGAGGCGGAACGCGAAGCATTGGCGCGCCGTTTCAACCTGCTCGCGCTCGACCGGCTGGAAGCGGATTATGCGCTGGCGCAAGAGGATGGCGCGATCATCGCGCGGGGTCATGTGAAGGCCGATCTGGCTCAGCCCTGCGTCGCCACTGGCGTGCCGGTGCCAGAGACGATCGACAGCGATTTCCTGCTGCGCTTCGTGGCCGAGGACCAGATGCAGCCCGAAGGCGAGGAACTGGAACTCGATGCGGAGGATTGCGACACCATCGGCTATACAGGCAACGTCATCGACATGGGCGAAGCAGTCGCGGAAACGGTGGCGCTGGCGATGACGCCCTATCCCCGCTCGCCGCAGGCAGACATCCATCTGCGCGAAGCGGGTGTCATGTCGGAGGAGCAGGCCAGTCCCTTCGCGGCCCTTCTCTCGATCAAGGGCGCCAAGGAATGAAGGCGTTCCTTTCTGCGGCCCTGTTCCTGCCCGGCTTCGTGCTGCCCGCTCTGGCCGCCGAACCGTCCACCCTGATCGGCGAAAGGCGCGCGCGCGTCGAATGGGCGAAAGCGGAAAACCGCAAGGACTGCGCCCCGCTGGCGCTGGCGGCATCGAGCCAGCCGGAAGGCGCTCCACGCTCCGCTTACTTCGGTGGAGGCTGGGGTGTCGCCTTCGACCTGCCAGACCAGCGTAGCGCCTATGGCTTCGCGGGTACGGGCCTTTTGCCGGACGATGACGCGGACGTGGCTGTCCAGCGGGACAGGCTCTATCGCCAGTGGCCCTATTTCCGCGACCTCGCGCAATTTCCCGGCGCTTCCTTCGCGGGCTATGGACAGGAAGGGGCGGAACCTTATCCCGCCGCAAACCGCGAAGGCGTGGCCCTGCAATCGCTTGCCTATATGCGGATCGCGGGGCAGCGGTGCACCTATAATGTGTGGAGCCGGATCAGCCGCGCTCATCTCGAATGGATGCTCGACAATTTGCGGGTCGTGACCGACTGACTCTGTTTCCCTTTCGTTCCCGGCATGGCATAAGGTCGCGCCATGGAATCCTCGCCGCCACAGCCGCGCAAGATCATCCATATCGACATGGATGCCTTTTACGCGTCGGTTGAACAGCGCGACGATCCCACGCTCCGGGGCAAGCCGATCGCGGTCGGCGGAGGCGGTCCGCGCGGCGTGGTGGCAACCGCCAGCTATGAAGCGCGAACCTTCGGCGTGCGCTCCGCCATGCCTGGCGCGCGGGCGCGGCGGCTATGCCCCGGTCTCATTTTCGTGCCGCCCCGTTTCGAAGCCTATCGCGCCGTTTCCGGGCAGGTGCGGGACATATTTTTCCGCTTCACCGACGTCGTCCAGCCGCTCTCGCTGGACGAAGCCTATCTGGACGTCACCGCGAACAAGCCGGGCATCGCCTCCGCCACGCGCGTGGCGGAGGAAATCCGCCGCATCATCCGCGAGGAAACCGGCCTTACCGCTTCGGCGGGCGTGTCCTACAACAAGCTGATCGCCAAGCTCGCGTCGGACCAGAACAAACCCGATGGCCTGTGCGTGGTCCGTCCGCAGGAGGGCGCGGCCTTTATCGCGAAGATGCCGGTCCGGCGAATACACGGCATCGGCCCGGTCACGGCCCGGCGGATGCAGGCGCTGGGCATCGAAACCGGCGCGGATCTGCGGGCGCGCGACCTTGCTTTCCTTCAGGCGCATTTCGGCAGCGCGGCGCTGTTCTATTATCGGGCGGCGCGCGGTCAGGACGACCGTCCAGTCCATGAACGGCAGGGACGCAAGTCCGTCAGCGTCGAGGACACCTTCTTCGACGATCTGACAGAGGAAGCGCGGCTGATCGAGGAGATGGATCGGATCGCGGCCAATCTCTGGAGCCGGGTCGAGAAATCCGGCGGCTATGGCCGGACCGTGGTGCTCAAGATCAAATTCGCCGATTTCCGCATCATCACCCGGTCCCGCAGCTTTCCGTCTGCCCTGCGCTCGGCGGACCTGCTGGCCGAAACGGGGCGCATGTTGCTGCGCGCCCAGCTCCCGCTACGAATGGGCGCGCGTTTGCTGGGGCTGGGCGTGCATAATCTGGAAGGCGATGCGGAAGAGGGCGATCAACTCGCCCTCGCCCTTTGAAACCCGTTCAGAAGGGCAGCCAATTCCGCTTTTCCGTGAACTTCATATAGCCCGCGTTGATGCCCAGCCGGTATCCCACGCCCATGCGGATCGGGATCAGCACGACGCTGCCCCAGCGCAGATAGCTGGCATTGAAACCCCCGACCAGATAGGCCGTGCCTTCGGCCGCGGGGAAGCGGTGGTAAAGGTCCTGCGTGTCGTAGAGATTATAGACTAGCACGAAGGTGTTACCCGCATTGCCGCCGACATCGAAGCCGATCGACGGCCCGGTCCAGTAAACTTCCCGCTTGCCCTCGATCTTGTGATTGAGCGTGCCTGATCCATAGCGCAGCCCGACCACCAGCGCGCCCGACGCTTCGCGCCCTGCGATATAGGCATTGGGACGGCCCTGATCCTTCAGGATTTTTTCGATGAGTCCAGCCAACCCTTCGGCGCCCTTGCCGAAAACGCCCTCGGCCGCGCCGATCAGGTCGTCCTCCTGATAGGAATCGCTGGGCGAAGGCGCGGGTGGAGGAGAATTGGCCGTGACAGGGGCGCCCGTCGCGGTGGCGGCGGTGGTGGAGGCGTTGCCGCCGGTCTGGTCGTTATAGACGCCGCTGTCGGGGGCGACCGTGGTGTCCACGCCCGGATCGGTCGGCGCGTTGCTGGCCGGGGGCGGCGGGGCGAGATCGGCATCGATCGCCGTGTTGGGGTCCACAGTGCGGATCTGTGCCTGCGCGGCAAGCGGCGTCAGCGCCATACCCGCCATTGCCGCGACAAGCGTGCCGCCGCGCGCAAAGCGGGTCACGACCCGCGCCAAAGTCCCGATCATGCCTTAAGGCTCCCCGCATTCCCGCATTTATCCATTCCGCAGATTATCAGCATCGAAGCTGAAACGGCAATGAACGAACGCCCACCTGAGTCGATTCTGCGCCGGAACGAATCCGGCCCGTTTTTCTGATCGCGGAGATCGCAAATATGGCCGTTGCCACAAGGCTGGAGCATCGCTATAGGCCGGTTCCAGCCAAGCCACTGCCCGCCTTTTTGCGGTGGGCATGATTGCGGAGACGTGGGTGAGTGGCTGAAACCAGCGGTTTGCTAAACCGTCGTGCCCTGAATGGGGCACCCCGGGTTCGAATCCCGGCGTCTCCGCCAAGCTCTTCGAAAAGAGCCGTAATCCTCCCTATCTCTAGACTGGCCCAATGCCGGGCTAAGGCCACGACGGCACGGACAAAGGCGTCTGCCGCGAACTTTGATGCCCCCGCTAGATCGGAAGAGAAGAAATCGCGGGAGAACGGAAATAGCTTTTTCGTACTGCTGGAAGGCAGAAATTTTCTTGTGACGCCCTACAGGCGCGAATTCCTTGCCAGCAAAGGCAGATCTTCCCGCCTGCAAGCCTGCCCTCGCAAAGCATTATGGTTGCGTCCTCAATTCGCGTGAACGGGATATATCCATATTTCCCGTTCTCATACCGAGCGCCACATGGAGTCGACCGCGACATCAATGGACTTGGCACGTACAGGAAATGGCAGCATGACGTTCTCATGCTCAAAAGTCTCGAAACCTATAGCAAGGGTGGACAGCGCCTGCTCGTCACTGCCGAAAAGCTCTTTGGGCAACATGGCTTGGATGGAGTTTCGCTTCGCCAGATTTCGGTTGCCGCAAGACATGCAAACAGTTCGGCGGTGCATCATCATTTCGGATCTAAGGCTGGTTTGATACAGGCTGTCTACGAAATGCGTCTGCCCATGATCGAAGCGGCCCGGAAGGCGCATCTGGACCGCCTCCTGATACAGCCTCAAATCAGCTTTGAGGATCTGATAGGCGCCCTGTTATTGCCCATCATCCTCATGCCTGAACTGGAGCGCGAAACCTATTCGCGGTTCATGCTGGCCCTGATGCCGCTACCTCTCGCCGAACAGCCCTTCTTTATCACCCAGTTCAACTCGCCGGCATCGGCCGAGATAAACCGCCGCATTATGAATTTCTGGCCCGACATGCCTGCGGATGTCATCGAACGGCGCTTTCGGCTAGCCGCGAATATATTTCTGATAGCGGTGGCCTATCCGGAACCGCCCAAAGTTCGCCAGCACCCGCCCTATGATGCCGGATCCATTTATTGGCAGGATATATTGCAGGCGGTTGTCGCCATCTTCCTCATGCCCTACCCTCCCCGGCAAATCGCATTGAATCCTTGAAGTTGCTGGTCCGCAACCATGCCGACCTCACGCTCATCGGAATCGCTAGATGGCCGCGCACGCGATTTTGCGCGCCAGATGAGAGACATGCCGCCGCTATCGGCTTTTCCTCACACCCTTGGGTCAAGCGTCCCCCGGGCACAGAACTGTCACAAACACCCATAAGCGCGACGAACCACGACCTGCCGGGATTTTCATATGTGAACTGTATCAGGCCGCAACGCCTTGGAGCAAAGCTTGACATTGCCTGGGTTGCACCATATCGCCGACCTAGATAATTCATATGAATTACATGCGTTGGGGAATGCCGTGAGATCCTTCGACGAACCCTTGCTATCTCCTTTCGACATCGGCTTCGGCCCAACCTTACCAAAGCGCGAGACGGTGGAGAACGGCATCGCGCCGGCTGACGTCTATTTCTCCCCCGAACGCTTCGATGCAGAGCGCGAAATTTTCAGCAAGGTGTGGCTATTTGCGGGTCGGGTGGAAGAGGTCGCCCAGCCGGGGGACTGGTTCGTCAAGGATGTGGAAATTTGCGATGCATCCGTGATCATCGTCAACGATCGAAGCGAAGGCATCAAAGCATTTCACAATGTCTGCCTGCATCGCGGAATGAAGCTCCTGTGGGAACCGCGCGGCCATAACGGACTGTTCACCTGCCCTTATCACGCCTGGAGTTTTGCCACCGATGGCACCCTCAAGGCACTGCCCGATGAGGAGAATTTCCCGCAAGTCTGCAAACGCGAACAAAAGCTGAAACCGGTCAGCGTCGACAGTTGGGCCGGTTTTCTCTTCATCAACCTGGATCCGCACCCGCAGCAGACGCTGGAGCAGTTTCTCGGCCCTATTTCGAACAAGCTGATCGATGCGCCATTCGACGCATATCCGCGCTCGGCATCCCTCACTTCACCAATGGACGCGAACTGGAAGCTCGGCAATGAAGCTTCGGGCGAAGGTTATCATGTCTCGTCCCTCCACCGGAAATCCGCCAAGGGTTGGGCATTGCCGGAGGACAATCCCCATTCGCATTCCCTCGGTTGGGAACAGGTGGGCCCGCACCTCATCACGACGCTGCCGTCCAACCCCGATTTCACGGTCGATCTGACCGCGCGTCCGATCCAGGCATTCGCATTCATGAATCAGGCGCAGATCACGTCCAATTCGGACGATGCGCCGGATCAGGAAGCGCAACCCAGCTTTAGCGACCACCCCGATCTCAATCGGCCAAAGGCGAAGAATTGGGGCGGCGACGGCTTTTTTCTTTTCCCTACGGGCCAGATTGGCGTGTTCCCCAATGGCTGGTGGTTTAACAGCTACTGGCCAGTGGCAGTCGACAAATCCCGCTGGTACGCACGATGGTATTTCTGTGCGCCGAAAACGCGTCGTCAGCGCTTCGCCCAGGAATGCATGATGGCGATGTACCGCGATGTACTGACGGAAGATAATTTCAGTATTAACGGCCAGCATCAGGGGCTGGCATCCGGCGCGCTGGAGCAGGTTTATTTCGGCTATCCGGAAATTCTTCTGCGGCACATGTCGGGCATCATGCAGGCGGCGGTGGATAACCGACTGGGCGGAGAGCCGGAGCGTCTCGCCGCTGAATAACGATATGATAGGTCGATGGGGGTGGAAAGATGAGTATTACGAAGCTTCCCGACCAGTTTTCAGCGCTTGAGCCATTTGCAGAGAAATGGGGTCAATTGGAAACGGCCTCTGAGCGATATCTGCTGCGCCAGTCGCTAACGATGGACGAGCTACGCACATTTCACGATGCTGCGGCCAACCGGCTGGACGAGATTTTCACCTATCTCGACAGTTTCCCGGACGGCGACCTGCCGGAAGCCGAAGCGCGCTTGTACCGCACTGTCATGGGGCTCAGCGAAGTGATGCAGGCTGTCGAAATTTTCGGCGCGCCGCGCGTCAAGAATGCACCCTATCCGCACCATATCGATACAATCTGGACGCAATCTGGTAGCGAATAGCCTGTTACCACCAAGAAATGACTGATACAATTTACTATACAAAATTATATTTTTCAATTAAAATGATAAAGTATTCGACCAATTTATAATAAAAAAATACAATATCATAGAGTTAAATATATAAATTGAGGGGATAGTCATGCGCGGATCGCAAAAATTATATCTATTGCTGGGAACCGGCTTGCTTGTCATGGCCACGACTGGCGCGGCACTTGCTCAATCCAGCGGGGAAAGCCAGTCACGGGCTCAAGAACCGGACCATGCCCTGGCCTCAACCGGATCGCTCGACGAGATTGTGGTGACCGCGCGTCGCTCGGCGGAAAGCATCCAGTCGACACCCGTTAGCGTCACCGCCTTTAACGCTGACATGCTCCGCCAGGCATCCATTCAGAACACCCAGGATTTGATCGTGAAAACGCCAGGCATCTTCCTGGCCGGGTCCGGCGGACGTGAAAACACGATCTACGCTATTCGCGGGCAATCCAAGGCGCTCTCGGGCAATAGCGCCCCCGGCGTGATCCCCTATTTCGCCGAGGTTCCTTCACCCGTTGTCGGTGCCGGCATTCCTACCTACGACCTGTCCTCGGTTCAGGTATTGAAAGGGCCGCAAGGAACCCTGTTTGGCCGCAACACCACGGGCGGCGCGATTTTATATTATCCAACGGCCCCCAACTATGAACTGGGTGGTTACATCCAGGGCGCATACGGAAATTATGACGATCGGCAGTTCGAAGGCGTGCTCAATCTTCCGATCGTTGCAAACAAGGTCGCGTTGCGCCTCAGCGGACAATATCAGAAGCGTGACGGCTATACCCGAACGATCGGCGTTGGACGCGACCCCGATAACGTCAACTCCCGCGGTTACAGGGCTTCGCTTCTGCTTGAGCCGGTGGAGGGGTTTACCAACACAACGATCTACGATTATTCGAGAAACCGAACGGCGGGCGATGCATCGGTGCTGGTCGATGTTGACAGAAACTCCCCGCTGCTCGCCACACTCGGCCTCCTTCAACCGATCGTGGATGTTCTGGAAGCCCAGCAGCGCCGTGGCCCGCGCGTTGTCGATACCGATATCGGGCAGTTCCAGAATGTATCACGCCGCGGCCTTACCAATCGCACGGAGATTGATCTGGCGGACGACATTCATCTCATCAACATCTTTGGCTATCGCCGTAACAAGCTCGATTATTTCGCGAGTTCCGATGGCCTGCCTACCATTGTGGCGGATGGCACAGGCGTTTTTCCAGTCGGCACGCCAGTCACCGTGGTCAATGGCCGCCAGACGCAGAATGTCCAGCAACTGAGTGACGAGGTCCAATTGCGTGGTGAGGCGATGGACGGCAATCTCGACTGGCTGGTCGGAGGCTTCTACCTGAAGAGCAAGCCCAAAGGACCGAGCGGCACCTATGTCCCGATCTTCACCATTCCCGGCATCACGGACGTCCCTTTCTCCTATAATTTCTACGACGAGACCAGCAAGGCCCTGTTCGCCAATATCGGGCTCAAGCTCGACTCGGTGGTCGAAGGCCTTCGTTTCAACGCTGGTTTTCGTTATACCTGGGACAAGATCGAGGCATGCGTCGGCAGCGGCGTCACCAGCAGGCCAGACGTCAAACCCGCGGACTGCGCGCGCGGCGCCTCAAACATCGTGAACGCAAGCGTCCAGAGAACATCATCCAAGGCACCGACCTGGACGATCGGCCTCGATTGGCAGGCGACGAAGGACGTGTTCTTGTATGCCGTCACGCGGCGTGGCTATCGAACCGGCGGCGTCAACAGCCCAACGCTGGCAGGCCGTCTCACGCCTTATCAATCGTTCGCGCCGGAAAAGGTCACTGATGTCGAAATCGGCGCCAGGACCGAATGGCGCGCCGGTGACGTCCGGGGACGGGTGAACGTGTCTGCCTTCTCCGGCTGGTACAATGGCGTGCAAATCCCGCTGTCAGGACTGGCGACGCCTGCGGCTGGCTGCAGCACCACAACGCCGGGGGGCACCGCGCCGGGGCTGTCACCAGACGGGGATTGCGATCCTGGCAACGATCCCACCGGCGGAACCCTGCTGGTCAATGCCGGTAAGACTCGAGTGAGCGGGATTGATTTCGATACGCTTGTTTCGCCGATACAGGGATTGTCGTTCACTGCGGCGGGAACATTGTTGGACACTAAAACGCGGGAATTGACGCTTCCGGCCGTATTGCGGCCCTACCTCGCATCCCCTGAGGTGCCGTTCAACCTGACGGCGAAGTTTACCTTCTCGGGCGGCGCTCGATATGCCGTAGAATTGGGCAGCGCCGGTGAACTGGCGGCGAGCCTGGACTATTACCATACCAGCAAAGTCCCTATTACCGACGTTAAACTGCCGGGCTACGACCTTTTCAACGGTCGGATTGATCTGAACAATGTTGGCGGCCTTCCCATGGATATTGGGGTTTTCATGCGTAATCTGTTCAACAAGAAATATTATGCCAGCGGCACTGTGACATCGGCACTGCTGGGCATCACCAGTGCGATATATGGTGAACCTCGCATGTATGGCGTGCAGCTTCGCTACCGCTTCGGAAGCTGATCGCCAAAACAGGCTAAGGACAATCGCGGTCGAAACCGTGTCCATATATCAACAGGCTTAACGTCGAGGCATTTTGGACCTGACGAATATGGGAGAGGGATAATATGATTGATGCCGAAAAGATCGTGCGCGATTTCTGCGCTGCCTGGGGTGAGGGCAAGATCGAGAAGCCCGACCCGGATATCATCGCCAGCTATTTCGCGACGGAAGGGGAATGGCACATGTGGGTGCCCGGCCAGGTCGTGCGGGGCCAAAAGGCAATCCATGCTGAAGTCAAACGCCAGCGTGAGTTCTCGACCTTCATGGAATGCGGGATCGTTAAATTAGTTTCTGCCGGATTGACCGTGATGACCGAACGCCTGGATTATTTCACGATGCACGGGGTCCGCGTCTCTCATGCCCTCGTCGCCGTTTATGATCTCGATGCAGAGGGCAAGATTGTGAGCTGGAGAGAATATTTCGATACAGCCGATCTGGGCAAGCAACTCGGCATGAAACCCGAAGCCGTCATAGCCGGCTAGCCTTGCCATGCGGGGCCGGGCGCCTTTCTATTGACGGAAGACCATCTCCCTCTCCTGCACATCGCAGCGTCGCGGACCCTGACCCATCAAAGGAGCCAGCATGAGCATCCCATCATCCAGGACCATTCACAGCTTCCTCGACGAGCAGACCCGGATCTTCAACGACAAGAGCCGCAAAGACGATTTCATGGCCCTTTACCGCCAGATCGCACCTGGCGGCTACTCGCTCGAATGGCCGGCAAATGGGGAGGTTTTCAAGGGTTGGGACCATCTCGATCGCATGTGGGAGGACGGCATCAACGTGCAATCCCGCCTTGTGTCCGCGATGGTCGCCAATGGCGAAGCCGCGACCTATTTCACGCACAAGCTGGTTCAGGACGGAAAGACCATCGAACTCGAGTCGATTGAAACATATTTGTTTCGGGAGGACGGCTCGCTGCATTCGCGCTTCTGGCCTCAGACACCTGACCTTTGAGCGGCTCGCTTCTTTGCTGACCGGAAATGGCAGCTCACTCGATGAAGGCGCGCTCTTCATCCGGGGACGGGGATGAACATGAACCATGCTATAGTTAAGGACGACATGACCGAACGGCTGACACGGCAGATCGAGCGGCTGGTGGGCGGAAGCGTGACGATGCTGGATCGGCAACCGCGATGGCGTACGAGCTGGTATGCGGAGGTCAGTCGCGATGATCGCACGATCCCGCTCTATGTCCGCGGCGACAAGGGAATCGACGCGGAGACATTTCCTGGCCTGGCGCGCGAGGCCGGGATTCTCCGGCTGCTTGAGCAAGGGGGCATTCCGGTGCCTCACGTCTATGGCATGAGCCACGATCCAGAGGGGATCATCATGGATCGCGTCCCGGGAACACGGGATGTCACCGAAGCAGCCAACGCCGCAGAAGCGCAGCGGATAGCCGAGGAAAGCGTCGAGATCCTAGCGCGCATCCACAGCCTGGACACCGCGCCTTTCGTCGCGGCAGGCGTGGTTCAGCCCCAGTCTCCAAGGGAGATCGCATTCTCCTATCTCACCCCGAACATAGCAATCTTTCGCCGGCTCAAGAAAACGCCGCAGCCGATGATGGAATGGGCTCTGCGTTGGGTAGAGCGAAACGTTCCGCAGCATCGCACCCGAACATGCGTTTTGCATGGCGATCCGGGGCAGTTCCTTTTCCAGAATGGCAAGATCACTACCCTGTATGATTTCGAGGCCACGCACATTGGCGATCCCATGCATGATCTGGCAGCGCTTAGGCTGCGACATCCGACCGAGCCTCTGGGCGCTGATCCTAATCATCTGGTTCGCCACTATGCCCGCACGACTGGAATGGAGATTGATCAGAAGGCGTTCAGCTATCACACCGCGACTTTCATGCTCGCTTCGTCCATGACGCTGGCTGCTCCCATGGCGAACCCGGGGCCGGTGGACATGCAATATGAATATATTGTGTGGGATATTCTATGCCGTCGGGCGCTGCTCTGGGCCATTGCCGAGCACATGGGCGTCACTATTCCCACGTCTGCTCCCCCCGAACCTGCGGACAGCCGCTCTCGGATCGTGTGGGAGATTCTGGAAGCAACGGTCGCCAGGATCGATACGGGAAACTCCGAGCTTGGCGAGAACGATAGGTGCTCAGCGGAGAAGCTGGTCCAATGGGCGCGAGCGGAAGCCGCGATGCGGCAAGAGCATGGCGCGGCCGATCTCGATCGTGCTGCCGCGTTCCTGGGCTATCGTCCTGCGGACTGGCGAGAGGCTGATGCCGCGGTTGAGAACTTCGTCCAGACAGCGGGGCCGGACCATGATGCGATCTTGCTCGACTATTTTGCGAGGCAGGTCGATGACCGCATGGCAGAGGCATTGCCGGCGCGGGAACGTCTCACGCAATATGCCTTGCAACCATTCGTGCCTTGACGGTGGTTCTGCTCTCACTCGTCATGCTGACAATATCCGAAATGATGGGTTCAGTTGTTTCAATGTTCATTTTGACATCGGGATATAATCTCACTGGATGATGCAGATGTCGAAGGCACGAAAAAATCCCAATCCTGACAAAGAGAGCGCAAATGATCGAAATTCCCACCGTCAGCGACGCGATGCGCCGTATCAATGCAAATATTGGCGATCTGGAGAATCCACGCGACCGTATCATGCTGGAAGTGTACCGCGATCACTGGATCGCCGAGGTTCGGAACGACCTTGCGGCAATCATGACAACATTGCCGGAGAAGGAAGTAACATACCGCTTTGACGGAATCGGACTTCTCATTCCCCATTACTGGGAATTCAAGACGACCGAAGAGGCCCGTTCCCTTTATCAGGGCGCAGCCGAAGGTGATCTGCCTATGGCAGGACCATTTATAGAAGAGCGCTGGGCGTTTGCCGACTGGGGCATGATGTTCGAGGGCATCAACACGGCGATCATCCGCGGAAAATCTCTTCACATTCAACCCTATCCGCTTGATCCGGAGGGGTATTATTTTATCCGATGGCGCTCGATGAGCAGCCATCCCATCGATGTGGAGCGCCGGCTGATGCTGGGCGAACATGTTTTCGGCGGCAAGCTGATGGATGTGACGGCGGTCGAACGCGATGCCGTAGACCGGATGCTCGCTTGATCTCACGCCCCAACTGCCTCGACAATATACCTGCTTCAAGGCAGGTGCCCCGCGCCGTCCCTGAACATGATCTGGCGGCCTGAAAAAGGAAAGCGGTGATGCGTGCAGTGCGCTTTCATGATTATAGCGGTTTGACCGGAGTCCGGATCGACCATATCCCAACCCCTCCGGTCGATCCGGGAGCGCTGCTCGTCCGCGTGCACGCCGCCGGCGTCAATCCCTTCGATCGCTACGCGGTCGAAGGATATGTCAATGCCTTCGTCTCCTTCACTCTTCCCGCGGTTCTGGGCCGTGATTTTTCAGGAGTCGTCGAAGCGGTCGGCAAGGAAGTCGCAGGGTTCCGGACAGGGGACGCCGTTTTTGGGCAGGCGGCGGCAGACGCGGAAGGGACATTCGCGGATTATGTGACGATCCCTTGCGACCGTGCCGCCAGGAAACCGGAGAAGCTATCACACATCGAGGCCGCATCTCTCCCCAATGTGCTGATGGCGGCGTGGGACGGACTGTTCTCGACGGCACGTGGCCTCGATGTTCAACCTGGGCAGACGATCCTTATCAACGGAGCAGCGGGCGGCATCGGCAGCGTCGCGGTACAACTCGCGCGATGGCGCGGAGCGCGGGTGATCGGAACGGCATCGGCGGGCAATCTCGATCTCGTCCGTCAGCTCGGCGCTGAACCGCGAGACTATGCGGCGTCCGACTGGCTGGACGATCTTGGCCAGATCGATGGCGTTCTGGATAGCGCGGACGGCAGCAACGCGGATACTCTCTGTGAAAAGGTGCGTTCCGGCGGCCGCTATGTCGCGCTCCGCGGCTTACCCTCTGCCGGTTTTGCGGAACGCTGGGCTGCCAAGGATATCGCCTGCCGTGTCGCGAGCGGCCCGGACAGTGCCGGCGCGTGGCCGGACATGGCGAAGGTGGTCGCTGAGGGAACCATCCGGCCGGTGGTGACGGCGATCTATCCGCTCGAACAATTCGGCGATGCGCTGGCTGCGCTCGGAAGTGGTCATGCGCGCGGCAAAACGGTGCTGGTCGTCCGGGACTGACAGCTTTTCAAGACTGGCTATTTGCGCTGAGGAAGGGCATAGGCAATGACATAGTCGCCGCCTTTCGTGCCCAGTCCGGGATGGCCACCCGCGGCGATGACCACGAACTCCCGCCCGGTGCGCGGCGAGCGAAACATCATCGGCGTCGCCTGTCCCCCAGCGGGCAGCCGCCCACGCCACAGTTCGCACCCGGTTCGCGTCTCGATGGCGCGAAGATATCGATCGTGCGTCGCGCCGATAAAAGTCAGTCCCGATGCGGTGGCGATCGATCCGCCGGTATTGGGAACCCCCATCGTGAACGGCAGTTGCGATCCCATCCCGAAGGGACCGCTGTCCCGCCCGGTGCCGAGCGGGCGGCTCCAGAGCAGCCGTCGGGATTGCAGGTCGACTGCCGCGATCATCCCCCAGGGCGGCTTCTGGCACGGTACGCCGATCGGTGAGATCAGGGGTTTCAGATCCGCTGCATAGGGGAGCCCTTCCTGCGCGACCGCCCCCGCCGCGCCGCCATGACTGTTCACCGAAAGCGGGACAATCCCGCGCCGCCGGGCGGCATCCCGCGTGATCAGTTGCACCAGATTGCCGACGCGGTTGCTGTTCACGATCATGATCCCGCGCGCGACGTCTATCGAAACCCCGCCCCAATTGATGCCGCCGCCATAGCCTGGATAGATCAGGCTCGGCCGGTCCAGTCCCGGTGGCGTCAATGGCCCGTCATATCGGGCGCGGCGGAAAGCGGCGCGGCACAGCGCCTGGTCAATCGGCGTCAGGCCCCACATGTCCGCCTCGGTCAGCGTCTCTCCGGCAAAGCTCGGCATTCCGCTGGAAAAGGGCTGCGTGGGCGCTGCCCGCTCACCGGGCACGGTGCTCCGGGGAACCGCGCGCTCCTCCACCGGGGCGATCGGTCGTCCCGTGCGTCGATCGAGCACGAAAATCTCGCCGCGCTTGGTCGGCTGGATCAGGGCGGGCACGCCATTGATGTCCGTCAGCGTGGGCTGGCTGGCGACGTCATAATCCCATAGATCGTGATGCACCGTCTGGAATACCCAGCGCACGGTTCCGGTCGCGGCATCCAGCGCCACCACCGCGCTCGAAAAACGATCGTCGAACGGTCGCCGGCTGGCGCCATAATAATCGGGCGTCGCATTGCCGGTCGGTACGTAGACCATGCCCAGGCCCTCGTCGACGCTCATCGGTGCCCAGCTATTGGGCGTCCCCGGCGTATATTGCTCTCCGGGTTGAGGCGGACCGCGGCGGTCCGGGCGTCCTGCATCGAAGGCCCAGGCAAGAGCGCCGGAATGCACATCGAAGGCACGGACCACGCCCGACGGTTCACCCACATATTGGCCGTCGACCACCCATCCGCCCACGACCGCGCGATTGCCGATGATCTGCGGCGGGGAGGTGACGAAATAATAGCCCTTGTCGACCCTGCCCAGCCCGGCGCGGAGGTCGACCGCACCGTCGATACCGAACCCGGCGCAAGGCCGGCCATTGCTGGCATCCAATGCGATCAATCGGGCATCCATCGTCGCGGTCAATATCCGCTCGGCGCATGGACCTGCGACATTTGGCTGGCGATGGTAGGCGACGCCGCGGCAGGATGCGATCGGCACACCCCGGCCATCGGCGTGCGCGCGAAAGCGCCACAATTGACGGCCACTGTCACCGTCGAGCGCGATCACGTCATTGTCGCCGGTGCACAGGAACAATCGCCCCGCCACCGCAAGCGGCGTGGTTTCCAGCGTGACGGGCGCCGCCACTGCCGAAGGACCGAAACGAAACGTCCATGCCGGCTCCAGCGCGGCGACATTCATGGGGCCGATTTGCCCCAGCGGTGAAAAGCGGGTGCCGCCAGCGTCGTTACCATAATGCCGCCAGTCGCCGGAGACCGCGGCACTGGCTCCCATCCCGTCCGGAACGCTTGGCTCTGCGCGCCACGCGCTCGCCTCAACCCAGACGACGCCCAGCAGCAAAACTCCGACCCCGGCGAGAACGGCGCCCCGGCGGCCGCGTGGCCAGACCCCTGCGAGAAACGGCAGGCCGAGGATGATCGGCATGCCCAGACGCGGCAACAGCGCCCAGGGCTCGAACCCCACTTCCCAAACTGACCAGATCAAGGTCGCCAGCAGAAAGATACCATAGACGACAGGCGCGCGGCCGCTACGCCGCCACACCAGCACGGCAGTGACGAGCGACACGAGCGCCGCCAGCATATACCAGGGCGATCCGCCCACTCGCGCCAGGGCTGTCGCTGGCCCGGCGAGCGCCAACCCGAATATGGCCAGCAACAGCGCATGAATCCGGCTTATTCCGATGCTCGCCCACCGCGAAGCCGCCGCCGTGCCACCAGCGGTCACTTGCAACATCCACCATTGGCGGACGCGTCGCTATGATCCCTTCGACGGCGCGCAGCACCTCGACAGCAGGGCGAAGTATATCCACTCGGTTCGGTTCTGGACATGCCCCTCCCCCATCGTCGCGCCCATCGGCCCGGCTTTATCTCCGGGGCACCGGTTTAAGCGGGCTGATTTCCGAACCACCTACCATGGGTCAGGTTGCTCATCTCCGGCGCGGACGGGCCGTGGGAACGGACGGTCGAGCGAGGATCATCCATGCGTGCCGGGAGCAGAACTCCAGCAAAGGATGCAAATTTCTCCGCCCTGCAATCATCAGCCCGGCAATGTCTTGATCCTGTTCTGGCCATCGACCGGCATCCGATGAACCGCCGAAAGATAGGTGGGGCGCCCGATGCGCCGGATTAAGCTGAACGCGCGAATATCAAAAAGACGGCGGATCATGGGAGATGGCATGGGCCTCGCTGAACAAGGTTGCGATCATGAGCGAAGCCGATGCCGCATCGTCAATTCATGGGGCGAGAGCGAGAGCCGGGCGGCTCTGTTCAACGGCGTGACCCGCAAGATACGCACAAGTGCTGAAACCGGCAGCTTTTAGGAGGAGAATGACGATGGGCCTGAAACAGGAAAACTATATCCGCGAATTCCACGCTGCCTGGGGCGATGGCACGGCTGAAACCAAGCCGGATGTCGAGAAAATCCTCTCCATGATGGCGGACGATGCCGAATGGCAGCTCTGGGTGCCCGGCGGCCCGGTCATCAAAGGCAAGGAGGCTCTCCGAAAGGAAATCGAGCATCAAAGCGTGATCGCCACCCATAACAAGTGCAACGAGGTGAATATCCTCTCCAGCGACACCATGGTCATGCAGGAACGCTCGGACACCGCCTACATCATGGGCAAATTCTGCCCGCATCAAATGGTCGCGGTCTATGAGCTGGACGGTGACGGGCGCATCCTCAAATGGCGCGAATATCTCGACATGGCCGATCTCACCAAAAAAATGGGCGTCACACAGGACTTCGCCGGAACAGAGGAACTCGGCGGCGCGTAACGGAAGGCGAGGCCGCCGGATGAGTCCGGCGGCCGCCAGTGCGGTGGATCAGCTAGACCGCGACGACCCGAACCGGGATCGACTTGGCAGCCGGGGTGCCGCTCATCCGATCATAATAATCGAGCGGCAGGAGTGGGTTGAGTTCCGGATAATAGCCCGCAACCGCACCGCGCGGCATCGGGTAATCGATGATGGTCAGCGCATCCACGCGCCGTCTCATCCCCTCGCCGCTGATCGTTTCGAGCGCGATTCTTGCCCCTGTTTCCAGTCCGCGAGCGATCCGATCCTCCTTGTTCATGAATAGGATCATCCGGTCGTTATATACGCCGCGATAGCGATCGTTATAGCTGTAGATCGTCGTATTGAACTGGTCGTGCGAGCGTACGGTCGCAAGCCGCAGCATCGCCGGATCATCGACCCGGTCATTCACGTCTAGGCCAGGCAGAGGCAGGAAATTGGCCTTGCCGTTTGGGGTCAGCCAGACCAGCCGCCGCGGCGCAACGTCGAGATGGAAACCTCTGGGCTCTTTGATCCGTTCGGAGAAGTCCGCATAGATCTCGGGATAGACGGCAGCGATCTTGTCGCGAATGAGGTCGTAGTCGTCGATGTAGCTCTCCCAGGGAATCTGGCTGTCCGGGAGCGCGGCCATCGCCATGCGGCAGACAATCTCGACCTCGGGTTTCAGGTCCGGGCTTGCCGGAGCGAGTACCCCGCGGGAAGCCGTGACGTTGGACATGGAATCCTCGATCGTCACGAACTGCTCGCCGCGCGCAGTCTCGATCCGTTCCGAGCGCGCGATGACGGGCAGAATGAGGGCGTCCCGCCCATGAACCAGATGGCCCCGGTTGAGCTTGGTGGCGATGCCGACGGAGAGCGAAAGCTTACGCATCGCTGCATAGGCGATATCCGTATCGGGCACGGCGCGCACGAAATTGCCGCCCATGCCGATGAAGACTTTGGCGGTGCCGTCGAGCATCGCCTCGACCGATTCCACGGTGTGATGACCATATCCGCGCGGCGGTTCGAAGCCGAACACGTCACGCACCCGGTCGAGATAGGCCTGGGTGGGCCTCTCGTCGATCCCGACGGTGCGGTCGCCCTGCACATTGGAATGGCCCCGGATCGGCGAGATGCCTGCGCCGGGCTTGCCGTAATTGCCCTTGAGCAGAAGCAGCCCCGCGACCTGCTGGAGAAGGCGCGATCCCTGCTGATGCTGGGTGAGGCCCATGCCATAGCAGATGATGGTCGCCTTCGAGCGGATGTAGATCTCCGCGCAGCGCCGGATCTGCGCTTCCTCGATGCCGGACGCTGCGACGATGTCGACCCAGTCGAGCGCCATGACCTCGTCGCGCACCGCTTCCATGCCGGCCGTATGCTGACGGAGGAAGTCGTGATCGAGGATCGTCTCGCCCTTCTCCTCGCGCTCGAACATGACCTTCATCATGCCCTTGAGGAGCGCAAGGTCGCCGCCGATCCTGATGTGCACGAACTCGCTGGCGATCGGCGTCGATCCGAAAGTCGCCATCTGCACCAAATCCTGCGGCTCGGTGAAGCGGATCAGCGCGCGTTCCGGCATCGGATTGACCGCCACTATCGGCACGCCACGTTTGCGGGCTTCCACCAGATTGGTCATCATGCGCGGCGCATTGGTGCCCGTATTATGGCCAATGACGAAGATCGCCTCGGCATGCTCGAAGTCCTCGAGCACGACAGTACCCTTGCCGACCCCGATCGCAGGCGGCAGGCCGCGGCTCGTGGGTTCGTGGCACATGTTCGAGCAATCCGGGAAGTTGTTGGTCCCGAACTGGCGGACGAAGATCGAATAGAGGAAGGCCGCTTCATTCGGCGTGCGGCCCGACGTATAGAACTCCGCCTCGTGCGGGGTGTCGAGCGCGCGCAGATGCTTGCCGATGAGCGCGAAAGCCTCGTCCCAGGAGCAGGGAACATATGTGTCGCTCGCGGCGTCGTAGCGCATCGGCTCGGTCAGGCGCCCCTGCATTTCAAGCCAATAATCCGATTTCTCCATAAGCTCGGCGACGGTATGCCGGGCGAAGAATTCACGCGTGACGCGGAACTTGGTGGCTTCATGCGCGAGCGCCTTTGCGCCATTCTCGCAGAATTCGAGGGTCTTTTTGCAGTCCGCATCCGGAAAGGCGCAACTCGGGCATTTGAAGCCGCCTGGCTGGTTCATCGCGAGGAGCGCGCGCGATCCCTTGGTGACGACGCTCTGTTCCAGAAGAACCTTCGCAGTGGCCGCAGCCGCGCCCCAGCCACCGGCCGGGTGATCATATGCCTTATAACGGGGCTGTTTTTCGACCATTCCGGTACGCTCCAGAGGCTGGGACAGAGCGTGAGAGGCTACACCTTCCAAACCCGCTGTTCCACGGATTTTGCGGCTCGGACTCCCGTTGAAGCTCGGCAACCATGGCGCGCCACCTCGCTTCGAGCGCCGTGATCATCGACCAGACGAACTGCCCAACATCCATCCGCCGGTCGACATGCTCCGCTATCGCCAAGGCTACGCGCCTGGAATGAGTTGCCCCGCCTCTATCATTCGGGGGGCAAATGAGAGGCGGGACAAAAGGCTTACGCCCCATGCTGGGGATTGTTCCTCCTGGAAGCGGCGCAAGCGCCCTATCTGGCGGCGGGTTCAATCCAGCGCGATATGCCGAGCAATGGACCAGCTTTCTATTTGGCGGATTTTTTGCCTTGCTATTATATGCGCCATCAGGCCGCACAGCGTTCGTATGGAAGAGGGGGGATACAGGAAATGCAATCGCAAATGGGGGAACCGGTTGACCGGTGGGTCATGGAAAGTGGCAGCATCTGGTTGTGGGGCATATTGGTCCTGGCCGCTGTGGCATTGACCCTGAAAAATCGACGCTTGCCGTTGTTCGGTCTGGTCCTGATCGCCGCGACAAGCGCCTTTTGGCAGGAATTTTTCGGTGACTGGGGTGCCTATCTGGCCTGGAACCCCGCTTTTTCCCGTCTGCCCTTCTGGGGGGACATGGCATTTACCACCCCGGTAAAACCGCTGTTCATACCGTTCAGTTGGGGTTGGTGGTTTGCGGTATCGCTGCCTCTGCTGACGTCGCTGGTCATGGTGCTGGGCCGCAGGCTCCGGTTTCTGCCCGTGCAAGCCTGGGCGATGCTCGTCGCCTTTCCCCTCTTCTTTGCCTATCAAATCTATGTCGAGGGTAGTTCCGTCGCCAACGGCTGGTGGACATATGATGCGATTGTCGGCCCGACGCTGGAAAGCGATAAAGGGCAATTGCCGCTCGTGTTCCCTGCGCTGATCGCTTTGTGGGCAGGCTGGTTCGTCGGCATATTGGCAAATCGTGGCATTGACGGTTTTATGTCGGTGGAGCGTCGCTTCGGCGTGCATGGCGTTCCCGCGGGTTGGAGGCGCGAAGCAAGGCGATTGTGGATAATGATCGGGCTTTTCCAGATCACCTTCTTTGTCGTCAATATCGCACCTGCCATGATCGGTCGCGCTCTGTTTGGGGGGCCGAGCTTACTCGTTCCGTGAACCTGCTGAGCGCGGGCCCATAGGCCCCGTCCGGCAGGGCATGCAGCAATCCTGCGGCTGGCAGAAAGCAGCGCGGGCGCGACGCGGACGCAATTTTGCCCGAATGGCTCCCAACACTCATAAGGGGGGCCATTCGCTGCTCCATATTGGCCGCCGACGGGTTTCCATGCGTCGACAATCCCATGGGAATGGCGATGCATGGAGCGGCTTTGCGGGAAAGACCTTGATCCTGCCGATGTCCTGCCGCCCTGCACTGGACAATCCGATCCCGACAAAGCATGGATGTTTTTCCAGCAGCTTTGCCAGCAACTTTGGATGCCGATTGCGATACTGACCATGCAGGCCGTGAATATTTCCGCAATCTATCCGCTGATCGTCGGGACAAGGGCCGACGATGCCCATGGGTTGCCGCGGCTCTGAAGCCGGGCAACCCCTGAAAATCATCTAACGCGAAATTTGAAGCGCGCCGGCTGCCGTCAGCCGCGTCGCGATCGTTAGGGATGGGCATGCATATCTGGACCGAAGTGGCACGAACCGGCCTTTCCGCCGGTGACGAAATCCTATTGCTGAGAAGAAATGATCTCTATGAAATCCGGTATAACGGCATGGAACTGATGAGCAGTTCCTGCCATCAATCGGAAGATTTCCTCGCGGAAAAGGCCCTGCGCCTGCTGGGCCGGCCGGCCAGGAAGGTTCTGATCGGCGGTCTGGGCCTGGGCTATACGTTGAGGATGGTGCTGAACTTCCTTGATGATGGCGCCAAAGTGGTCGTTTCGGAAATCGTGCCAGAGATCGTGCATTGGAACAGACGCTATCTCGGCCATCTTGCGGGCAATCCGCTTGACGATCCGCGCGTCGAGGTCCGCGTGGAAGATGTAAGGCATACGCTGGAAAACGGGCACGGACCTTATGATGTCGTGCTCATGGACACCGACAATGGCCCTGATCATCTGGTCCGCACGGAAAATGGCGACATCTATCGGGAATGCGGGATCAGGGCCGTCGAGCGCGCCCTCACTGCGGAAGGGATCGCCGCCTTCTGGTCCTCGAAACCGTCCCCTCCGTTCGAGAAGCGGCTGGATGCTCTGCCATGGACCTGGCGTTGCGATACGGTGGCTCTTACCGGCGGCAGGGTGGACGCTTTCCACCATGTCTATCTGGCAAGCCGAGATGCGGCGAGCTTCCAATATCCGCGCGTGGTCGGCGCCGCACCGGCTATGACCGTGACCCCGGGACGGAACGCAACCGCATCACATGGGCTAGAGTCAGCTTCGTCTTTTCAACTTCTCTGCTGAAGCCGATCACCGCCGCGAAACGACGCAGGCTCTCGCAATCAAGCAAATTTCACTTGCTTCGATCCGATCGATCGCGCCACGCAAACCCGGAAATTGTTTCTCTTGCAAAGGAAATGGGCAGCCCGTATAATCGAAAATATATAATATATTCAGTATATTACAGAAAATTCTAGCAGGCCGGAGACGTGAGTGAGTGGCTGAAACCAGCGGTTTGCCAAACCATCGTGCCCTGAATGGGGCACGATGGGTTCGAATCCCGGCGTCTCCGCCATCTTTCCGGCTTTGGATATGATTCGATCGCGTTTCGGCACATTTCGCGGACTGGTCCGGCTGGCGCTTTCCTATCCGCAGGCGCTGTTCCACCTCGCCGAGGAAAGACGGCCCGACCCGGCGGAGGTGCGGCGTCTGGTCTTCGTGTGTCAGGGCAATATCTGCCGCAGCGCCTTTGCCGAGGTCGCCGCCCGTTCGGCAGGCCTGCGAGCCGCGTCCTTCGGCCTTTCCGCGGCCAGCGGGCGGGGCGCGCACGGTCCGGCCATCGCCGCCGCCGCCGCCTTGGGCCATGATCTGTCGGCGCACCGGGCGCTGGACGCCGGCGATTATGTGCCGGAAAGCGGCGACCTGCTGCTTGCCATGGAAGTGCGCCAGCTTCACCGGCTGGCGGCCGACCCGCGCCTTGCGGACCGGCCACGCCTGTTGCTGGGCCGGTGGACGCGCCCGGCTTTACCGCATCTGCATGATCCCTATGGGCTGGATGATCGCTATATGGCGCAATGCCTTTGCCGCATCGAAGGCGCGGTCGATGCGCTGGTCAAGGGGTTTCCCGGCGCACGGCTTTCCTGAATATCTGCGCCATATCCCGCATCCATGGCCGTGGATCGGAGAGGGTGAAGATATAATAGCGCGTCCGCGGATCGAAAAAGGCCAGGACATAGCCGATCAGTTCCCGCACCGGCCGAATGGCGAAGAAGGGATCGCTGATCCGGCGCGGCGCCAGCAGCAGCCGGGCGAGCCGTTTCGTCTCCGGCACCATGTAGCGCGCCCGCAAATGCCCGCGCGCCGGGCTGGCCGCGTCCTTTTGCCCCAACACCGTCCGGCGATAGGCTTCCCACGCGAAATGCGCGCCGCAATGCCAGGCCAGCGGCATGCTGCCCCAGAAGCGCCCGTTCACTTCCATCAGCCAGTAATGCGTGCCGTCATAGCGATATTCGACCATCGCCGGCCCTTGCCAATCGAGCGCGCGCAGCAGCTTTTCGGAGAGCGCCATCTGCGCCGCATGACGATCCATCGGCTCCGCACGGCACAGCGTCGACACCCCGCCTTCAGGCGGCCATTCGTGCAACCGCCGGTGCTGGAAGCGCAGCGTGGCGCGCGCGCCTTCCATATGGAGCATCTGGCCAAGGCCCACCCCACCGCAATATTCCTGGATCAGCGGCCAGCGCCCCACCGGGCGATAACGTTCGAGCAGCCGTCGCAATTCATCGGCGGAGCGGACATATTCCGCCTTGATCCATTCCAGTCCACATTCGCTCAGGAACGCCATCGCCTCGGGCGGATTGGCCCATTTCACGACCACCGGATAGCGAAGCGCCGCAATGCGGTCCGCGAAATCCTCCGCCGCCATCGGTTGCCATGTCCGGGGCACGCGCAGCCCCGCCGCCATCGCCGCTTCCAGCGTGCAATTCTTGTCGATCACCTTCCTCAACCGGTCGATCCGGGGAACGAGCAGATGACAATCCCCCATGCGCGCGGGCAGTTCGGCCAGTTCCAGCAGATCGGATTCCGATGTCGCCAGCAGCGCTCCTGCCCCGGTGCGCGCGATCAGGTCGGGGAGCCATGCGGCAATCGGCCCCTGCGGCCGGTCGAACGCGGCCGTGCAATAACGCGACGCGGCGGCCGTGCCGGACGCCGCCCGCCCGACGCCATATACCGGGACGCCATGGCTTCCCAATTCCCGCATGATGGTAAGGCCGATTGCGCTGTCGAGGCCCAGCACGATGGCACCGGCATGGCGCGTCACGCAGGGGCCAGCTTTCTTTCATAGCGCCAATTGGCCCAAAGCTGCTGCATCATGCGCGATGCCGTGCGCGCGCGATTGGGCCGCGCCAGCGTGAAGGCGGAGGCCCTATGGTCGGCCAGCAAGGGAGGAAGGTCGTCAAATCCTCCTGCCTTGATGCCGGGAAGCCGCTGCGCCTCCCTGCATAACCGCTCGAACCGGCGCATCACAGCGCGGTTGGGCCGTGTCCGATCGCGCGAAAGCATTTCGAAACTGTGCGTGACGACGACGAAGGCGTCATGCCGTTCATGCGCGGCATGGCGCAGGCCCGCGCGCATTTCCGCGGCGGACATGGCGCAAATCTGGGCGGGGCGGAATCGGCCCGGCCGATCCGCTATGCCCGAAACCGGCACCTCGGTAATGCCCAGCCGGTGATGCGGCCCGGCAAGGCCGCGCATGGAAATGGCGCAATCCCCGCCCAGATAGGCGGGATTGACGCTGCTGTCCCACCGGATGCCGATTTGGGCCAGGGCGCGTAGCGTATCGTCGTTCGCACCGAAATTCCCGGCGCGAAAAGCGGTGACGGCGGGCGCCCCCGCCTCTTCCAGCAATCGCTTGCCAAGGCTCAGCAGCAACGTCTGGTCGGCAAGGGAGAAATCACCGATATTCCGGCCCTGCCGTCCGTCGACCGGCGATGTTTTCGCCCATTGCAGCCATTCGCTATGGATATGGAGCTGAATGTCATGGCCTCGCCCGACAACCGCATCGACAATGGGCCTCAGAAAATCGGGGCCGTAAAGCAGCGCGGGCAGGGGATCGAGGAAAAAGACGCCCTTGATGCCGTGCCGCTCCATCAGCGTCATCTGCCACCCTATGCCATAGGGCTGACCGTCCACCTCGCCCCAGATGGAGCGGCGCAGATTCTCCTCCAACCCCGCCCCGCGCTGGTAAAGCGCGGCGGACAATTCCGTATCGACGGTGATGAGCAGCATGGTCATGGGCAGTCCGGTCCGGGGCGTGACGCAGGATTTTAGCAGCCAGATATTAAGGACATGTAATATTGCGGCCCGATGTCTGTTTTCCTACGGATTGGTCAGGCGGGTCGGCGGAAGGGCATCCCTTAATCCGTCAGCGCGATCATGGAAATCTGGCGGCCATAATCCGCTTCGCCGCGATGGCAGGAACGGCGATAGCTGAAAAAGCGGTCGGGCTGGCCATAGGTGTCCTCGTCCAGCATCCCGATCGTGCGAATGCCCGAATCGGCAAGCCGCGACGCCACATAGGCGGCGATGTCGAACTGGCAGTGCCCCTCGCGCCCCGGCGTAAAGAATCGCGCATTGGCCCGCTCTTCCTGTTCGAACCGCGCGGCGAAATCCGCCGTCACTTCATAGGATGCTCGGCCGATGCAGGGACCGATGGCGCAGGCTATATTGGCCCGCGTCGCGCCCAGCGCCTCCATCGCGCTGATGGCATTGTCCGTGACGCCCGCAATGGCGCCCTTCCATCCGGCATGGGCCGCGCCGATCACGCGGGCCTTCCTGTCCGCGAACAGCACCGGCACGCAATCGGCCGTCAATATTCCCAATATGATGCCGGGCCTGTCCGTCACCATGGCGTCGGCGGATGGGCGCGCCTCTTCCGCAATCGGGCCGGTGACCGTCACGACGTCGGGCGAATGGACCTGCCGCACCGTGACCAGCGTTCCTCCCGGCAACAGCGCGTCGCGCGCCAGATCGCGGTTTTGCAACACCGCTTCCCGCTCGTCTTCGGACCCCAGCCCCACATTCAGGCCGCTATGCACCCCCGTCGAAACGCCACCCTTTCTGCCCGCGAAACCATGCCTCACGCCTGCCAGGCTCTGTGCCCGCAGCAATTCTATCATCCTGTTTTCCCTCGCGGCCCGTTGAAAATCCGTGTCCCGGATACGCAACATACTTGCGCGGGACAGATTAGGCGATAGTTTCCGTGTCAATGCCACTTCGGCAAAAGTGGCCTTGCGCCGCTTCTGGGGACAAGATGATCAAGGGGCTTCAACCATGATTTTCGGGCGTATCAAGCCTCTGGACGCCATATTGGCCACGGCGGAGAAAAAATCTCTCGCCCGGACATTGGGACCGATCCAACTGACGCTTCTGGGTGTCGGGGCCATCATCGGCACCGGCATTTTCGTTTTGACCGCCGCCGCCGCGCAAAAAGCCGGGCCGGGCATGATGTGGAGCTTCGTGATCGCGGGGCTGGTCTGCGCCTTCGCGGCGCTCTGCTATTCCGAACTGGCTTCGATGGTGCCGGTTTCCGGGTCCGCTTATACCTACACCTATGCGGTGGTGGGCGAATTGCTCGCCTGGATGGTGGGCTGGGCGCTCATCCTGGAATATGCGGTCGCGGCCAGCGCCGTTTCGGTGGGCTGGTCGGGCTATTTCATGGGTCTTTTGAAAAGCGTGACGGGGCTGGAACTGCCACAGGCCTTATCCGCCGGTCCCGTATGGACCATGAACGGCCTGATCCCGCATGCAGACTTCACCCATGGCTTCATCAACATTCCGGCTATCGTGATCGCATTGGCGGTGACGGCGCTGCTGGTGATCGGCACGACCGAAAGCGCGCGCGTCAACGCCGTGCTCGTCGCGATCAAGGTGGCGGCGCTCACCGCCTTCGTCGCCCTGACGTTGCCGGTGATCGACACCGGCAATTTCTCGCCCTTCGCGCCCAATGGCTGGTTCGGGCCTCCCGGAACCAGCGGCATGGGCATTGTCGGCGCGGCCGCCTCCATCTTCTTCGCCTATGTCGGCTTCGACGCGGTTTCGACCGCGGCTGAGGAAACCAAAAATCCCCAGCGCAACGTGCCCATCGGCCTGATCGGCAGCCTCGCGATCTGCACCGTCTTCTACCTCTTCGTCGCCGCTGGCGCGATCGGCGCGATCGGCGCGCAGCCGGTGCTCGGCCCTGACGGCCTTGCCGTGGCCCCCGGCTCGCACGGTTTTGCGGCCACCTGCGCCACCGCCGCCCATGCGGGCGATCTGGTCTGCTCCAACGAAGCGCTGGCCCATGTGCTGCGCGCGATCAACTGGACCGTTGTAGGAAATGCGCTGGGCCTCGCCGCCAACCTGGCCTTGCCCTCCGTCATCCTGATGATGATGTTCGGCCAGACCCGCATCTTCTTCGTCATGGCCCGCGACGGCCTGCTGCCGGAAAAACTCGCCAGCATCCATCCGCGCTTTCGGACGCCCCATGTCGTGACCATGGTCACAGGCGTCTTCGTCGCGATAGGAGCCGCGCTGCTCCCGGTCGGCCAGCTTGCCGACATTTCAAACTCCGGAACATTGTTTGCTTTCTTCATGGTTTCGATCGCCGTACTCGTGCTCCGCGTAAAAGACGCAGGCCGCCACCGGCCTTTCCGCACGCCGCTAGTCTGGGTGATCGCGCCGGCCGCCGCCATCGGCTGCGTGTTCCTCTTCCTCAATCTGCCCTTCGACGCGCAACTGGTGCTGCCTGTCTGGGGCGGTCTCGGTCTGGTGCTCTATTTCCTCTATGGCTATCGCAAGAGCCATGTCGGGCGCGGCATTATAGACATCCATGAAGATGACGCCGACGCGCCGCCTCTGCCGGTGCCGCCTATGCCCGGCGCACATACGCCCGGCGGCAAGGACGCCTGATCCAGAAGGGCGGGATAGCATTAGCGGCCCGCCCTTTTTCCCGTCAGCCCGTCCGGCGCCAACTGGCGCTCTGCGCGTCCTTGACGAAGGGCAGGACATTGGCGATGGCCCGCTCGACATAGGCCGCCTTCTCTCCCACCGGCGCGACATAGTGCAGCGCCGCTTCCGCCTCCGCGCGTCCCGCCAGACGCAGAATCAGCCACGCCGCCAGATACTGACTGGCGAGGCAGCCGCCCGCCGTCGCCACATTGCCATGTGCAATGAAGGGCGCGTCGATCACTTCCACACCCGCATCCTCGACCCAGGGCCTGCTGGTGAGGTCAGTACAGGCGGGGAGTTTTCCGATCAGGCCGAGCTTGGCGAGCAGCAGCGCCCCGGAACATTGCGCGCCAATCAACTGGCGCGCCGGGTCCAGCCGGATGCGGCGCAACATGTCGACGTCCGTCGCGATCCGGCGTGTGTTGACGCCACTGCCGATAAGGACCGCGTCGGCCTCCGCCGCATAGTCCAGTGGCTGTTGCCGGACGATCGTGACGCCGTTCATAGATGTCACCCGTTCGGTGGGAGAGGTGATGCCGATCTCCCACCTTTGCGGGCGCATCCGGCCTAGAATCCCGGCCGCTATGAAGGAATCGAGTTCATTGAACCCCTCGAACGTCAATATCGCTATCCGCATTGCCAGCCCGCCTGTCTGAATCCCCGGCTTTCGGGGCAGCAGCCTGCCATCCGCCGCCCAGCGCCTTGAACAGGTCTATGCGGGCCGATCCCAGCGCCTGCATAGAGCCAGTCAGCGCAATGCGGCCCTGAACCAACTGCCGTTGCGCGTCGAGCAGATCGAGGAACGAAATCGCCCCCGCCCTGTAGCGCCTTTCAGCCAGGCGATGCGCCGTTTCCGCCCTTGTCACGGATTCGGCAAGCGCATCGCGACGCCCCTGCTGCGCGGCATAAGCGGCCAGCGCCTGCTCTACCTCCTTGAACGCGCCGAGCACGACTCCGTCAAATGTCGCCAACGACGCCTGCGCGCCCGCTTCGGCCTGCGCCACCCGTGCCCGGGCCGCGGCGATATTGGGGAAACTCCACGAAAGCAGCGGACCTACTGAAAAGCTGAAGGCATCGCTCCCCCTGACTTGATCGTTGCGGAAGAAATTGCCCGAAGCGCCCAGCGAAATGCGGGGATAGAGATCCGCTGTCGCTATGCCGATACGCGCCGTGTCAGCGGCAAGGCGCCTCTCCGCTTCCCGCACATCCGGCCGCCGCGCCAGCAGGCCAACGCCATCGCCAACGGGAATGGAAGCAACCGGCGCGGGCGAACGAATGCAATCCCGCGCTTCCACCGGGATGTCGGCAGGCATGCCTCCGACAAGGGTGGCCAGTTCGAACAGGCGCGCCTGCCGCTGGCCGACCAGCGGAGGCAACGCAGCCCGTGCATCCGCCAATGCTCCAGCCGCACGCTCGACATCGAAGGTCGCGGCCGAACCTGCCGCAAACCTTGCCTGGGTCAGCGCCAGTCCCTGCTGGGCAATGCGGATCGACTGACGCACAATAGCTTCGCTTTCGCCCAGGGTGCAGGCGTCGGCATAGGCCCGCGCCGTTTCCGCCACCACGACGACAACGACGCGATCCCGGGCGGCAGCAATAGTCGCGGCGTCGGCGCGCGCAGCTTCGATCGAGCGGCGCACGCGACCAAACAGGTCGGCTTCCCATGCGACGGCCAAGCTGCCGGATTGTGACCATTGCTGCTCGCTGCCCGCGAACTGCGCGCCCGCATTGGGACCGAAGCCATCGCCATAGCTGACACCACCGTTCAAGTCGGTGGACGGCAGGCGCGCCATTCGGGATTCCTGCAAAACGGCCTGCGCCCGGCGAAGATTCGCGGCCGCCACACGCAGGTCGGTATTGGTGACCAGTGCCTGTTCGATCAGGTGATCGAGGACAGGATCGTCATAGAGGCGCCACCATCTGTCCTGGCCCTCCCCCGATTGCGTCCCCGGCGCAGACGTGATGAAGGCCCCCGCAACGGTGGGCAGCGGCGCGGGCGGCTGATAGTCCGGCCCGGCGGCGCAACCGCTCGCGAACAGCGTCAATGCGAGCGTCGCGGCCTTGGCGCTATGCATGGGTCGCCTCCATCTCCGCGATCTGCCGGGCACGAGGACCGCCCGCCGCCGCGCGATGATCGCGCGCCACGAAGCTGTAGATGGTCGGCAGCACGAACAGGGTGAAGAGCGTTCCGATCAACATGCCCATGACGACGACGATGCCGATCGCGAAGCGGCTTGCCGCACCCGCCCCGCTGGCGAAGAGCAGCGGGACAAGACCCGCCACCATCGCCGCTGTCGTCATCAGCACCGGCCGCATGCGGATTGCCGCGGCTTTGCGGATCGCGGCGATACGGTCCAGCCCTTCGCTTTGCTGTATCTCATTGGCGAAGGACACCATTAATATGCCATGCTTGGAAATAAGGCCGATCAGCGTAACCAGCCCGATCTGCGTGTATATGTTGAGCGTGGTGAAGCCGAGGTAGAGCGGCACCAGCGCCCCGCACACCGCCAGCGGCACCGTCACCAGAATCACCAGCGGATCGCGGAAGCTCTCGAACTGCGCCGCCAGCACCAGAAAGATCACCACCAACGCAAAACCGAAGGAGAAGGTCAGCCTGTCCCCTTCCGTCACATATTGGCGGCTGTCCGACAGCCAGTCCACGGTCATGCCTGCCGGCAAGGGTTGCCCCTTCAGGAAATCGACCGCCTGCCCCATGGTGACACCAGGGGCCAGCACGGCGGACAGGGTGGCTGCGTTCATCTGGTTGAATTGGGGTAGGCGGTTCGCCTGCGGATGCATGTCGATCCGCACGACCGTGGAGAGCGGCACCAATATTCCCGATGCTGCCTTTACATAAAATTGTCCCAGCTTGTCCGGCGTTAGCCGCCGTTCGCGCGGCACCTGGACGATCACATCATAGGACCGCTCATGCCAGTTGAAGCGATTGATGTAATTCTCTCCCACGAGCGTCGCCAGCGTAGAAGCGATGGCATCCATGCTCACCCCCATCTCGCCTGCCTTGGCCCTATCGATCACCATGCGGGCTTCCGGGCTGTCAAAAGCCAGATCGCTGTCGACAAAAGCGAAAAGCCCACTCGACCATGCCGCGCCCTTCAGCTTTTCCATGCTGGTGAACAGGGCTGGAAAATCCTCGGACGAGCGAATCACCATCTGCACGGGCAACCCACCGCTGCCCGCAGGCAAGGGCGGCGGCTGAAAGGCCGTGGCGAAAACGCCGGTGATCGCGCTGCCCTTGGCGTTGAGTTCCGCCTGGATCGCATCGGCGCCCCGTGGTCGTTCGTTCCATTCCTTGAGGATGATGCCGCTGAAGCTGCTGTTCATCCCATCCATACCCATCGTGATGAAGGTGGAGACATATTCGGGGAATTGGCGAAACATCCGCTCCACATCCTGCGCGAAGCGGGCCGTGTAGTCGATGTTCGCATATTGCGGTCCCTTCGTCTGGACGAGGACGAAGCCCTGATCCTCCTGCGGCGCGAGTTCGCGCTGCGCGCCGCTGAACAGGATCACAATGCCCACCAGCATAGCGACACCCATCGCCAGCACAGCACTCCGCGCGGCGAGCGTGCGGCCCAGCAACCGGTCATAGCCTGCGATCAGCCGCGCCATGCCATGTTCGATCCGCTGGGCGAATTTTCCTTCCGCGACCTTGTCGTTCAGCAGATAGCTGCTCATCATCGGCGACAGGGTGAGCGCGATCACGCCTGAAACGATGACGGACGATGCCAGCGTGAAGGCGAACTCCCTGAACAACGCGCCGGTAAGACCACCCATCAGGCCGATAGGCGTATAAACCGCCGCTAGCGTAATCGTCATCGCGATTACGGGGTTGACGATCTCCCGCGCGCCGATCAGCGCGGCCCGCACGGGGGTCAGACCTTCCTCGATATGGCGATGGATATTCTCCACGACCACGATGGCGTCATCCACGACTAACCCGATCGCCAGCACCATCGCCAGCAAAGTCAGCAGATTGATCGAAAAGCCGAAGGCCAGCATCAAGGCGGCCGTGCCAACCAGCGAAAGCGGAATGGTGAGCACGGGAATCAGCACCGCCCGCAGCGATCCCAGGAACAGGAAGATCACGATCACGACGATCAGAATCGCCTCCACCAAGGTGCGGAGCACTTCGTCGATAGAGGCATGGACGAAATGCGCCACGTCGAACTGGTTGAAGACTTCAAGGCCCGGCGGCGTCACGCGCTGTATACCGGGCAGGAGATCCTGCACGCCTTTGACGATATCCAGCGGATTACCGTCGGGGGTAGGAGAAATCGCAATGAATATGGCCCTGCTGCCATTGGCCAGCGCCATCGTGTCGTAATTCTGCCCGCCGATCTCCACAGTCGCGATATCACGCAAGCGGACAACGCCGTCCGCTCCGGACTTCACCACCATGTCTCGGAAATCGTCCAGCCCGCGCAGGTCTGTCAGAGCCGTGATGTTGATGGCAGTGTCCGCGCCTTTGAGCTGGCCCGGCGCGGCCTGCACATTATTGGCCCGGAGCGCCGCAGCGATATCGCCCGCAGACAATCCCCTCGCAGCCAGTTTGTCGGGATCGACCCATATCCGCATCGCCAAGGTCTGCCCGCCATAGATATCCGCCGCCGCCACACCAGGCACCGCAGTGATGAGCGGTTGCGCGACCCGCGTGGCGAAGTCCGTGATCTGCGGGACGGTCAGCGTATCACTGACGAAGGAGATATACTGGATGGCAGAAGCGCCATCGGTGATCTTGGTGATGACAGGATCGGTCGCGCCGGGAGGCAGGCGATATTTCACCTGCTGCACTTTCGCGAGCACCTCGGTCATCGAACGATCAGCGTTGGCGTTGAGCACAAGCTTCGCCTTCACCTGGCTCTTGCCCTGGGTAGAGGTCGATGTGAGATATTCGATGCCGTTCGCCGTTGCGATCGCCTGCGCGATCGGCGTGGTGACGAAACCCTGCATCACATCCTGCGTCGCGCCCGGATAACTGGTATCGACCACGATGGTCGCGCTTTCCATCTTCGGATATTCCCGCAGCTGCAGCAGGAAGAAGGATATGCTCCCCACCAGCAGGATCAGCAGGCTAACGACGATGGAAAGTATCGGGCGGCGTATGAAGATATCCGTGAACCGCATGGCCTTCAGCGCTCCGTCGCGGGAACAAGACGCGTGACGCGCACGTCAGCGCCCGGTTGGATGCGAAGCTGTCCTTCGCTTACCACAACATCGCCGGCCTTAAGTCCCCGGGTCACCACCACATTGTTGCCGATACGGCGCCCGGTGATAACGGATACGGCCTCGGCCTTACCCTGTCGCCGCGCATTGCTTCCCCGAATGACGATGACGCTGTCGCCCGACGCCGATGTTTGGATCGCCGTTGTCGGAACGATCAGCGCCGCTCTTTGCACCGGCAATTCCAGCGCAGCGTTTACATACATTCCGGGACGAAGCGCACGGTCGGGATTGGCAACCATAGCCTGTACCATGATGTTACGACTGTCCGTGCCGATCCGTGGCTCTATGGTGGTGATCCGGCCGGCAAAGCTGCGTCCGGGCCAAGCGTCCGACGTCAGGCGCACCGGTCCGCCGACCTTGATGCGCGACAGATCCTGCTGCGGCACCGTGAAATCGGCATAGAGCCGGTCCAGCGCCGTCAGGCTGACGATCGGGTCGCCCGGATTAAGATATTGGCCAAGGTTGATGCGGCGCACACCCAGTTCGCCGGGGAAAGGCGCAACGATCCGTTTCTGGGTGATGCGGGCGTCCAGCTGCCGGACCGAAGCCAGCGCCTGATCGTGCTCGGCCCGCCTTTGGTCGAGCATTTCGCGCGACTCCGCGCCGCCCGGCACCAATTCGCGAGAGCGTGCCAGTTGTGCGTCCGCAAATCGCGCCTTCGCTGCGGCCGCCGCACGATCCGCCCGCTCTGGCGCATCATATAGCTGCACCAGCGGCGCGCCCGCCTTCACCCGCGCGCCGGGCTGGAACAGGATGGCGGTGACGCGTCCCGCCACTTCGGGCGCCAGCATCACTTCCTCTACGGCGCGTAACGACCCTACCGCTTCCAGCGAAACCGGCGCGTCCACCGGCCGTATCAGCGTGGCGGCAACGGCGGTGGGTGGCGGACCGGCAGCGGCAGGAGCCGCATTGCGCCAGCTTCTCCAGGCGAAAAGCAACAGGAAGATGAGGGCTATAATA
Source organism: Sphingobium baderi (assembly GCF_001456115.1). Taxonomy (NCBI): domain Bacteria; kingdom Pseudomonadati; phylum Pseudomonadota; class Alphaproteobacteria; order Sphingomonadales; family Sphingobiaceae; genus Sphingobium; species Sphingobium wenxiniae. Next base: position 1,094,301 of record NZ_CP013264.1, on the reverse strand, counting down.
CCCACGGCTATTGCCATGTTGCGCCATGACGCGATCGCTCGCTGGTCCGTCTGGCGTTCTGCCGTTTCCAAAATCTGCCCCCATGTTTGAACTCAGGAGCGCCTCCATAGAACATCAACTATTATTGAGGTAAAGCGGTTTTTCGCTCCACCTGAAAAAAGGCGCCATGGCAAGCCTATGAGTTTGAAGGAACAGGGTCCAGAACTTAGCGTCGGTGAGGTAGCCCGGCGAGCGGGCGTTCCGGTCTCCACCCTGCATTTTTATGAGGCGCAGGGTCTGATCGAAAGCTGGCGGACGCGCGGCAATCAGCGCCGTTATCCGCGTTCCGTCCTGCGGTTGATCGCCATCATCAGGATCGCGCAACGCGTCGGCATTCCGCTTGCGGTCATCAGGGAGCGGCTCGCGGCCTTGCCCGCCGGGCGGCCCGTGACGGCTCAGGATTGGTCTGCGCTGTCCGCGAACTGGAGGAGCGATCTCGATCGGCGCATCGCCTTGCTGACCCGTTTGCGCGACCAACTCGACGGTTGCATCGGATGCGGCTGCCTTTCGATAGCCGACTGCCCCTTACGCAATCCAGATGATCGGGCCGCGACGATAGGACCCGGAGCGCGAATCGCGGATATATGAGCTTCAGTGAAACTCTGTCGGCAGGATTATGGGCGATTGCTCGACCAGCGGAGACCGCTCTTGGGCTGGAGCTGCTTCCACAATGGAAGGCGCTTCGGGCTTCCACGTGAAACCCTGCTGCACGGCCCAGATGGCGGCCTGCGTCCGGTTCGTCAGGTGCAGTTTTCGCAGAATAGCCTTCACATGCACCTTCACGGTCGCTTCGGCGATGTTGAGTACGCGAGCGATGCGTTTGTTCGCGTGACCATGGGCCAGACAGGACAGGATTTCGATCTCCCGCATCGACAGCGGATTTTGGCTGGGCGGTTCCTGGCCGATCGGGTTTTCCGCGATATTCGTCAGCTTTTCATCACCGAGACAATCGAGCAGGGATTTCAAGAAAGCAGGGAGCGCCGAAGGAGCAGGAAGGCAATCGGACGTCTCAGGCGATTCTTGCGGATAATCATATATCAATAATAACCGGGGACCTGAGAGACGCTGCATCAATAATCGGCAGGCCATAAGGGCGGACCGTTCGTCGGTCATGATCAAGATGACAATCTGGTCGGGATTGTCCTCGACATCCATCAATAGTTCCAAAAGCTGCGGAAAGGTCCAGACCCGGATCTGAAATGCGCTGCCTGTCAGACATGACTGAAGGCTTTTACATCCTTTTTCCGGCCCGATTACCGAAAGCTTGAAGTGACTGCCGCAACGCATATTGCTCCCTTCAGCATCACGTCGCTTTGATAAAGCAATATCGAATGGAAACAATAAAGAAACAAATAAAATTATTTGTTCCAATTGTTAATATCGGGACCGATTGCCAGATTCATTGACAATTTCCCAGGACATTCATCCGGTTAGCATCGACTCCTTGTAGCGGACGAGTCTGGCATCGAGATGCGTGGCGATATAATCGTCGAGAAAGGCGCAGTCCCGGGAAGAAAGGACTTCCCGATAGCCGCCGATCTTACCGCTCCGCACTTTGTAGGACTGAGGATCGTCGACATTGGCGGGACGCAGGCGGACATGCTGAACGGCGCCCGCGCGTTCCATCCGGCGCATGGCTTCGAAGGAAGACAGGCGGATCGCCTCCGCGATATTTTCATCGCTGACATCATGGGCACCTATGAAATCCAGCGCGGTGCGGACTGCGGTATGAGGCTGCCTGTGCAAATCTTCGTAGGTCAGAAGGAGCGAGGCACGGACGCGGTGTAAATTGCGTATCCAGCTGTTGAGGAATGCCACGAGAGAGGCAATTCCTCCCGCGTCCTGTCGGATGAACGCATCGATCGGACCGTCATAGGCCCCCACCCTCTTCGTCATCTCGAAATAGAGTGACACGATGGTGTCGCGGGGATCACGCACCAGAAGAATGGTCTTCTTGCTGCGGTATCTGTGTCCGTCCCAGCTTATGCTATCCACATGGTTGAGATGGGCGTTCACGTCATGCGTGAACAATAGCCTCGGCACATTGGGATCGAACATCCACATCAGGTGGACGGACGTCGGATCGACCGTCCGCGTTCCGAACTGAAGCTGCAATGCAGTGCCCAGCATCGTGCGGAACCAGGTCCGCCCGCTTTTGGGAAAGGAAACGACATAGGCATCGGTCGTCCAGTGCCTGTATCTTTCCACGACCCATTCGGGCGCAAGCCGGCCAATGCTTTTGCCGAATGATCGGTGGAGCGATCGGATGCTGTTTGCCGGCACCTGCTGGTCTCCCTGTCCGCCTGGCATTTCAATGATATTGCACTGTTGCCTTTGCAGGCTAGCCAAGGGTTCTCCCCATCGCGAGCGCGCCGACGGGCTACCTCCTTTGCACAAATGGGTTTCGCACGGGCGGGATCATTTGGCCCCAAGCAGCAGCGTCATGTTGGAAGGACCGGGATCGTCGATCGGCAACGATGCGTCATCGGCCTGAATGACGCGATGCAAGGTTGGCGCGATGCCATAGGCGCTCTTCGCCGCCGAACCGGGAAAGACCACGATGTCATCCTGGTTGATGGGCAGCAGCACCCATTGGCCGTCGACGAAAACCTCCGTTCGAAGGTTGTGGCGAGACCCGCACAGGGCGGAAAAATAGCGCGTGTCCACATGGGGTTTGACGATCAGCCTGTATCCCTCCGGCACCATGCTGCGCTTGTCCAGATGTGCCGCCGCGCCATTCAATCCGTCGATCGGAAACCGCAGCAGAGGGATCAGCGAAAAAAGCGCCAGGGCATCGCATATCCCCCGCCGACCCAGCGGTCCGCGCATTTCCTCCCTGCGCTGGTCGAGCCGATATCCGATGCGCCCCCATGACCCCAGCGAATTGTGCATCATCTGGAACAGCGCGTCATGCCCGGCGACTGATTCATGATATTTTAGCTGCTGCACGACCGCGCGAAAGGGACCATGGCTTCCTCTGGCAGGGGCGATCGCTTCCATGATCGCAGCGGAAAACCGCCAACATTCTTCCCGAAGCTCCGCGCCCATGGTCCAGTTGCCGTGACGACCATGAAATGTCGTGGGACGGGCGACCAGTTCCTGCCCTTCCACGCAGATCTCGATCTTGCGGGCGATATAGGCATGGCGGCCAGGCTTGAAATAGAAGACGTCGCCCAGCGTTTCGGTCAGATCGTCATGGGCCTGCAGATTGACCGACAATTCATACAGAGGCGCCGTCCAGGGCATGTCGGCATTCTGCGTCGTAAGCCCATGCCAGAGAGAGGCCACGGCCGCGCTGCCCTCTATCACCACTGCCACCGCGCCGTCGTGAAAACACTGGCCCAAGGCTCCGGGCGCAAGGTCCGCAACCTTCACATGTGCGATGGGCGGCATTTTCGCCGGAACCCGATCCGCAAGATGCATATAGCCTAGCCTTCCGCTGCGCTGGGCGCTCTTCTATCTGTATCCGCTTCCCTCGCGACCTGCGTATCGGAAGCGCGCCCTCGATAGATTTTCTGCCCGAATGCCCAGCGATAAGGCATCATCTCCACCGTCTTGTGCACGAAGTGCGTCGCGATCAGTGTGACCGGCGTGGTCACCGCGAAGAAAAGCGTCATGGAAGCAAGTTGATGTTCGGTGAAAAGGCCCAGCCGATCGAACGCCATCCGGCAAAGATAATAGGTATAGGGATGCACCAGATAGAGGCTGTAGCTGACCGTTCCTATATAGAGCGTCTGGCTTGAACGCAGGCATAGCGTGGTCAGGCTCGTCGGCAGAACCGCCAGATAGAAATAGATCAGGCTAGACGAAAGGATCATCAGCGCGATCGGGTTGGCGAAGTCGGCCGGGACATAGGCGAACCAGGACATGGACGCGTAAAGTGCGAAGCAGATGAGCGCGATCACCTCGAGGAAGGGCGCCATCCCGGCCGGTGGCGTGATCCCCCGGTCATGGAGCAGCCGAACCGCGATACCGCCTAAAAAGAAGCAGGCGATGGGAAATACCAGCAGGAAACAGAGGCAGATCGCGCCGCTGACGATCATGCCCGCGCGGCTGGGCCGATGAAGGGTAAAAAAAACCGTAGCGCATGTCAGCGCGTAGAACATGACTTCGAAACTGAGGCTCCAGGCATTGGGCGTCAGTTGCTCTGTCCCCACGAAGATATTCGTGAAGCTGAGTGCCGCCGCTATCGTCTTCGCGTCGTTCAGATGAGGGTAGGCGTTGGTGGCAAGGTTCAGGCCCATGAACAGCAGCGTCAGGGC